>NZ_CP025583.1:364722-686944 GCF_002865605.1 Paracoccus jeotgali
GAAACCATCAACTACCCGCATGAAAAGGGCCCGCTATCGCCGCGTTTCCGGGGTGAACACGCGCTGCGCCGCTACCCCTCGGGCGAGGAGCGCTGCATCGCCTGCAAGCTGTGCGAGGCGATCTGCCCCGCGCAGGCCATCACCATCGACGCCGAACCGCGCGAGGACGGCTCGCGCCGGACCACGCGCTATGACATCGACATGACCAAATGCATCTATTGCGGCTTCTGCGAGGAAGCCTGCCCGGTCGATGCCATCGTCGAAGGTCCGAACTTCGAATTCGCCACCGAGACCCGCGAAGAGCTTTTCTATGACAAGGAAAAGCTGCTGGAAAACGGCGCCCGCTGGGAGGCGGAGATCGCCCGCAACCTCGCGCTGGACGCGCCCTACAGATGACCGATCAATTTCAGAAGATGTTCGCGCAGATGATGCAGTCGGGTCAGGAAATGGCCCGCGCCTTCAACCCTGCGCTGGAACATGTCGACTCGCGCGCATTCGAAAAGCTGATCCCGACCATGCCGGCCGATGTGCTGGAAATGTGGTTCGGGCGCACCTTCAACCGAGACGGGCTGGACGCCAAGACCCGCCTGCTGCTGACCATCGGCGCGATCACCGTGCAGGGCGCGCTGGCCGAGCCGCAGCTGCGGCTGAGCATCCGTCACGCGCTGGAAGCCGGCGCGACGCGGCGCGAGATCGCCGAGACGATCTATCAGATGAGCATGTTCGCGGGCCTGCCCGCCATGCAGAAGGCGCTGGACATCGCGGCCCGCGTTTATGAGGAGGAGGACGAGGCGTGATCGTCTTTGCATTCTACCTGTTCGCCATCACCGCCTGCCTCGGCGGGGTCATGGTCGTGCTGTCCCGCAACCCGGTCCACTCGGTCCTGTGGCTGATCCTGACCTTCTTCTGCGCCGCGGGTCTGTTCGTGCTGCAGGGGGCGGAATTCGTCGCCATGCTGCTGATCATCGTCTATGTCGGCGCCGTCGCGGTGCTGTTCCTGTTCGTGGTCATGATGCTCGACATCGACTTCGCCAAGTTCCGGGGCGAACTGGCGCGCTTCCTGCCCCTGGGGCTGGTCGTGGCGCTGGTCCTGCTGACCGTGCTGGGCATGGCGTTTTCGGGGTGGGAGCCCGCCGCCGGTGCCGCCGATCTGCGCGCCGCACCGATCGCGCAGAACAGCTATAACACCGCGTCCATCGGGCTGGTGCTTTATGACCGCTATTTCCTGCCCTTCCAGTTGGCCGGTCTGGTGCTGCTGGTTGCCATGATCGGGGCGATCCTGCTGACCATGCGCCACCGCCGCGACATCAAGCGGCAGAACGTGATGAAACAGATGCTGACCGACCCTGCCAAGCAGCTTGAACTGCGCGACGTGAAACCGGGGCAGGGGCTGTCATGAAGACGGGCCAGCGGAACGCCAGCCTAGTCGCGGCATGTGCGGGTCAGTCCCGCCCCAGCCGCGATGCCAAGAGGGACGATAAATGATCGGATTGACGCATTTTCTGGTGGTGGGGGCGATCCTGTTCGTGACCGGCATCTTCGGTATCTTCGTGAACCGCAAGAACGTCATCATCATCCTCATGTCGATCGAGCTGATGCTGCTGGCGGTCAACATGAACTTTGTCGCGTTCTCGGCGCATCTGGGCGATCTGGGCGGACAGGTCTTTACCATGTTCGTGCTGACCGTGGCCGCGGCCGAGGCCGCCGTCGGTCTGGCGATCCTGGTCGTCTTCTATCGCAACCGCGGCACCATTGCCGTGGAAGATGTCAACGTGATGAAGGGGTGAACCGGATATGGAACAGATCATCCTGTTTGCGCCCCTGATTGCGGCGCTGATCGCCGGCTTCGGCTGGCGCCTGATCGGCGAGACCGCCGCGCAATATCTGACCACCGGCGTGCTTTTCCTGTGCTGCGCGCTGAGCTGGGTCGTGTTTCTGGGCTTTGACGGCCAGGTCCGCCACATCCCGGTGATGGACTGGATCGTGACCGGCGATTTCGTCGCCGAATGGTCGATCCGGCTGGACCGGCTGACCGCGATCATGCTGATCGTCGTCACGACCGTCTCGGCGCTGGTCCACCTCTACTCGATCGGCTACATGGCCCATGACGAGAACTGGACCGCGAACGAGCGCTACAAGGCGCGGTTCTTCGCCTATCTGTCCTTCTTCACCTTCGCCATGCTGATGCTGGTGACGGCCGACAACCTGCTGCAGATGTTCTTCGGCTGGGAAGGGGTGGGCGTCGCCTCCTATCTGCTGATCGGCTTCTATTACAAGAAACCCTCGGCCAATGCCGCCGCGATGAAGGCGTTCATCGTCAACCGGGTCGGCGATTTCGCCTTCCTGCTGGGCATCTTCGGGCTGTGGTGGCTGACCGGCACCGTCGTCTTCGACGAAATCTTTGCGCAGGTGCCGGCCATTGCCGAGACCCGCGTGCAGTTCCTGTGGACCGACTGGAACGCCGCCAACCTGCTGGGCGTGCTGCTGTTCATCGGTGCGATGGGCAAATCCGCGCAGCTTTTCCTGCACACCTGGCTGCCCGACGCGATGGAAGGCCCGACCCCGGTCTCGGCGCTGATCCACGCCGCGACCATGGTCACGGCGGGCGTATTCCTGGTCTGCCGGATGTCGCCGCTGTATGAATTCGCGCCCGAGGCGACGCTGTTCATCACCATCATCGGCGGCGCGACCGCGTTCTTTGCCGCGACCGTGGGTCTGGTCCAGAACGACATCAAGCGCGTCATCGCCTATTCGACCTGTTCGCAGCTTGGCTATATGTTCGTGGCGGCGGGTGTGGGCGTCTATTCGGCGGCGATGTTCCACCTGCTGACCCACGCCTTCTTCAAGGCAATGCTGTTCCTCGGCGCCGGCTCGGTCATCCATGCCATGCATCACGAGCAGGACATGCGGAATTACGGCGGTCTGCGCCACAAGGTGCCGCTGACCTTCTGGGCCATGCTGATCGGCACCCTGGCGATCACCGGCGTCGGCATCCCGCTGACCACCATCGGTTTCGCCGGCTTCCTGTCCAAGGACGCGATCATCGAAAGCGCCTATGTCGGCAACAGCTTCGCCTTCTGGGCGCTGGTGATCTCGGCCGGGTTTACCAGCTTCTATTCCTGGCGGCTGATGTTCATGACCTTCTGGGGCACGCCGCGCGGCGACCGCCACACGCATGAGCACGCGCATGAATCGCCCCATGTCATGACCATTCCGCTGGGCGTGCTGGCCATCGGCGCGATCTTTTCAGGGATGGTCTGGTATCAGGACTTCTTCGGCGACCGGGTCGAAAGCTTCTTCCACCTGCAACCGGTTGAGGCGCACGCCGTGATCGAGGGCGAGCCGGCCGAGAACCATCAGGAAGACGGCGTGCTGCGCACCGATGTCGCGGCGCCGCAGGGCGGGGCGATCTATCTGCACCCCGACAACCACATGATCCACGAGGCGCATGAGGCGCCGGTCTGGGTCAAGGTGTCGCCCTTTGTCGCCATGCTGCTGGGGCTGTTCACCTCGTGGATGATGTATGTCCGCTATCCCGCCGCGCCGGCCAAGCTGGCCGCGACGCAGCGGCCCCTCTATGAGTTCCTGCTGAACAAATGGTATTTCGACGAGATCTACGACTATGTCTTCGTGCGGCCGGCCCGCTGGATCGGCAGGGCGCTGTGGCGGGGTGGCGATGGGCGGACCATCGACGGCCTGATCAACGGCGTCGCCATGGGGCTGATCCCGCGTCTGACCCGCGCCTCGTCGCGGCTGCAATCGGGCTATCTGTTCCACTATGCCTTCGCGATGGTGGTCGGGATCGTGGCGCTGCTGATCTGGGTGATGGCGCGGGGGAGCATGTAAGATGACCAATATCCTCTCGATCGTGACCTTCCTGCCGCTGGTCGCGGCGCTGATCCTGGCGCTGTTCCTGCGCGGCGGTGACGAGGCGTCGAACCGCAATGCGAAATGGCTGGCGCTGATCGCCACCACCGCCACCTTCGCGCTGTCGCTCTATGTGCTGTTCAACTTCGATTCCGCCAATACGGGCTTCCAATTCGTCGAGGATCGCAGCTGGATCATCGGGCTGCGCTACAAGCTGGGCGTGGACGGGATCTCGGTCCTGTTCGTGATGCTGACCACCTTCCTGATGCCGCTGACGGTGCTGTCCACCTGGGACACCAAGACCCGCGTCAAGGAATACATGATCGCATTCCTGGTGCTGGAAGGGCTGATGATCGGCGTCTTCGTCGCGCTTGATCTGATGCTGTTCTACCTGTTCTTCGAGGCCGGGCTGATCCCGATGTTCCTGATCATCGGGATCTGGGGCGGCGCCAACCGGATCTATGCGGCGTTCAAGTTCTTCCTGTATACCTTCCTCGGCTCGGTGCTGATGCTGGTCGCCATGGTCGTGATGTATCGCGCCGCCGGCACCACCGATATCGAGCAGTTGCTGGCCTTCGACTTCTCGTCCGAACCGATGCGCCTGCTGGGGTTGACCGTGGTCGGCGGCGTGCAGACGCTGCTGTTCCTGGCCTTCTTTGCCAGCTTCGCGGTCAAGATGCCGATGTGGCCGGTCCATACCTGGCTGCCCGACGCGCACGTTCAGGCGCCGACCGCGGGATCGGTCGTGCTGGCCGCGGTGCTGCTGAAAATGGGCGGCTACGGCTTCCTGCGCTTCAGCCTGCCGATGTTCCCGGTCGCCTCGGACCTGTTCCAGCCCTTCGTGTTCTGGCTGTCGGCCATTGCCATCGTCTATACCTCGCTGGTGGCGCTGGCGCAGTCGGACATGAAGAAGCTGATCGCCTATTCCTCGGTCGCGCATATGGGTTACGTGACCATGGGCATCTTTGCGGCCAACCAGGTCGGCGTCGACGGGGCGATCTTCCAGATGCTGTCGCATGGCTTCGTCTCGGGCGCGCTGTTCCTGCTGGTCGGCGTGATCTATGACCGCATGCACACGCGCGAGATCGACGCCTATGGCGGGCTGGTCAACCGGATGCCGAAATACGCGCTGGTCTTCATGTTCTTCACCATGGCCAATGTCGGCCTGCCCGGCACCTCGGGTTTCGTGGGCGAGTTCCTGACCCTGCTGGGCGTCTTCCGCGAGAATACCTGGGTCGGTCTGGTGGCCACGACCGGCGTGATCCTGTCGGCCGGCTATGCGCTGTGGCTGTATCGCCGGGTGACGCTGGGGGCGCTGCTGAAAGAGAGCCTGAAGTCGATCACCGACATGACCGCGCGCGAGCGCTGGATCTTCGTGCCGCTGATCGCCATGACGCTGTGGCTGGGGGTCTATCCGCGCGTCGTCACCGACATCACCGGCCCCAGCGTCAACGCGCTTGTTACCCATGTCGCCACCGCGACCGAAAGCCAGCCCTCGGACCCCGCCGCCTATCGCGTGGTCGAGGCCACGACCGGGGCCGATCCGGCCACCGCCGAGCAGTAAGAGGACCGTCATGACTTCGCTCGATTTCACGATCATCATGCCGGAAACCGTGCTGGCGGGCTTTGCCCTGCTGGCGCTTCTGGTCGGGGCCTATATGGGCAAGGACCGCATCGCGGGCACCTTGCTGTGGGTCACCGTCGCGGTGTTTCTGGCGCTGGCCGCCTTCATCGGTCTGGGCCGTCCCGCGCAGGGGCTCGCCTTCTACGACATGTTCATCGCAGACGGCTTCGCGCTGTTCTGCAAGATCGTGATCCTGACCTCGGCCGCCGCCATCCTCGCCATGAGCGCCGAATACATGGAGCGTCGCAACATGCTGCGCTTCGAGTTTCCGATCCTGATCGCGCTGGCGGTCATCGGGATGATGGTCATGGTCTCGGCCGGCGACCTGCTGACGCTGTATATGGGGCTCGAGCTGCAGTCGCTGTCGCTCTATGTCATCGCCGCCATGCGCCGGGATTCGGTCAAATCCTCGGAAGCGGGGCTGAAATATTTCGTGCTCGGCTCGCTCAGCTCGGGGCTGCTGCTGTATGGCGTGACGCTGATCTACGGCTTTTCCGGAACCACGGATTTCCGCGGCATCATCGAGGTGGTGCAGGGCGGGCCGCAGCCGGTCGGGCTGATGTTCGGCATGGTCTTCGTCATTGTGGGCCTCGCCTTCAAGGTCAGCGCGGTGCCGTTCCACATGTGGACCCCCGACGTCTATGAGGGCGCACCGACGCCCGTCACCGCCTTCTTTGCCACCGCGCCCAAGGTCGCCGCCATGGCGCTGCTGGCCCGCGTGCTGACCGATGCCTTTGGCCGCGTGCCCGAGGACTGGGGGCAGATCCTTGCGGTGCTGGCGCTGCTGTCGATGTTCCTCGGCTCGATCGCGGGTATCGCGCAGACCAACATCAAGCGGCTGATGGCCTATAGCTCGATCGCGCATATGGGTTTCGCGCTGGTCGGTCTGGCGGCGGGGACGGCGCTTGGCGTGCAGTCCATGCTGCTTTACATGGCGATCTATGCGGTGATGAATGTGGGCGTCTTCGCCTGGATCATGTCGCTGGAACGCGACGGGGTGCCGGTCACCGATCTGGCCGGGCTGCACCAGTTCGCGCGGGACGAGCCGATCAAGGCGCTGGCGGTGCTGATCCTGTTCTTCAGCCTCGCCGGCGTGCCGCCGATGCTGGGTTTCTTCGCCAAGTTCGGGGTGCTGAACGCCGCCGTCGATGCCGACATGACGTGGCTGGCGGTGTCGGGCGTGGTCGCCTCGGTCATCGGGGCGTTCTATTACCTTAGGATCGTCTACTACATGTATTTCGGGGCCGAGATCGAACCCTTGGGCAGCCGGATGAGCCCGGCCTCGATGGGTCTGCTGGTCGCCTCGGCGGCGGTGATGCTGCTGGGTTCGATCAGCATGCTGGGCGTTGACCGCGCCGCTGGCCGCGCGGCCGAGGCGCTGCTGACCGTGGACGACAGCCCGATCCGCGGCGCGGCCGTGGTCGCCGCCGCCGATGCCGATCCTGCCACCCCTGCCGTGATCGTGGCGACGCCGCCCGCCACCCCGGCACGCGTTGAGTGATCTGAGCCCCTGGCCCGAGGGCGTGGCGCGGCATGTCCTGCCGCGCTGCGCCTCGACCAATGCCGAGGCGCTGAGCCATGCCGCAAGGCATCCCGGCCCGGCCTGGATCGTCACCCATGACCAGTATCAGGGCCGGGGCCGCCGTGGCCGTGATTGGGCCATGCCGGCGGGCAATTTCGCCGGCTCGCTGGCGCTGAGGCCGGCGGGCGACCCGGCGCAGGCGGCGCTCTATTCCTTTGTCGCGGCGCTGGCCGTGGCCGATGCGATTGCCGCGGTCGCCGGGCCGGCGGCGCGGCTGGCGTTGAAATGGCCCAATGACGTGTTGCTGAACGGCGGCAAGGTGGCCGGCATCCTGCTGGAAAGCGCCGGACATGGCGGCGCGGTGTCCGCGCTGGCCGTGGGCATCGGTGTGAATCTGGCCGCCACCCCGCCAGCCGACCCGGACGCGCCCTTTGCCCCCGTCAGCGTCGCCGCCGAGACCGGCATCACCATCACGCCCGAGGATTTTCTGGACCTGCTCGCCCCCGCCTTCGCCGCGTGGGAGGGTCGGCTGCTGACCGAAGGCTTCGCCCCCATCCGCCGCGCCTTTCTGGCCCGCGCCGCGCGGCTGGGCGAGACCATCACCGCCCGCACCGGGCGCGTCGCGTTGGTCGGGCGTTTCGACGGCATCGACGAGGGCGGCGCCCTGCTTCTGACCACCCCGGCCGGACGCCAATCGGTGCCGGCCGCAGATGTGTATTTCTGATGCTGCTTTGTATCGACACCGGCAACACCAACACCATCTTCTCGATCTGGAACGGGACGAAATTCGTGTCCCATTGGCGCATCGCCACCGATCACCGGCGCACGGCGGACGAATATTTCGTCTGGCTTGAAACGCTGATCACCCTGCGCCATTTCGAGATGGACATCACCGCCTGCATCATCTCGTCCACGGTGCCGCGCGTCGTCTTCAACCTGCGGGTGCTGTGCAACCGCTATTTCAACACCCGGCCGCTGGTCGTGGGACGGCCCGACTGCCTGCTGCCCGCCTATCCCCGCGTCGATGCCGGGGTGACGGTGGGGCCGGACCGGATCGTCAACACCTGGGCCGCCCATGCCCGTCATGGCGGCGAGCTGATCGTCGTCGATTTCGGCACCGCGACCACCTTCGACGTCTCGGACGAGGACGGCGCCTATGTCGGCGGCGTCATCGCGCCCGGGGTCAACCTCTCGCTCGAGGCGCTGCATGCGGGCGCGGCCTCGCTGCCGCATGTCGATGTGACCAAGCCCGATCAGGTGATCGGCGGCAACACCATCGCCTGCATCCAGTCGGGGATCTTCTGGGGCTATATCGGCCTTGTGGAAGGCGTGATCGAGAAAATCAGGGCCGAGCGTGACCGGCCAATGAAAGTCATCGCAACCGGCGGCCTCGCGCCGCTGTTCGAGCAGGGCACCGACGTCTTCGACAGTGTCGAGGACGATCTGACGGTTCAAGGCCTGCGTCTTATTTATGAATTCAACAAGGAGGCGGGGAATGTCTGACCGTCTGATTTACATGCCGCTTGGCGGCGCCGGTGAGATCGGCATGAATGCCTATGTGTATGGCTATGGCCCGGCCGGCAAGGAACGGCTGATCGTGGTCGATCTGGGGGTGACTTTCGGCGACATGGACAGCTCGCCCGGCATCGACCTGATCATGGCCGATATCGCCTGGCTCGAGGCCAATCGCAAACGCATCGACGCGATCTTCATCACCCACGGGCACGAGGATCACGTCGGCGCCATCGGCCTGCTGTGGGACCGGATCGGCGCGCCGATCTATTGCCGCAAGTTCACCGGCACGCTGGCGCGGCTCAAGCTCGAGGAACGCGGCGTCCAGACCGATGCGCTGCGGATCGTCGAGGCGCGGCCCGAAACCGTCACGGCCGGGCCGTTCAAGGTGCAGTTCGTGCCGATCAGCCACTCGATCCCGGAAAGCTCGGCGATGATCATCGACAGCCCGGCGGGCCGGGTCGTCCACAGCGGCGATTTCAAGCTGGACGGCACGCCGGTCGTGGGCGAGGCCTTCGACCCGCAATTGTGGCACGAGATCGCGCGCGAGGGCGATGGGGTCAAGGTTCTGACCTGCGATTCGACCAACGTGTTTTCCACCCATCCGGGCCGGTCCGAGTCGGTTCTGGCCAATCCGATCATGGAGTTCGTGGTCGCGCAGCCGCAGATGGTGATCGCCACGACCTTTGCCTCGAACGTGGCGCGGCTGAAGACGCTGGCGGATGCCGCCGTCGCCTCGGGGCGCAAGGTCTGTCTGCTGGGCCGCGCGATGCGCAAGATGGTGCAGGCGGCGACCGAAACCGGCATCCTGACGCAGTTTCCGGCCACCATCAGCCCGGAAGAGGCCGCCGAGCTGCCGCGTCACAAGGTCATGCTGATCGTCACCGGCAGCCAGGGCGAGCGCCGGGCCGCCACCGCGCAACTGTCGCGCGGCAGCTATCTGGGCCTGCGTCTGGCCGAAGGGGACAGCTTCCTCTTCAGCTCGCGCACCATCCCCGGCAATGAAAGCGGCGTGATCCGCATCATGAACCAGCTGTCCGAAATGGGCGTGGACGTGTTCGACGCCGATGACGGGATCTATCACGTCTCGGGCCACGCCAACCGGCCGGATCTCGAGGCGGTGCATGATCTCCTCAAGCCGCAGATCCTGATCCCGATGCATGGCGAGCACATGCATCTGCGCGCACATGCCAAGCTGGGCACGGAAAAGGGCATCGCCTCGGTCGTGGCGACCAATGGCACGATGCTGGACCTGACCGGCAGCAAGCCGCGCGTGGTTGACCGGATCGAGACCGGGCGGCTTTATCTGGATGGCTCGGTGCTGATTGGGGCGATGGACGGCGTCGTCCGCGACCGCATCCGCATGGCGCTGAACGGGCACGCCATGGTCAGCGTGCTGGTCGATGAGCATGACACCCCGTTCCCCGATGCCTGGGTCGAGACGATGGGCCTGCCCGAGCAGGGCCGGTCGTCCGCGCCCTTGGCCCAGCAGGTCGAGAACGAGCTGGCCGAGTTTCTGGAACGCGCCGACGCCAAGACCGTCGCCGACGACAAGAAGCTGGAGGACGCGGTCCGCAAGATCACCCGTCAGGTGACGATGGAAGAGATCGGCAAGAAGCCCGAGGTCACCGTCATCATCAGCCGTCTGGCACCCTGACCCGGCGCCCCGCCCCGCGCGCCGGCCGGCGCGGGGGCGGGGGGGCTATAGCGGAAAGACGATCAGCAGCAGCGGAACCGAGCTTGCGATCACGAGGATCTCGAGCGGCAGGCCCATGCGCCAGTAATCGGCAAAGCGATAGCCGCCCGGCCCCATGATCAGCGTGTTGTTCTGGTGCCCGATGGGGGTCAGGAAGGCGCAGGACGCCGCCACCGCCACGCCCATCAGGAACGCGTCCGGGTTCACCCCGATCTGTGCCGCCAGCTGGATCGAGACCGGCGCCGCCAGCACCGTCGTCGCGTTGTTGTTCAGCACGTCCGACATGGTCATCGTCGCCACCATCAGCAGCGTCAGCGCGACCCAGGGCGGATAGCCCTCGGTCAGCGATTGCAGGCCGCGGGCGATCAGCGTCGAGCCGCCGGTGGTTTCCAGCGCCATGCCCAGCGGGATCATCGCGCCCAGCAGCACGATGATCGACCAGTCGACATGGTCATAGATATCCTCGACCGACAGGATGCCGCCGACGACATACAGGACCAGCACCGCACCCAGCGCGATGGGCATGGAAATCAGCCCGAAGCTGGTCGCGGCGATGGCGGCGACAAAGATCAGCAGCGCCGCCCACAGCCGCGAATCCTTGGCGACCTGCGTGCCGCTGCCTTCCAGCGGCATCAGGTCGCGCGGGTCCAGCGCCTTGGCCATGTTGTTTTCCGACAGCAGCAGCAGCAGCACGTCGCCATGCCGGATGCGCTTGGTGTTCAGCTTTTCGCGCAGGGTCTGACCCTCGCGCAGGATGCCCAGCAGGATGCCGTCGACCTCGATCCCGTGATACAGCGCGTCGCCGCGCCGCCCGATCAGGCGCGAGCGCAGCGGCACCACCGCCTCGACCAGCATCCGCCCGGCGGTATCCAGCGCGACGCTGCGGGCCTCGGCCTCGCGATCGGATTTCTGGCCGTCGCCGGGGCCGGGCGGGTAGGACAGGCCAAGGTCCAGCCGGAAATCCTCGATCGCTTCGGGCGGGGCCTCGATGATCAGCCGGTCGCCTTCATGCAGCACGATCATCCGTGAGGTGCGGTAATAGCGCGTGCCCTCGCGCTCGACGGCGAGGATGGTGACGGACTCGGAATCGGTGGCGATCTCGCCCAGGGTCTTGCCGACCGCGCTGCTGCCCTGCGGCAGCAAAAGCTGGGCCACATAGTCGCGCAGCGCGACCTGCCCGGCGGCCGCGCTGGTGTCGCTAGCGTGACGCGGGATCAGCCGCCAGCCGATCAGCGCGATGAACAGCACCCCCACCACCGCCACCGCGCCGCCGACCGGCAGGAACTGGAACATGCGGAACCCGGTGCCGGTCTCGGCCGCGCGGAACTGCGAGACGAGCAGGTTCGGCGGCGTCCCGATCAGCGTGGTCATGCCGCCCAGGATCGTCGCGAAAGCCAGCGGCATCAGGGTGGGCGACGCGCTGCGCCCGGCCTTGCGCGCGGTCTGCACGTCGATGGGCATCAGGATCGCCAGCGCCGCGACGTTGTTCATGAAGCCCGAAATCGCCGCGCCCACCGATCCCATGATCGCGATATGCACCGGGACCGACCGTTTCGCGCCCGACAGGATGCGCGTCAGCCGCGCCACCACGCCCGATCGCTGCAGCCCCGCCGTCACGATCAGGATCAGCGCGACGGTGACGGTGGCGGGGTTGGAAAAGCCGGAAAACGCCTGTTCGCTGGGCACGATGCCGGTCAGCACGCCGGCCACCAGCCCGGCAAAGGCCACCACGTCATAGCGCCACCGCCCCCAGATCATCAGCACGATCACGACCGCGAAGATGGCAAATAGCAGCAGTTGATCGGGGGTCATCATCGCTCCTGTCGGGGAATGGCGCGATCCTGTCATGCGCGCGCGGTCTTGACCAGAGCCCGCGCTTGCGGGCATGGGACCGGCCATGTCAGATCATGAATTCGACCCGAATCCCGCCCGCCGCAACTTTTACGGCCGCCGCCACGGCAAGACCCTGCGCCGCAGCCAAAAGGGCTATCTGGCCGAGGATCTGGGCGCGCTGCGTCCGCGCGGCGTGACCATGGACGACAACCCCGACCGCACGCCCATCGACCCCGGCGCGATCTTTGGCGATGCGCGGCCGCTCTGGCTCGAGATCGGCTTTGGCGGGGGCGAGCATATGGTCCATATGGCCGCCCGCTATCCGCAGGTCGGCATCATCGGCTGCGAGCCCTTCATCAACGGCGTCGCCATGCTGGTCGGCAAGATCCGGGCGGCGGGGGTGCAGAACGTCAGCGTCCATCCCGGCGATGCGCGCGATCTGATGGATGTGCTGCCCGATGCCAGCATCGCGCGGGCGTTTCTGAACTATCCTGACCCCTGGCCCAAGACCCGCCACCATCGCCGCCGCTTCGTTACGCCCGAGCATCTGCTGCCGCTGCACCGGGTCATGGCACCGGGGGCAGAGTTCCGGGTCGCGACCGACATTCCGTCCTATGTCCGGCAGACGCTGGTCGAGCTGCCCAAGGCCGGGTTCGAACTGATCAGCCACCGCGCCGAGGCTTGGCCCGACTGGCTGTCCACCCGCTATGAACAAAAAGCCCTGCGCGAGGGGCGGCTGCCGGCCTATCTCAGCTATCGTCGGGTCTGATCTCGCCGGGTTTGGTCTCGGCGGGTCAGGCGTTGGCGGGTCGCGGCGCGCTCAGCCGCGCTCGGCGGCCTTGGCGGCGTTCCACAGCGCGTCCATCTGGGCCAGGTCCGAATCCTCGGGGCGCTTGCCCTGCCGGGCAAGGGCGGATTCGATGGACTGGAAGCGGCGGGTAAACTTGGCATTGGCGTTACGCAGCGCCTCTTCGGGGTCGATCTCCAGATGCCGGGCCAGATTGGCCATGACGAACAGCAGATCGCCGAATTCCTCGGCCAGATGGGCGGGATCGGCGGCCTCGCGCGCCTCGACCAGCTCGGCGGTCTCCTCGGCCAGCTTCTCCAGCACATCGGCCGCGCCGGGCCAGTCGAAGCCGACCCGCGCCGCGCGGTTCTGCAGCTTGACCGCGCGGGTCAGCGCCGGCAGCCCCATCGCCACCCCGTCCAGCACGCCGCGTTCGGCTCGCTTGGCGCGTTCGGCGGCCTTGATCGTTTCCCAATCCTTGACCTGCTGGGCGGCGGATTTGTCACGCGACTCCGGGCCGAAGACATGGGGATGGCGGTCGATCAGCTTGTCGGAAATCCGCGCCGCGACATCGGCGAAATCGAACATTTGCCGTTCCTGCGCCATCTGCGCGTGGAAGACGACCTGCAGCAGCAGATCGCCCAGCTCGCCCGGAAACTCGTCCCAGGCCTCGCGCTGGATGGCGTCGGCGACCTCGTAGGCCTCTTCGATGGTATAGGGAGAGATCGAGGCGAAATCCTGTTCGATATCCCAGGGACAGCCGGTTGCCGGGTCGCGCAGCGCGGCCATGATCTCGATCAGGCGCGCGATCTCGGTCTGGTTGCGGTCGGACGCGGCGGCGGCAGAGGGGCGGGACAGGCTGTCTGGCATGGCGTTTCTCCTTGTCGGGAAAGCCGTGCCACAGGCAAAAGCCGGTGTCCACGCCGCGTCACGTCCTTGTGGGGCGACGGGGTGGACGCGGTTTCTTGCCATTGCCCGTGCCGGTCATTAGGTTGCGCCGCAATTCCGATGTGCGCGCGGCCCGCGCCGCTTCCCAGACCCGCCTTTCCGAAAGGACCGCAGATGTTCGTTTCCCCTGCCTATGCTCAAGCCGCCGGTGGTGCCGGTGGTGCCGGCGCGATTGCCCAGTTCATCCCGCTGATCCTGATCTTCGTCATCATGTATTTCCTGATTCTGCGCCCGCAGCAAAAGCGCGCGCGCGAACATCGGGACATGGTGGCGGCGCTGAAGCGGGGCGATCAGGTGGTCACCAATGGCGGGCTGATCGGCAAGATCACCGACGTCAAGGACGAGGAACTGACCGTCGAGGTCGCGCAGGGCGTCAAGGTGCGGATCGTGCGCGGTTCGGTCGCGCAGGTCGTCTCGACGGTCAAACCCGTCGCCGCCAACAGCTAAGGCAGGCAATTCATGCTGCACATCCCGCTTTGGAAGCGCGTCCTGATTCTGGCCGTCTTCGTCATCGGCCTGCTCTGGGCCGCGCCGAACCTGTTCTATGCAAGGGTCGAGGCGCATAACGACGCGCTGGTCGAGGCCGAAAAGGCGGGATTCGTCAGCGACGCCCAACAGGCCGCGATCAAGCTGTGGCCGAACTGGATGCCCAGCGGTCTGGTCAATCTGGGCCTCGATCTGCGCGGTGGCGCGCATCTGCTGGCCGAGGTCCATACCGAGGATGTGTACAAGGCGCGGATGAGCTCGCTGTGGCCGGAACTGCGCCGGGCGCTGGCCGATCAGCGCGAGGTGCTGGGCGCGGTCCGCCGGCTGCCCGGTCCCGCCGATCAATTGCAGGTCGAGATCGAGAACCCCGACCAGATGGCCAAGGCGGTCGAGATCGCCCGCAGCCTGTCGACGCCCGTGGTCACGCTGACCGGGGCAGGGCAGTCCGATCTGGCGATCTCTGCCTCGGGCAAGGTGCTGACGATCCAGCTTTCCGATGCCGAGAAAAGCGCCACCGACGACCGCACCATCCAGCAATCGCTGGAAATCGTGCGCCGCCGGGTGGACGAGGTCGGCACCCGCGAACCCACCATCCAGCGGCAGGGCGCCGACCGCATCCTGATCCAGGTGCCGGGGATCGGGTCCGCCGCCGAACTGAAAGAGCTGATCGGCACGACCGCGAAACTGACCTTCAACCCGGTCATCGGCCGCAGCAACGACGCCAATGCGCGGCCCGGCGTGGGCAATGTGCTGCTGCCCTCGCAGGACGAGCCGGGGGTCTATTACATCCTTGAAGACACCCCCGTCGTCAGCGGCGAGGAGTTGACCAACGCCCGCCCCAGCTTTGACCAGAACGGCCAGCCGGCGGTGGACTTCACCTTCAACCCGGCCGGCGCGCGCAAATTCGGGGCCTATACGGCGGCCAATATCGGCCAGCCCTTCGCCATCGTGCTGGATGACGAGGTGATCTCCGCCCCGGTCATCCGCGACGCGATCACCACCGGGTCGGGGCAGATCTCCGGCTCGATGGATGTCGCGGGATCGACCCAGCTGGCGGTTCTGCTGCGGGCAGGCGCCCTGCCGGCCGAGATGACCTTCCTGGAAGAGCGCACGATCGGCCCGGAACTGGGGCAGGACAGCATCGACGCCGGCCGCATCGCCTCGATCGTCGCGATCATCGCGGTGGTGGCCTATACCATCGCCAGCTATGGGCTGTTCGGGGTGTTCGCCTCGATCGCGGTGGTGACCAACGTGATCCTGCTGCTGGCCTGCATGTCGGCCATCGGGGCCACGCTGACCCTGCCGGGCATCGCGGGCATCGTGCTGACCGTGGGCACCGCCGTCGACGCCAACGTCATCATCTTTGAACGCATCCGCGAGGAATTGCGCCGCGGCCGCCGCGTCGCTGCCGCCATCGACAATGGTTTCCAAGAGGCCATGTCGGCGATCATCGACGCCAACGTGACCACCTTTATCGCCGGGCTGGTGATGTTCTTCATCGGCTCTGGCCCGGTCAAGGGCTTTGCCGTGACGCTGACCATCGGTCTGGTCACCTCGGTCTTTACGGCGATTTACCTGACCCGGTTGATGATTGTGGTGTGGTATGAATGGCGCAAGCCGAAGCAACTGGTTCTGTAAGGGGCACCCATGGCATTCCGTCTGAAGATCGTTCCCGACGTAACCAACTATAACTTCTTCCGCTGGCAGTCGCTGACCTTTGGCATCTCTGCGGTGGCGGTGACGATTTCGGTCGTGCTGCTGCTGACCATGGGGCTGAATTTCGGCATCGACTTCCGCGGCGGCACCACCATTCGCACCGAAAGCCCGACCGCCTTCGAAGTCAGCGATTACCGCACCGCGCTGAGCGATCTGGATCTGGGCGAGGTCTCGATCACCGAGGTCTTCGACCCCAGCTTCGGCGAGAACCGGCATGTGGCCCAGGTCCGCATCGGTGCGACCGAGGACACGCAGGCGATGACGCCCGAACAGATCGCCTCGGTCGAGGCGGCGCTGAAGACCGTCGATCCCGAGATCCGGTTTGCCGCCGTCGAATCGGTCGGGCCCAAGGTCTCGGGCGAACTGATACGGACCGCGATCTATGCGGTGGTGGCGGCCTCGGCGGGCATCCTGCTGTATATCTGGCTGCGCTTCGAATGGCAGTTCGCGGTCGGGGGCGTGGCGGCGATCGTCCATGACGTCGTGGTGACGATGGGGATTTTCTCGCTGCTGCAACTGCGCTTCGATCTGTCCACCATCGCGGCGCTGCTGACGATTCTGGGTTATTCCATCAACGATACCGTCGTCGTCTTCGACCGGCTGCGAGAGAACCTGATCAAGTTCAAGTCCATGCCGCTGATCGACGTCATGAACCTGTCGGTGAACGAGACGCTGTCGCGGACCGTGATGACCGCCGTGACCACCGCGCTGGCGCTGACCGCGCTGCTGGTGCTGGGCGGCGACGTGATCCGGGGCTTTGTCTTCGCGATGCTGTGGGGGGTGCTGATCGGAGCGTATTCGACCATGTATGTGGCCAAGAACATCGTGCTGTGGCTGGGCGTCAAGCGTGACTGGTCCAAGCCCGACCCCGACGCGCTGCCCGACCAGTTCACGACGCAGCCCTAGACATGAAACTGACCGAGGCCGCATATCCGTCGGGCCGGGTGCCGGTCGAAGGCTATGGGCCGGGATTTTTCCGCGTCGGCGGCACCGTGCATGAGGGCGGGATCATTCTGTCCGCGCGCGGGGTCAGCCCGTGGGCCGGGCCGCAGGACCGCGCCGCGCTGCTGGCGCTGGCCGATGATGCCGATGTGCTGCTGCTGGGCATGGGCGCGCAGATCGCGCTGCCGCCGGCCGAGTTGATTGCCGCACTGGCCGAAGGCGGGCTGATGGCCGAGGCGATGTCCTCGCCCTCGGCCGCACGCAGCTACAACGTGCTGCTCTCCGAAGGCCGGCGCGTGGCGGCGGCGCTGCTGCCGGTATGAGCCTGCTGTCCGTTGTCGATCTCGCCGTCGCCCGGGGCGGGCTGCGCACGGTCGAGGGCGTGTCCTTCACCGTCGACGCAGGCGCGGCGCTGATCCTGCGCGGCCCCAACGGCATCGGCAAGACGACGCTGCTGCGCTGCCTCGCGGGGCTGCAACCGCCGCTCGAGGGGCGGGTGATCGCAGCGCCGGACAGCATCGCCTATGCCGCCCATGCCGACGGGCTGAAGACGATGCTGAGCGTGGCCGAGAATCTGCGCTTCTGGGCGCGGGTCTTTGACCGGGACGAGATCGACGCGGCGCTGGAGGCGATGAACCTGCGCGATCTGGCCGAGCGCCCGGCAGGCGCGCTGTCGGCAGGGCAGAAGCGGCGGCTGGGGCTGGCGCGTCTGCTGGTCACCGGGCGCCCGGTCTGGCTGCTGGACGAACCGACGGTGTCGCTGGATGCGGATTCGGTCGCGCTGTTCGCGGCGGTTATTCGCGGCCATCTGGCGGCGGGCGGGGCGGCGGTCATGGCGACGCATATCGAACTCGCGCTGCCCGAGGCGGCGATCCTGGACCTTGGCGGCTATCGCGCCCGGCCGCGCGCCGCAGGGCTGCGGCCCGCCGGTTTCAACGAGGCCTTCGCATGACCGCGCTGCTGCTGCGCGACCTGCGGCTGGCCATCCGCGCCGGCGGCGGCTTCGGGCTGGGGCTGGCGTTTTTCCTGATCCTCTGCACGCTGGTGCCCTTTGGCGTCGGCTCGGACGGCGACATTCTGGGCCGCATCGCGCCGGGCATCCTGTGGGTGGGGGCGCTGCTGGCCTGCCTGCTGTCGCTGGACCGCATCTTTGCGCTGGATCACGAGGACGGCTCGCTGGACCTGCTGGCGACCGCCCCCATCCCGCTCGAGGGCGCGGTCGCGGCCAAGGCGGGCGCGCATTGGCTGACCACCGGTCTGCCGCTGGTCGTCGCTGCGCCGCTTTTCGGGCTGCTGCTGCATCTGCCGCTGCAGGCGGTGCCGAACCTGCTGATCTCGCTGCTGATCGGCACGCCCGCGCTGTCGATGCTGGGTGCCTTCGGGGCCGCGATCACGGTCGGGCTGCGGCGCGGCGGGCTGCTGCTGTCGCTGCTGGTCCTGCCCTTGTATGTGCCGACGCTGATCTTCGGGGCCGAGGCCGTGCGGCGCGGCGCGGCCGGGATGGACGCCACCACGCCGCTGATCTTTCAGGCCGCGATTTCGCTGTCGACGCTGGCGCTGATCCCCTTTGCCGCCGCTGCGGCATTACGTATCAATCTGCGCTGACCCCTTCACCCGCCGCCCGCCAACAGCTAGGAACGCGTCATGTCGATCTGGGAATATGCAAACCCCGTCAAGTTCATGCGCCTGTCGGGCGCGGTGCTGCCGTGGCTGGTCCCGCTGGCGGCGATCTGCCTGCTGGGCGGCTTGATCTGGGGCTATTCGACGCCGCCCGATTACCGGCAGGGCGCCTCGGTCAAGATCATGTTCCTGCATGTGCCGTCGGCCATGATGGCGATCAACATCTGGATCATGATGCTGGTCGCCTCGCTGATCTGGATCATCCGCCGCCACCATGTCAGCGCACTGGCCGCCAAGGCCGCGGCCCCCATCGGCGCGGTGATGACGCTGATCGCGCTGGTGACGGGCGCGGCCTGGGGGCAGCCCACCTGGGGGACGTGGTGGGAATGGGACCCGCGTCTGACCTCGTTTCTGGTGCTGTTCCTGTTCTATCTGGGCTATATCGCGCTGTGGGAGGCGGTCGAGAACCCTGACAGCGCCGCCGATCTGACCGGGGTGCTGTGCCTTGTCGGTTCGGTCTTTGCGCTGCTGTCGCGCTATGCGGCGCATTTCTGGACGCAGGGGCTGCATCAGGGCTCGTCGCTGTCCGTCGCCCCGGGAGAGCGGATGAGCGCGGTCTATCGCTACCCGCTTTACGTCTGCATGATCGGGTTTTTCCTGCTGTTCCTGATCCTGCTGCTGGTCCGCACCCGGACCGAGATCCGCATTCGCCGCACCGCCGCCCTGCAAGCCCGCGAGGCCCGCCCATGATGGAACTTGGCAAATACACGCAATCGGTGCTGACCGCTTACGGCGTGTCGGTCGTGGCCATTGTCGGGCTGATCGTGCAAAGCCTGTGGCGCAATGCCCGCGCCCGCGCGGCGCTGAACCGGCAGGAACAATCGACGAAAGGGGGTCGCGATGCGCGTTAAGCCGCTGATGCTGCTGCCGCCGGTGCTGTTTCTGGCGCTGGCGCTGACCTTCTGGTGGGGGATGCAGCGCGAGGACCCGAACAACCTGCCCTCGACCATGATCGGGCGCGAAGCGCCGAGCCTGCCCGAAACCGCGCTGAACGACAACGAACTGCTGACCGCCGAGATGCTGCGCCAGCCGGGCGTCAAGCTGGTCAATTTCTGGGCCAGCTGGTGCCCGCCCTGCCGGGCCGAGCATCCGACGCTGATGGCGCTGGCCCGCGACATGCCGGTCTACGGCGTCGATCTGAAGGACAATCCCGACGACGCGCAGCGCTTTCTGGACAAGGACGGCAACCCCTATGCCGCGATCGCCGCCGATCCGCGTGGTCGCGCCGCGATCGACTGGGGCGTGACCGCCCCGCCCGAGACCTTCATCATCGACGGCAAGGGCCGCATCCTGCACCGCCATGCCGGCCCGCTGATCCGCGAGGATTACACCAACCGCTTCCTGCCCGAGCTGCAAAAGGCGCTGGCCGCCGAGAAGTGACGCCGCCTAGAACGGCACGTCATCCACGCCGCCCGCGGGCTGGACATAGCCGGCCTTGACGTTCTTGAAGCCGGCCTCGAACTGGATCGTCAGCGTATCCTCGGCAATGCCCATGATCGTGCCATCGCCGAACTTGGCGTGGGTCACGGTGTCGCCGACGCTGAATCCCACCGCCTCGGCATCGATGACCACGGCGGCCGGCGTCCGCGGCTTGGCCCGCTGATCCCCGCGCGAGGCCATGCGCTTCCAGCCGGGCGAGTTATAGACATCCGCCGTCGCCGCCCGGTCCTGCATCGCCGCGCCGAAATCGGCGCCGCCCATCATCGCCGCCGCCCCGAAGCCCTGCCCGTAAAGGCCGGGCGCGGTCAGCACCTCGACATGTTCCTCGGGCAGTTCATCGACGAAACGCGACGGCAGCGAGCTTTGCCACTGCCCATACATCCGCCGGTTTCCGGCAAAGCTGATCGTGGCCAGCGTCTCGGCCCGGGTCAGGCCGACATAGGCAAGGCGGCGCTCTTCCTCGAGGCCCTTCATGCCCGATTCGTCCATGCTGCGCTGGCTGGGGAACAGCCCGTCCTCCCACCCCGGCAGGAAGACGATGGGGTATTCCAGCCCCTTGGCGGCGTGCAGGGTCATGATGCTGACCGCGTCCTGCGCCTCGTCATTGTCGCGGTCCATGACCAGCGCCACATGTTCCAGAAAGCCCTGCAGATTGTCGAATTCCTCAAGCGCCTTGACCAGTTCCTTGAGGTTTTCCAGCCGGCCCGGCGCTTCGGGCGATTTGTCGTTCTGCCACATCGCGGTATAGCCGGTCTCGTCCAGAATCCGCTCGGCCAGTTCGACATGGTTGACGCGGCTGTCCAGCACATCGGCGTGGAACCGGCCCATCGCATCGACGAATTCGCGCAGCTTCGCCGCCCCCTTGCCGCCCAGCAAGGCGTTGGCGACCACCGACTGCGCGCCGATCAGCAGGGGCTGGCCCAACTGCCGCGCCTCGGTCTGGATGGTCTGCACGGCCTTGTCGCCAAGGCCGCGCTTGGGCGTGTTGACGATGCGTTCAAAGGCCAGATCGTCGGTGGGCGAGACGGCCAGCCGGAAATAGGCCATGGCGTCGCGGATTTCCTGCCGCTCGTAGAAGCGCGGGCCGCCGATGACGCGATAGGGCAGGCCGATGGTCAGGAAACGGTCCTCGAAGGCGCGCATCTGGTGGCTGGCGCGGACCAGGATGGCGATGTCGTTCAGCTCTCGCCGGCCGATGCTGCGGCGGGTGCCGGCGTGGAAATCCTCGATCTCTTCGCCGATCCAGCGGGCCTCGGCCTCGCTGTCCCAATGCCCGATCAGCCGCACCGGGTGCCCGGCCTCGGCCTCGGTCCACAGGGTCTTGCCCAGCCGGCCCTTGTTGGCCGCGATCAGCCCCGAGGCCGCGCCCAGGATCTGCGGGGTCGAGCGGTAGTTCTGTTCCAGCCGGATCACCTGCGCGCCCGGAAAATCGCTTTCAAAGCGCAGGATGTTGCCCACCTCGGCCCCGCGCCAGCCATAGATCGACTGGTCGTCATCGCCCACGCAGCAGATGTTGCGGTGCCCCTGCGCCAGTAGCCGCAGCCACAGATATTGGGCGACGTTGGTGTCCTGATATTCGTCGACGAGGATATAGCGGAAGCGGTCCTGCCACAGTTTCAGGATGTCGGGATGGGCCTGGAACAGCGTCACGCAATGCAGCAGCAGATCGCCGAAATCGACGGCGTTCAGCTCCAGCAGGCGGCGCTGATAGGCGCGGTACAGCGCCACCCCGCGGCTGTCGAAAGCGGCGCTGTCGGCGCGCGGCACCCGATCGGGCGTCAGCGCGCTGTTCTTCCAGCCGTCGATCAGCCCGGCAAGCTGTCGCGCGGGCCAGCGCTTTTCGTCGATATTCTCGGCCTGGATCAGCTGCCGCAGCAGGCGCAGCTGGTCATCGGTGTCGAGGATGGTGAAGCTGGGTTTCAGATGCAGGTGATCGGCGCCGATCAGTTCGGCATGGCGGCGCAGGATCTTGACGCTGATCGAGTGGAAGGTGCCCAGCCACGGCATCCCCTCGACCGTCTCGCCCAGCAGCCGCGCGATGCGTTCGCGCATCTCGCGCGCGGCCTTGTTGGTGAAGGTGACGGCCAGGATCTGGCGCGGCGCGGCGCGGCCGGTGGCGATCAGATGGGCGATTCGCGTGGTCAGCGCCCGCGTCTTGCCGGTCCCGGCCCCGGCCAGCATCAGCACCGGCCCGTCCAGATGTTCGACCGCCCGCCGCTGCGGCGCGTTCAGCCCGTCCATATAGGGCAGGTTCTGCATGGTCACGCCCATGGCGCGCTGCGAGAGGCTGGGCTTGCGTTCGGCCAGCTCGAAGGGATCGTCGTCACTCATGCCGCGATCCTAGCGCCGAATTGCGGCGCGCAAAAGGGGTTGTTCCATGATTGTTCTATAGTTGCTTAACACCCGCCTAGGCCCGGTGCTGCAGACCCGAGAACAGCGCCGGATCAAGACTGTCGCTGGCGAATGTCGGCCCCTGCACCAGCATGCTGACAGCGTCGTGGGAATGCAGCGATTCCTGATGGCTGGCCATGACCCGGAAATCGCCGATGCGGGGATCGGACAGCAGTTGTTCGGCGAAGCTGCGGACCGCATCCTCGACAAAGACCGGGTTGGCGGCGTTCAGTTCCGCAAAGGCCTGCTCGTCCTCGCGCTTGACCATGACCTGCGTTTCGGTCGGCACGGCGCGGCGGCAGAGGTCGATCATGTCCTCGAACCACAGCCGTTCGCCGGGCTGCATCACCACCGACAGCCGCGCCACCGAGCGCTGCGAATGTGGCGTCGCGAGCCGGCCCCGGCCCTGGCGGGCATGTTCGGCCAGCTCCAGCGAGCAGGGGCAGGTCGAGGAATAGACGTAATCGACATGCATGATGCGCCGCTGCCGGCCCTGATGTTCGATCAGCTCCAGCGCGATGTCGTAATACTGCCAGCCAGACAGGCCCGAGCGCAGCGACGAGACCCGGATCGGATAGGAGAACCGCATCTGGATGCGCGCATCCATGCTGTCGAGATCCTGTTTGTAATCGTCCAGCGCGGCGGCCAGCACCTCGATGCTGAAATGCTTGTCGGAATGGGTGTAGAAGCTGCGCATGATCCGCGACATGTTGATGCCCTTGCGGTCGGCCTCCAGGCTGACGGTGCCGGTGACGCTGGTTTCCAGCGTGACCTCGCCCCCGTCCTTGGTCCGATAGCGGATCGGCAGGCGGAAATTCGAGATCCCGACATGCTGGATGGCGACATTCGCGCCCACGATCAGGCTCGCCGGACCGTTCTGCAGGTCGGGCATGCTGGCGCGGTAGGCCGCGTCCACCGTGAAATCGGCATCATAGCTGCGGTCGAGGACCGGATAGGCAGTCGGGCTGAGCGGCGAGTTCAAGGCATGCTCCTGTTCTGGCGGCCTGGCACCGATATAGGCGGTTCCGCCGAAAACGAAAGGGCGAGGGGGCTTTAGCCGGCGGACAGCCGCCCGCCCGCCGCTGGCGGTCAGTCCAGGGCCTGCCGCAGATCCGCGATCAGGTCGTCGGGATGTTCCAGCCCGACCGACAGCCGGATCAGCCCCGGCGTGATGCCCAGCCGGGCGCGGTCTTCCTCGGACAGGCGCTGATGGGTGGTGGTCGCGGGATGGGTGACGATGCTTTTCGCGTCGCCCAGATTGTTCGAGATCAGGATCAGCCGCAGCCGATCCAGCATCCGGAACGCGCCGTCCTGACCGCCTGCCACCTCGAGCGCCAGCATGGTGCCGCCCTCGGCCATCTGCCGGACCGCCAGATCGTGCTGAGGGTGATCGGTCAGGCCGGGATAGATCACGCGGGTCAGGCCGGGATGGGATTGCAGCGCCGTGGCAATGGCCAGCGCGCTGCGCGACATCTCGCGCACGCGCAGGTCCAGCGTGGTCAGGCCGGTCAGCAGCAGCCAGCTGTTGAACGGGCTGATCGCCCCGCCGGAATGCTTGACGTAAGGCTCGACCGTCTCGCGGATGAACTGGCGCGTGCCGCAGATGACGCCGCCCAGACCGCGCCCGGCACCGTCCATGTGCTTGGTCGTGGAATAGATCACCACATCGGCGCCCTGCGCTGCGGCCTGCGAAAAGACCGGCGTGGCAAAGACGTTGTCCACCATCACGATGGCGTCATGGGCGTGGGCGATGCGGGCGACCGCCTGAATGTCGATGATCTCGAGCGTCGGGTTCGAGACGGATTCGAAGAACACCGCCGTCGTGCCGGGGCGGACGGCGCGGCGCCACTGGTCCAGATCGGTGCCGTCGACCAGCGTGACCTCGACCCCGAAACGGGTCAGCAGGTCCAGCAGATACAGGTTCGACCCGAACAGCGCCCGCGCCGCGACGATGTGGCTGCCGGCGCGGCAGACCGACATCAGCGCGCCATTGACCGCCGACATGCCGGAATTGGTGGCGAAGGCGTCCTCGGTCCCTTCCAACGCCGCGATGCGGTCCTCGAACATGCGGTTGGTGGGGTTGCCATAGCGGGCATAGATGAACTCGTCCGGGCCGGATTTCTGGAAGCGGGCGGCGGCTTGCTCGGCGCTGTCATAGACAAAGCCCTGGGTCATGAACATCGCCTCGGCCATCTCGCCATACTGGCTGCGGCGGGTGCCGGCGTGGATGGCGAGGCTGCGCTTATGCAGGGGACGTTCGGTCATGATCGGGCCTGTCTGCTGGGGCTTTCGCGTTACGCCCGGCCGGGCGGAATTTCAAGCGCCCGCCGCGCCTAGTCCTGCCGGTCGGTGCCGTAATGCGAGAACAGCCGGGCATTGGCCATGAAGAAGACGAACATGATGATCGGCAGGCCGAAGGTCTTGAAGTTGACCCAGGCGGTGTCGGTCATCGTCCGCCACACCACCTCGTTCGCGACGGCGAGGCCCAGAAACAGCAGCGCCAGCCGCTGCGTCAGCTTCATCCAGCCCTCGTGGCGCATCGGCAGCACCTCGCCCATCACCAGTTCCAGCCAGTTGCGCCGCAGGGCGAGGCCAAGGCCAAGGATGCCGGCGAAGATCGCATAGATGAAGGTGGGCTTCATCTTGAAGAACCGCTCGTCATTCAGCCAGACGGTCAGCCCGCCGAAGGTGACCACCAGCACCAGCGTCAGCAGTTGCATCACCGACAGCTTGCCGGTCAGCCGCCACATCAGCAGGTTCGACAGCGCCAGCACCGGCACGAAGACCATCGTCGCCACGATGAAGCCGCCATATTCGCGCCCGCCCAGCGTCACCATCCGGTCGCGCATGACCATGAAGGCCAGGAAGAACACGATCAGCGGCCCATATTCGAGCGCGATCTTCAGGCCGGGCGACAGGGGTTTGGGGGTTTGAGGCATCGGGTCTTTCGCTTTCTGGGCTAGTGGGCGCCGAATTCCATGATGACGGCCCCCGCGGCGATCAGCGCCATCAGCGCGGCACGGCGCGGCCCCACCTTTTCGCCCAGCACGAGCCAGCCGACAAGGGCCGCGAAGACGGTCGAGGTCTCGCGCAGCACAGCGGCGCGTCCGACCTCGTCGATGCGGGTGGCGAGCATGATCGAGCCGAAGCTGGCAAACGCCACCACCGCGCCGATGATCCCGCGCAGGGCCAGGCCGCGCCACTCCGCCATCGGCAGGGCGCGCAGGCGGTGGCGGGCCAGGATCGGCATGAACAGCCCGTCGAACAGGAAGAACCAGACGAGGAAGGTGAACGGGTCCTGCGCCTGCCGGATGCCCCAGGCGTCAAAGGTCGTATAGCCGGCGACGAACACGCCGGTCAGCACCGCCCAGCCAAGCGCCGGCACCAGCGTCGCCCGCCCGGTTTCCAGCTTGCGATAGTTGTAGACGCCAAGCCCAAGAATGCCCGCCACTAGCGTCGCCACGCCCAGCCATTGCGTCAGGTTGTAACGCTCGCCAAAGACCACACCCGCCGCCAGCACCGTGACCAGCGGCCCGGTGCCGCGCACGACCGGATAGACCACGGTATAGGCGCCGCGCTGATAGGTCTGCGCCTGCGACCATTTATAGGCCATGTGAATCGCCATGACGCCCAGAAAGATCGGCCACAGCGCCGGTTCCGGCCAGGGCACGACGAACAGCGCCAGCGGCAAGGCCAGCACCAGCACCGAGATGTCGATCGCCGCCCGGCTGATCCAGGGATCGTGGCGGCCCTTTTGCAGCGCGCCGAAGATCGCGTGCAGCACCGCCGCCGACAGGGCCAGCATCGAGGCGATGCGCGCGCCTTCGGGGGTGCCGGCGATGCTGTTGATCCATTCGGTCATCCGCGCTTCATAGCCCGACGGCGCGCGGGGTCCAGCCTTGAACGCGGCGCGGTCTGGTCAGTCGAGGATCAGCGCCGCGAAGATCTCGCCCGGATGGTTGCCATGCATCTGCTGGACCAGCAGCGCGTGGCGCGTGTCCTCGGGCAGGTCGCCGGCCGCACCCGCCCCCAGCGTCACCCGCAACCGCAGCGGCGCCTTGCCGTTCCAGCTGGCCAGCACCTCGCTGGCAGCGACGACGTTGCGCAGCTTCAGATGCCGGCCGCGATTCTCGCCCGCGGTGACCAGCACCTCGCGCCGGGGGACGAATCGGACCAGCTGCACGACCATGCCGGCGGGCAGGGGGCCGCGGGGGGTCAACTCCATCGCCAGCTGCGCGCCGTCCTGCTGGCGGGTGATGGTCAGGCGGTCGGGTTCGGCCAGATCGTGCTTGACCGCGCGCATCACCTCGGCCGGGGCCGGGCGGGCGATGGCGGTCTTCCCGCCGATGACGAATTGCGGCGTGAACAGCGACCGCGCCCCGCGCAGCAGGTTATAGCCGCGCTGCCGGGCGCTGAACTCCGGCCGGGCCAGATCGTCCGGCCAGCCGAGGTAATCCCAGTAATCGACATGCCAGCTGAGGGCGAGGACATCGCTGCGCTGCGCTAAATCGGACAGCATGTCCTCGGCCGCGACGCAATCGGCGCAGCCCTGCGCGGTGAACAGTTCGACCACCACGGGCGAGGGGATATGCGGCCCGGCCCGGTCGCGGCTGCGCGTGGCGCGTTCGCCGCCAGTCGTGGCGCGGGCGGGATCGGGCGCACCCTCGCTGCGGGGGGCGGGCGTGGTCTCGGCAGCCTCGGGCGGGGTCTCTGCGTGCTCGCGCAGTTCGGTCATGCCGATGGCGTCGAGGACCGCGTTCACATCCTCCATCACCTCGCCCATATCGACCTGCGCCACGCGGTCATGGCTGTCCTCGGCCGCGACATGCGACGCATCGCCCGCGACCGGATCGGCGTGGACGGCAGGGGCCAACAGCGAAAGGCCAAGCAGGATGAGGGCAAGATGTCTGATGTTCGGCATCCCGGAATGTCTGACAACGGATCGGTTGATACGGGATCGGGCCGGGAAACCCAAATCAAGGCCGCGTGACGGGCCGATGCGGCAATGGGCGTTGCTCTTGCGCCACAAGGCCGGTTGCGGTATACGTTCGCATACAAAGCGTGGCCCTCCCCCTTGAAAGGGTGGCCCGAATGGGGCATCTGGTCCCCGACGCCCCGCCATACCCATCCAACCGACAGGGAGGCCCCTATGCCCATCGTAACCGGAACCGACAACGCCAAGACGCGCCGCAGCCTGAGCGCCGCCGGTCAGAGCGTGGACTATTATTCGATCCCCGCCGCGACCGAAGCCGGTCTTGGCGATTTCTCGAAGCTGCCCGCCTCGCTGAAGGTGGTGCTTGAGAACATGCTGCGTTTCGAGGATGGCGGCCGCACCGTTTCCGTCGATGACATCAACGCATTCGCCGAATGGGCGCAGAATGGCGGCCGCAACCCGCGCGAGATCGCCTATCGTCCGGCCCGCGTGCTGATGCAGGACTTCACCGGCGTCCCGGCGGTGGTCGATCTGGCGGCGATGCGCGACGGCATCATGGCGCTGGGCGGCGACCCGCAGATGATCAACCCGCTGAACCCGGTCGATCTGGTCATCGACCACTCGGTCATGGTCGATGAATTCGGCACGCCGCGCGCCTTCCAGTTCAACGTCGAGCGGGAATACGAGCGCAATATCGAACGCTACACCTTCCTGAAATGGGGGCAAAGCGCCTTCAACAACTTCCGCGTGGTGCCGCCCGGCACCGGCATCTGCCATCAGGTGAACCTGGAATATCTGGCCCAGACCGTCTGGACCGACGAGGATCAGACCGGCAAGCAGGTGGCTTACCCCGACACGCTGGTCGGCACCGACAGCCACACCACCATGGTCAACGGTCTGGCCGTTCTGGGCTGGGGCGTCGGCGGGATCGAGGCCGAGGCCGCGATGCTGGGTCAGCCGATCTCGATGCTGATCCCCGAGGTCGTCGGCTTCAAGATCAGCGGCGCGCTGCGCGAGGGCGTCACCGCCACCGACCTGGTGCTGAAGGTCGTCCAGATGCTGCGCCAGCACGGCGTCGTCGGCAAGTTCGTCGAGTTCTACGGCGAGGGTCTTGACCACATGCCGCTGCCCGATCGCGCCACCATCGCCAACATGGCCCCGGAATACGGCGCCACCTGCGGCTTCTTCCCCGTCGATGACGAGACCCTGCGCTATCTGCGCCAGACCGGCCGGGACGAGGACCGCATCGCGCTGGTCGAAGCCTATGCCAAGGCCAACGGCATGTGGCGCGACAAGGATTATGCGCCGGTCTATACCTCGACGCTGGAACTCGACCAGTCGAGCGTCGTGCCCGCGATCTCGGGCCCGTCGCGCCCGCAGGATCACGTCGCGCTGACCGAGGCGGCGTATGAGTTCAGCAAATACGTCTCGGGCGACCGCGAACTGCCCGAACCCTCGCGCACCGAACGCAAGGTGTGGAAGGCCGAAGGCGGCGCACCGGCGCCGGACCATCTGCCCGGTCACCTGAACGGCTTCAAGGAAGCGGCCGTCGAGGGCGAGAACTACAAGCTGCATGACGGCTCGGTCGTGATCGCGGCGATCACGTCCTGCACCAACACCTCGAACCCCTATGTGATGATGGCGGCGGGTCTGGTGGCGCGCAAGGCGCGTGCGCTGGGCGTCACCCGCAAGCCCTGGGTCAAAAGCTCGCTGGCCCCCGGTTCGCAGGTGGTCGAGGCCTATCTGAACGCCGCCGGCCTGCAAGAGGATCTGGACGCGCTGGGCTTTGATCTGGTCGGCTTCGGCTGCACCACCTGCATCGGCAACTCGGGTCCGCTGGAACCGGCGATCTCGAAGGCGATCAACGACAACGACCTGATCGCGACCGCCGTGCTGTCCGGCAACCGCAACTTTGAAGGGCGGATCAGCCCCGATGTGCGCGCCAACTATCTGGCCAGCCCGCCCCTGGTCGTGGCCTATGCCATCGCCGGCGACATGAACATCGACGTGACCAAGGACCCGCTGGCCTTCACCGACGAAGGCAAGCCGGTCTATCTGAAGGACATCTGGCCGACCTCGAAAGAGGTCTCGGACATGGTCGAAAGCGTCGTCACGCGCGAGATGTTCCAAGAGAAATACGCCGACGTCTTCAAGGGCGACGAGCGTTGGCAGGCGGTCGAGACCACCGACAGCGAGGTCTATGACTGGCCGGCCAGTTCGACCTATATCCAGAACCCGCCCTATTTCCAGAACATGTCCAAAGAGCCGGGCGTGATCGAGGACATCAAGGGCGCGCGGGTGCTGGCGATGCTGGGCGACATGATCACCACCGACCACATCAGCCCCGCCGGTTCCTTCAAGCCGACCACGCCGGCCGGGAAATACCTGATCGAACGTCAGGTCGCGCCCAAGGATTTCAACAGCTATGGCTCGCGCCGTGGCAACCACGAGATCATGATGCGCGGCACCTTCGCCAATATCCGCATCCGCAACGAGATGCTGGACGGGGTCGAGGGCGGCTATACCAAGGGTCCGGATGGCGAGCAGCTGCCGATCTATGACGCGGCGATGCAGTATCAGGCGCAGGGCACCCCCACCGTCGTCGTCGGCGGCAAGGAATACGGCGCCGGTTCGTCGCGCGACTGGGCGGCCAAGGGCACCAACCTGCTGGGCATCAAGGCGGTCATCGCCGAAAGCTTCGAGCGTATCCACCGCTCGAACCTGATCGGGATGGGCGTCATCCCGTTCGAGTTCACCGGCGGCGACACCCGCAAATCGCTGAACCTCAGCGGCGACGAGGAAATCACCATCGAGGGTCTGGCCGATGTGCAGCCCCTTCAGGTGGTCGATGCGACGGTGAAATACCCCGACGGGACCGAGCATGTCATCAAGCTGAAGGCGCGGATCGATACCGAGGTCGAGATCGACTACCTCAAGAACGGCGGCGTGCTGCATTACGTGCTGCGCAACCTCGCCGCGGCCTGATCGCCGTCACAGCCTGAACCGAAAACCCCCGACCGCAAGGCCGGGGGTTTTTTCATGTCAGCGGGTTTCGGGGCGATTCTGGCCTGTCAGCCCGCTGTCGATGCGCCCGCGAACAGCGCCGCGATCCGCTCGGCCTCTGCCGCAAGACCAAAGGGCGGGTTGACCACGAACATGCCGGACCCGACCATGCCATGCCCCGCGCGCGCGGGCGGAAAGCGCGCCTCGGCACGCAGGGCGTCGGGAAAGGCCTGCTCGAGCCGCGCCAGCATGGGTGCGTGGCGGCGATCGGGCAGGATCGGATACCACAGCGCCAGAATCCCGACATTCCATTTCCGCGCCACCTCTTGCAGGAAGGCGGGGATGCGGGCGTAGTCCTCTTTCACCTCATAGCTGGGATCGACCAGCATCAGCCCCCGGCGCGGGGTCGGCGGGGCCACGGCCAGCGCCATCTGGAAGCCGTCCCGAGGATAAAGCGTCGCCCGGGGCAGGGCCGATTGCAGCGCCTGATATTCGCCCGGATGCAGCTCGGCCAGATGGATACTGTCACCCCGGCGCAGCAGGTTGGCCGCGATCAGCGGCGATCCGCCATAGGCGCCGTCGCCATGGCGGGTGCGGATCTGCGTCAGAACGCGGCGCAGCGGGTGGTCGGGAGACAGCCAGTCCTCTGCCTCGGCGCGCAGGATGCCGGCGCGGGCCTCGTCGGTCTTTTTCGCCTCTGCCGCGGTCAGGTCATACAGACCCCGCCCGGCATGGGTTTCCAGATAGCTCAGCGGCTTGGGCTTGGCGGTCAGGTAATCCAGCATCCACGCCAGCAGCGTGTGCTTGTGCAGGTCGGCCGCGTTTCCGGCGTGATAGATGTGCTGATAGGACAACATGCGGGTTTATCGCGCGCCTGCCCCGAAAAGGAAAGCGGCGGCGCCCAGGGAGGAGGGGGCGCCGCCGCATCAACGCTGGCCCAGGGAGGAGGAGGGGCCGCGTATGGGGTGCGGTGCCGGCAGGGAGGAGGACGCCTGCACCGCAAACACGGACCCCGAGGGAGGAGGAGGGGGCCGCGTATTGTCTGCGCCATTCCGGTTCGGAACGCACAGGCCGGCCCTTTGCGAAGGTCCGGCGGTCATCTGTTATGCGGCGACCCCACAGGGAGGAGGAGGCAGGGTCGCCGCAGCACCAACGAAGCAAGGGAGGAGAGAGCTTCGTTGTATTCAGCGGTGACGCCCCAAGGGAGGAGGAGGAGGGGCGTCACCTGAACCCTGACCCGAGGGAGGAGGAGGGTCGGGGATGGGAATTCTTACTTGCCCCAGGCGGCTTCGGTTGCGATCCTGGTGATCATGCTGCGATGAATGCCGAGATCGGCGAGTTCACGGTTCGACAGATGCGACAGCTCGGTCACGGTCTGGCGATAGACGGCACGACGTGCGCGGGCTTCCTGCAGGCGCATGATCATCCCCAGGATACCGGTTCCGGCGTCACGCTGGGTGCGAGCGGTTTGGTGAAGGGTGTCGGTTGCGGCCATAATACTAACTGTTCTTCTTTTTCTGGTTCATCTGGTCGGTGCGGGGTTCCGCGCCGTTGGGATAAAGATGGGGCAAATGCTGCGGGTGCACAACGCATATTCCCTCAATGCTGCCATGCGGCATCTGCAAGCCGCCCCGAAGATGAGCCGATAAGTTAACGGGTTTGTTACATAAAATTTCAGCGTTTCCGTGTTAGCGCCTGACAAATGATGGGATTTGTCGGTTGTTCGGGGCTTTGGCCGCTGTCAGATGCGGACAAATGTCGCAGTGCAGCATTTGACGCTGCGTTACACCCTTGAATCCGCAACCGGGATGGAACCCTCGATTTAGGGGCGCGGGAAAGGGTGGGACTGGGACGGCCCGCCACCGCGCTGAAGATCTGGGAGAGCATGGGAATGACTCGGAACAGGCGAATCACCGGCCCGTGATCGGGTGTGAGTCGAGGGTGTAAAACCGCTCGACGGACAACCTTGGCGGAGGGTGGGGCGGGCCTGCGGACGGTTTTGGGAAAACTGGGGATTTTGTGCCACGCTTGGCAGGAACGCTATATCTGGTGGGTCGTGCCGGAAAATTCCCCAGACCTGCGCCTGCCCACGGCGAGGTCAGCCGACGTTCACAGGATGTTCGCCGCAACTCGCCTTTAGATTGTTTTTGCCGACCCAAGAATATCCATTGCTTCCCATGAATTCCCATGCCATCAGGGGTTCACGGAGACGGGCTTCAAGGGGCGACCAAGACCCCGAAGGCGAAAAGCAGGCTTCATACAGGCACCCGCTTCCGAAAGACGATCCCGGACGTGCGAGCAGCACCTCCCCCAAGGTGGCACAAGGGATCTGCCCGCCAACGATGCGGGCCCCAGCGATGGGAACGAGGGCGGCGGATCGGGCGGTGGCAGCGGCCCGGTCCGCCTTTCTTTTCCGGTCAGGCCGGAGGGGAAAGACAGGATCGGAAAAGGGGCGGGCCCGTGGCGCGCAAGTTCAGAGGCTCGGAAGAGGTCAAGGTGGATAGCAAGGGTCGCATGTCGATCCCGGCCCGCTTTCGCCGAGTCTTCGAAGCCGGTGACCCCGATTGGAGCCCTGCCGAACGCACCCATATCGTCATCGTCTATGGCCCCGCGGACTGGAAGCGGCTGGAGATTTACACCGTCGCCGCCACCGAGCGCATCGACGCCGAGATCGACCAGCTTCCCCGCGCGACCTTCCAGCGGCAGTGGCTTGAAACCCTGATGAACGGTCACGCCACCGACGCCGAGATCGACACCGAGGGCCGCCTGGTCCTGCCGCAGAAGCTGCGCGACAAGATCGGCCTGCAGAACGAGGCGTTTCTGACCTCGAAAGGCGATTACATCGAGGTTTGGAGCCCGGACAACTATTCCGAGGCCAGCGGCTCGCTGCAGGACTTCATGTCGCAATATCCCCCGGATTTCGACCCGCGCAGCTTCCTTGGCCAGCCGATCGCGCCAGAGCAGGGCAAGGTCTAGGCCATGCCCGCAGCCGATCCCAATGCCCCGCATCTTCCGGTCCTGATCGACCCGCTGATCCGCGCCGTCGGGCCGGTGGGCGGCGTCTGGGTCGATGGCACCTTCGGCGCGGGCGGCTATGCCCGCCGGCTGCTGGATGCGGGGGCCGCGCAGGTCATCGGCATCGACCGCGATCCCAGCGTGTTTCGCATGGCTGAAGACTGGGCCGGCGCCTATGGCGACCAGCTGCGACTGGTCGAGGGGCGGTTTTCGGACCTTGACGCGCTGGCCGGCCAGCCGGTCGACGGGGTGGTGCTGGATCTGGGCGTCAGCTCGATGCAGCTCGATCAGGCAGAGCGGGGGTTCTCCTTCCTGCGCGACGGGCCGCTGGACATGCGGATGGGCGAGACCGGCCCGACCGCCGCCGAACTGCTGGACGCCGCGACCGAGGCGCAGATCGCCGATGTGCTGTATCACTTCGGCGAGGAACGCGCCGCCCGCCGCATCGCGCGGGCCATCGTCGCCGCGCGCCCGCTGGACACCACGGCTCAACTGGCCGAGGTGGTGGCCAGCCAGCTTCCCCGTCCCAAGCCGGGGCAGAGCCACCCCGCGACGCGCAGCTTTCAGGCCATCCGCATCTGGGTGAACGACGAATTCGGCGAGCTGGCACAGGGTCTCGCCGCTGCCGAACGCGCGCTGAAACCGGGCGGCAAGCTTGCCGTGGTCAGCTTTCACTCGCTGGAAGACCGGGTGGTGAAACGCTTTCTGCAATCGCGGGCGGCGACGGCGGGGGGCGGTTCGCGCCACGCGCCGGTGGCCGAGATGGACCCGCCAACCTTCACCCTGCCGTTCCGCCGCGCCATCGGCGCCGACGAGGCGGAACTGGCCGTCAACCCGCGCTCGCGCAGCGCCTTTCTGCGCGTCGGCATCCGCACCGACGCCCCCGCCCGGCCCATCGACGGCGACAGCCTGGCCCTGCCGCGCCTGCCGCAAAAGGGGGTGGGGCGATGAAATCGCTGTTCTACCTGCTGGTCGCGATGACGGTCATGTCGCTGGCCTTCTGGGCCTATCGCGAGAACTATCGCACCCAGGACGCGCTGAGCGAGATGGAGGCGGTGCAGCGCGACATCGCCGGTCTGCGCGAAGAGCTGTTCGTGCTGCGCGCGGAATGGGCCTATCTGAACCGGCCCGAGCGTCTGCGCGAGCTGGTCGGGCTGAACGCCGAGCGCCTGAATCTTAACCCCATCACCGGCGAGCAATTCGTCGGCGCCGCCAAGATCCCCTATCCGCCACCGCCCGTCCGCCACCCGCCCCGCCGCCCCGACGACTTCGTGCCGCCCACCGACGGCGCGATCACCGATCAGGACCCTACCCCGTCCGAACAGGAGCCTCAGTGATGATCCGCAAGCCGCTTCGTCCCCTTGCCCGTATCCTGCGCGCCCGCGAAACCGGGCAGGACCCCGACGCCATCGAGGCCGAGAACCGCGCCGAACGTCAGGCCGCCATTCAGGACCGCGCCCGCAAGCGCGCCGAAGGGCGGCTGCTGTTCATGGCGATGGGCTTCATCTTCGCCTTTGCGCTGGTGGGGCTGCGGATGGGGGCGCTGGCCGCGTCCGAACCGGCCGAGCCGCGCGCCCATGCCAGCGGCACCCAGATCCTCAGCCAGCGGGCCGACATCACCGACCGGCGCGGGCGGGTGCTGGCGACGAACATGCTGACCCACTCGCTTTACGCGCAGCCCAACCAGATGGTCGATGGCGCGGGCGCGGCCGAGGCGCTGGCGCGGATCTTCCCCGATCTCGACGGGGCGCGGCTGAAGAAGGATTTCACCGATCCGGCCCGCAAGTTCCTGTGGGTCAAGAAGAAACTCAGCCCCGAACAGATGCAGGCGGTTCATGACATCGGAGAGCCGGGGCTGCTGTTCGGCCCGCGCGAGATGCGGCTTTATCCCAACGGCCATATCGCCAGCCACATCCTGGGCGGGTCGGCCTTTGGCGCCGAGGGCGTCAACAGCGCCGAGGTGATCGGGACCGCGGGCGTGGAGAAAGCCTTTGACGGCTGGCTGCGCAACCCGGCGAATGAAGGCGCGCCGCTGACGCTGTCCATCGACCTGACCGCCCAGACCGCGATGGAAGAGGTGCTGTCCGCCGGCAAGCGCCGCATGAACGCCAAGGGTGCCGCCGGCGTCCTGCTGGAAATCGAGACCGGCGAGATCGTCGCCATGGCGAGCCTGCCCGATTTCGACCCCAACGACCGCCCGCGCCCGGCGCTCAAGGGCGATCCCTCTGACAGCCCGCTGTTCAACCGCGCGGTGCAGGGGCAGTATGAACTCGGCTCGACCTTCAAGATCTTCCCGGTCGCGCAGGCGATGGACCTGAAGCTGGTCAACCCCAACACCCATATCAACACCACCACGCCGATGAAGATCGGCAAATACTCGATCCGCGATTACCACAATTACGGCGCCAGCCTGTCCGTGTCGGACATCATCGTGAAATCCTCGAACGTCGGCACGGTGCGGATCGCGCAGATGATCGGGGTCGAGCGGCAAAAGGCGTTTCTGGAACGTCTGGGCCTGTTCGACCCGACCCCGGTCGAGATGGTCGAGGCATCGACCGGGCGGCCCATCGTGCCGCAGCGCTGGCCCGCGGTGACGGCGGCCACGGTCAGCTTCGGCCACGGTCTCGCGGCCAGCCCGCTGCATCTGGCGGCGGCCTATGCGACGCTGGCCAATGGCGGCCACAAGGTCACGCCGACGCTGGTCCACGGCAAAAGCCGCGCCCGGGGCGAGCGTGTGGTGTCGGAACAGGCCGCCAAGCTGGCGCTGTCCATGTTGCGCGAGGTGGTGCTGCGCGGCACCGCGCGGGCGGGCAATGTCGAGGGCTATCAGGTCGCCGGCAAGACCGGCACCGCCGACAAGCCGCGTCCGGGCGGCGGGTATTACCAGAACAAGGTGGTCGCGAACTTTGCCGCCGTCTTCCCCTATGACGCGCCGAAATATGTGCTGGTCGTGACGCTGGACGAACCCAGCATCAATGCCGGCGGCGGCGAAAGCCGCGTGGCCGGTCTGACCGCCGTGCCGGTCGCCGCCGATGTGATCCGCCGCCTCGCGCCGGTGCTGGGCGTGCGTCCGGTCGATGACAAACCGCTGCCGGACATTGATGCGCCCCCGAAAAGCAGGCTAAAGGTCGCCGCGAACGACTGACGGAGCAAACATGACCGAGGCTGTCAAACCGCTGTCCCGCTTGGGGCTGGGCGCAATCGGCGGGCGCGACCCTGACATCACCGGCATCTCGGTCGACAGCCGGACGGTGCGGCCGGGGCATCTGTTCGCGGCGCTGCCCGGCTCGGCCCTGCATGGCGGCGAGTTCATCCAGTATGCGCTGCGCATGGACGCGGCGGCGGTGCTGACCGATGCCGCCGGGGCCGCGCTGGCCGCCGATGTGCTGCGCGGCTGGCCCGGCGCGCTGATCGTGGCCGAAGACCCGCGTCAGGCGCTGGCCGGCGCGGCGGCGCTGTTCTATGAACGCCAGCCCGAGAAGGTGGTGGCGGTGACCGGCACCTCGGGCAAGACCTCGGTCGCGACCTTCACCCGCCAGATCTGGCAGACGCTGGGGCATCAGGCGATCAGCCTCGGCACCATGGGGGTCGAGGGCGATTACGAGGCGCGGCTGGCCCACACCACCCCAGAACCCGTCACCCTGCACCGCATCCTTGCCGCCGCCGCGCAGGCGGGCGTCACCCATGCCGCGATGGAGGCGTCGTCCCACGGCCTCGATCAGCGGCGGCTGGACGGGGTCCGGGTCATGGCGGCGGCCTTTACGAATTTCAGCCAGGACCATCTGGATTATCACGCGGGCTTCGACGAATATTTCGCCGCCAAGGCGCTGCTCTTTACCCATATCCTGTCGGCGGGCGATGCCGCTATCATCAACGTCGACGGCGAACGCGGCCGCCAGATGGCCGATATCGCGCGCGAGGCGGAACTGCTGGTCACCACCATCGGCACCGATGCCGCCTGCGATTTCCGCATCCTCGCCCAGCGCTATGACGCGACCGGGCAAGAGCTGCGCTTTGCCCATGCCGGGCAGTCGCATCTGATCCGGCTGAACCTGATCGGCGGCTTTCAGGCGGAAAACGTGCTGGCGGCGGCGGGGCTGGCGATGGCCGCGGGCGATCAGGCGGGGCCGGTGATCGCGGCGCTGCCTTCGCTGCAGACGGTGCGCGGGCGGATGCAGCTTGTGGCGCAGCGGGCCAACGGCGCGGCGGTGTTCGTCGATTACGCCCACAAGCCCGGCGCGGTGATCGCGGCGCTGCAATCGCTGCGTCCGCATGTCATGGGGCGCATCATCGTGGTGCTGGGCGCGGGCGGCGACCGCGACCGGGGCAAGCGTCCGCTGATGGGGCAGGCGGCGCGCGAGAATGCGGATCTGGTCTATGTCACCGACGACAACCCCCGCACCGAGGACCCGGCCGCGATCCGGGCCGAGGTCATGGCCGGCGCCGGTCCCGAGGCGATCGAGGTCGGCGACCGGGCCGAGGCGATCCTGCGCGCGGTCGATTCGCTGGAACCGGGCGACGCGCTGCTGATCGCGGGCAAGGGTCACGAGACCGGGCAGATCATCGGCGGCGACGTGTTTCCCTTTGACGATGCCGAACAGGCCTCGGTCGCGGTCGCGGCGCTGGACGGCAAGATCTGATGCCGCTCTGGATCGACAGCGAGGCCGGGCGGGCGACCGGCGGACGCAGCACCGGGCCGTGGCAGGCCCACGGCGTCAGCATCGACACGCGGACCATCCAGCCCGGCGATCTGTTCGTGGCGCTGCAGGCGGCGCGGGACGGGCATGATTTCGTGGCCCAGGCGCTGGCCAAGGGCGCGGCGGCCGCGCTCGTCAGCCGGGTGCCGGACGACGTGGCCCCCGACGCGCCGCTGCTGATCGTCGATGACGTTCTGGCGGGGTTGCAGGCGCTGGGTCAGGCCGGGCGGGCGCGCATGACGGGCAAGGTGATCGCGGTCACCGGCTCGGTCGGCAAGACCTCGACCAAGGAAATGTTCCGCAGCGCCCTGTCCGGGCAGGGCCGCATCCACGCCGCCGAGGCGTCCTATAACAACCATTGGGGCGTGCCGCTGACGCTGGCGCGGATGCCCGCCGACACCGACCATGCGGTGATCGAGATCGGCATGAGCAACCCCGGCGAGATCGCGCCGCTTGCCGTGCTCGCTCGCCCCGACGCCGCGTTGATCACCACCATCGCCCCGGCCCATATCGGCGCCTTTGACGGTCTGGACGGGATCGCGCATGAAAAAGCCGCGATCTTTCAGGGGCTCGTGCCCGGCGGCGCGGCGATAATTCCGACCGGGCTGACGACGACGCCGATCCTGCTGGATGCCGCGCAGGCGGCGGGCGCGCGTGTGTTGGGCTTCGGGACCGAGGGCGACGCGGCGCTGGTCGCCTCTGACCCGCGGAGCATGGACACCGGCGAGGTGCTTGAGGTGCAGGGCCGGATCGACGGCCGCTACCTGCGATTCACCCTGCGCTCGGTCGGGCCGCATTTTGCGCTCAACGCCATTGGCGTTCTGGCGACGCTGTCGGCGCTTGGCGCGGATCTGGAACTCGCGGCCGAACGCTTGGCCAACTGGACGCCCCCCGCCGGGCGCGGCGCGGTCGAGGCGTTGGGCGCGCTGCGGCTGATCGACGACGCCTTCAACGCCAACCCGGCCTCGATGCGGGCCGGGCTGGGGACGCTGGCCCGGCTGACCGGGACGCGGCGGGTGGCCATTCTGGGCGACATGCTGGAACTGGGGCAGGGCGAGGTGCAGGCCCATGCCGATCTTGCCCGCGATCCCGCCATGGCGCGGATCGACCTGGTCCATTGCGCCGGGCCGTTGATGCGGCATCTGCATGACGCGCTGCCGCCCGAAAAGCGCGGGCTGTGGTCACAATCCGCCGATGGGCTGACCGACCGACTGGACGAGATGCTTCGTCCCGGCGATACGGTGCTGGTCAAGGGGTCCAAGGGGTCGCATGTCAGCCGCGTGGTGGACGCGCTGCGAAACACCGGGAATATGGCCCGCTTCACGGGGACATGACGCATGCTATACTGGCTATATGAACTGACCGGCGGGCAGGGTCCGTTCAACCTGTTTCGCTATATCACCTTTCGCGCGGGGGCGGCGTTCTTCACGGCGCTGATCTTTGCCTTCCTGTTCGGCCGGCCGCTGATCGCCTATCTGCGGCGGGTTCAGAAAAAGGGCCAGCCGATCCGCGATGACGGCCCAGAGGGGCATTTCGTCAAGGCCGGCACCCCCACCATGGGCGGCATCCTGATCCTGTCGGCCCTGCTGGCCGGGACGCTGCTGTGGGCGCGGCTGTCGAACCCCTATGTCTGGATCGTGCTGATGGTCACCTATGGCTATGCCGCGATCGGCTTTGCGGATGACTATGCCAAGGTCTCCAAGCACAACACCAACGGCGTCTCGGGGCGCATCCGCATGGGGCTGGGGCTGCTGCTGGCGCTGATCGCCTCGGCCTGGACGATGTATCTGCATCCTCCGGCGCTGTCGGGGCAGCTGGCGTTTCCGGTGTTCAAGGACGCGCTGCTGAACCTGTCGCTGTTCTTCATCCCCTTTGCCATGATCGTGATCGTGGGCGCGGCCAATGCGGTGAACCTGACCGACGGGCTGGACGGGCTGGCGATCATGCCGGTGATGATCGCGACCGCGACCTTCGGCGTCATCGCCTATATGGTCGGCAACGCCAATTTCGCCGATTATCTAGGCCTGCATGGTGTGCCGGGGACGGGCGAGCTGGTGATCTTTGTCGCGGCCCTGATCGGGGGCGGGCTGGGGTTTCTGTGGTATAACGCTCCGCCGGCCGCCGTCTTCATGGGCGACACCGGCAGCCTGGCCCTTGGCGGCGCCTTGGGTGCCATCGCCGTGGTCACCAAGCACGAGATCGTGCTGGCCATCGTCGGCGGGCTGTTCGTGGTCGAGGCGCTGTCGGTCATCATCCAGGTGCTCTACTTCAAGCGCACCGGCAAGCGGGTCTTCCTGATGGCCCCGATCCACCACCATTTCGAGAAGAAGGGCTGGAAGGAAAGCCAGATCGTCATCCGCTTCTGGATCATCGCCCTTGTGCTGGCCCTGATCGGGCTGTCGACGCTGAAGCTGCGCTAGCCCCCTGTCCGACCTGCTGAAAGGTATCCCCACATGATCCCCGTACAAGGCGTCAACGGCCAGACCATCGCGGTTCTGGGGCTGGGCAGGTCCGGGCGCGCCACGGCGGCGGCGCTGGCGGCGGGCGGGGCGCGGGTGGTCGTCTGGGATGACGGCCACGACGCCCGGCTGAATGCCGAGGCCGAGGGGCTGGAACTGCGCGACCTGACCGGCGCGGCGGGCTGGGACGACATCGCGGCGCTGATCACCTCGCCCGGAATCCCGCATCTCTATCCGCATCCGAACCCGGTGATCGCGGCGGCGCTGCAGCGCGGGATTCCGGTGGATAACGATATCGGCCTGTTCTTCCGCAGCTTCGCCACCCCGGAGTGGCAGGATTTCGATGTGACGCCGCGGGTGATCGCGGTCACCGGCTCGAACGGGAAATCCACCACCACGGCGCTGATCCACCATGTGCTCGACAGCGCCGGGCGGCCCTGCCAGATGGGCGGGAATATCGGGACCGGGGTGCTGTCGCTCGACCCCGCGCAGGATGGCGAGGTGGTGGTGATCGAGCTGTCATCCTATCAGACCGAGCTTGCGCGCGCGCTGACGCCGGATGTGGCGGTGTTCACCAACCTCTCGCCCGACCATCTGGACCGCCACGGCGGCCCCGGCGGCTATTTCGCGGCCAAGCGGCGGCTGTTTTCCGAAGGCGGGCCGGATCGCTGCGTCATCGGCGTGGACGAGGTCGAGGGGCGGTTTTTGGCCAACCAGATGGGGCAGGGGCCGGGCGATGACCGCGTCATCCGCATCTCGTCGGGGCAGAAGCTGGACGGCTTCGGCTGGTCGGTCTTTGCCCGCAAGGGGTTCCTGACCGAGACCCGCAAGGGGCGGCAGATGGCCTCGGTCGATCTGCGCCAGATCGCGGGGCTGCCGGGGGCGCATAACCACCAGAACGCCTGCGCGGCCTGGGCGGCATGCCGGGGCGTGGGCCTGGCCCCGCGCCAGATCGAGGCGGGCTTTCGCACCTTCGCCGGGCTGCCGCATCGCAGCCAGACGGTGCGAGAGCTGAACGGCGTGCGCTATGTCAATGACAGCAAGGCCACCAATGTCGACGCCGCACGGCAGGCGCTGCAGGCGTTCACGCGCATCCGCTGGATCGCCGGGGGTCTCGGCAAGGAAGGCGGGCTGACCGATCTGGCCGGGCAGATGGGGAATGTCGTCAAGGCCTATCTGATCGGCCATTCGGCCCGCGAGTTCGCCCTGCAACTGGGCGCCATCCCGCATGAGGTGGTCGAGACCATGGCCGAGGCCGTCGCCCGCGCCCATGCCGAGGCGGAACCGGGTGAGACCGTGCTGCTGGCCCCCGCCGCTGCCAGCTTTGACCAGTATCCCGATTTCGAGAAGCGGGGCGATGATTTCGTCGCGCGGGTCAACACGCTGTAGGGGATTGGCGGGATCGGCCTCGCCCGAGGGTGTGACCATGCGGCCGCTAGCCCTACCGGACGCCTTTACCACCAGCCCCGCAGGTCAGGGCGCGTCAGGTGACAGGAACTGCGCCGAGATGAAGCCGCGTCGCCCCTGGGCGTCCCTGATTTCGACCCAATCGCCGTCGAGCGGGCCAAGCGGCGTCACCTCGGCCCCGCGCCGCAGGGCACCTATCACGCTGTCCGAGGTCGAGGGACCGGCGCGGAAATTGACCGAATTGCCGGTGACATAAAGCGTGTCGCCCGGTTCGGCGGCGCTGGCCTCGGCCAGAGGCTCGGGCGCGGGCGTGTCGGCATATTGCGGCGACGGGCGCAGGGGCGGGCCCGGCATGTCGGGCTGATCGGCCTCGGTCGTGGTTGGGGCGTCGGGGGCGGTGCCGGGCACGATCCCGGCCTGACCTTCCGGGTCCACCTCATCGCGCAGCAGCTCGGGCGCGGGTTCGGGCGTCTCGGCTGGCGCCGCGCTGGCGGGCGTGGGTGGCGCCGCGCTGGGGGGCGTCGGCGGCGCGACGGTGGCGCGGGTCGGTTCGGGCGCATCGCCGGTCACGGCCAGCACGGCCATGATGACCAGAAACGCGGCCGCGGTCAGGATTATCAGTCGGATCATGTCGCCCCGTGGCTCGCCCTGTGGTCGGTTTCGTCCGGCCGTTGCCAGGACCTGCAACCAAGGGAACGCCGCCGGTGCGTGGCTGTTCCCGATCATCTGCCCCGTCGCCGCTTTCCGGCCCCGGCAATTTCCGCCGGCGCAATTTTTACCGCTGGACCGGGGCGCGGGCAGGGCCTAAGTCCGGTGCCATGTCAGACGATCCCATTCCCGAGCCGACCGAAAACCTCAGCCTCGAACCGCTGTCGCGCGCCATCGGCGAGCGCTACCTGACCTATGCGCTGTCGACGATCATGAACCGCGCGCTGCCCGATGCGCGCGACGGGTTGAAGCCGGTGCATCGCCGGATCCTTTACGCCATGCGGGAATTGCGGCTGGCGCCGAATGGCCCGTTCCGAAAATCGGCCAAGATCTCGGGCGATGTGATGGGGAATTATCACCCGCATGGCGATTCCGCGATTTATGACGCCATGGCGCGGCTCGCGCAGGATTTCGCGATGCGCTATCCGCTGGTCGACGGGCAGGGCAATTTCGGCAATATCGACGGCGACAGCCCCGCCGCCCCCCGCTATACCGAGGCCCGGCTTGCCAGCCCCGGCGAGGCGCTGATGGTCGGTCTGGCCGAGGACTCGGTCGAGTTCCGGCCCAATTACGACGGCACGCTGACCGAACCTGTGGTGCTGCCGGCGGCGTTTCCGAACCTGCTCTGCAATGGCTCGTCGGGGATCGCGGTCGGCATGGCGACCAACATCCCGCCCCATAACCTGCACGAGGTCGTGGACGCCTGCCTGCATCTGATCAAGACCCCCGACGCGCGGGACGAGACGCTGCTGAACTTTGTCCAGGGCCCCGATTTCCCCACCGGCGGCGTGCTGGTCGAGGATGCCGAGACGCTGCGCGAGGTCTATCGCACCGGGCGCGGCAGCCTGCGCCTGCGCGCGCGCTGGCAGCAAGAGGATCTGGGCCGCGGCACCTGGCAGATCGTCGTCACCGAAATCCCCTATCAGGTGCAGAAATCGCGCCTGATCGAGCGGCTGGCCGAGCTGATCCAGACCCGCAAGCTGCCGGTGCTGGCCGATGTCCGCGACGAATCCGCCGAGGATGTGCGGATCGTGCTAGAACCGCGCACCCGCAGCGTCGATCCGGCGCAGCTGATGGGGGCGCTGTTCAAGGCGTCCGATCTGGAAATCCGCTTCGGCGTCAACATGAACGTGCTGCTCGACGGGCGGGTGCCCAAGGTGTGCTCGCTGAAAGAGATGCTGCGCGCCTTTCTGGACCACCGACGCGACGTGCTGCTGCGCCGCTCGCAGTTCCGGCTGGGCAAGATCGCCAGCCGGCTCGAGGTGCTGGACGGCTATATCATCGCCTTCCTGAACCTCGACCGGGTGATCGAGATCATCCGCTATGACGACGACCCCAAGGCCGGGCTGCTGGCCGAGGACTGGGCCGCGCCCGGCGATCCCGCCCCGGTCCACCTGACCGAAGTGCAGGCCGAGGCGATCCTGAACATGCGCCTGCGCGCCCTGCGCCGGCTGGAAGAGATCGAGCTGCGCGCCGAACGCGACGCGCTGCTGGCCGAGCAGTCAGAGCTTGTCGCGCTGGTCGCCGATGAGGGGCTGCAATGGACCCGGATCAAGGAAGAGCTGCGCGAGGTCCGCGACCGCTTCGGCAAATCCGCCCCCGGCGGGGCGCGGCGGACCGATATCTCGGCCCGCGTCGATGTGCAGCCGCTGGACATGGATTCGATGATCGAGCGCGAGCCGGTGACGGTGATCCTGTCGCAGATGGGCTGGATTCGGGCGCTGAAGGGCCATCAGCCGCTGGATGCCGAGGTCAAGTTCCGCGACGGCGACGGCCCCTTCATGTCGCTGCATGCCGAGACGACGGACAAGCTGATGCTCTTCGGCTCGAACGGGCGGTTCTATACGCTCAACGCCCATGAACTGCCCGGCGGCAGGGGTCTGGGCGAGCCGGTCCGGCTGCTGGTCGATCTGCCCAATGACGCCGCCATCGTCGATCTGTTCCCGTGGCGCGAGGGGCGGAAATACCTGATCGCCTCGCGCCCCGGCGACGGGTTCATCGTCAATGCAGGCGATATTCTGGCGCAGACCAAATCCGGCAAGCAGGTTCTGAACGGCGAGGCGCTGCTGTGCCGCAAGGTCGAGGGCGACCACGTCGCCTGCGTGGGCCAGAACCGCAAGATGCTGGTCTTTGCCCTGTCCGAGCTGCCCGAAATGGCGCGCGGCAAGGGCGTGCGGCTGCAAAAATTCAAGGATGGCGGGCTGTCGGATGCCGTCTGCCTGACGCTGGCCGAGGGGCTGCGCTGGCGCGAATCCGGTGGGCGCACGCGGACCGAGCCGGACCTGACCGAATGGCTGGGCAAGCGCGCCACCGCTGGCCGCATGGCGCCGCGCGGTTTCCCCCGCGACAACCGCTTCGATCCGGTCTAGGGCGCGGTGTAGCCAAGGCATCCGCGATCTGAAACGCAGCAAAGCCGAGCCTGACAGCGCGGCTTTGCGGTTCGCTCAACGTTCGTCGCGGCGACGCACCAGCTTGGCGCCGGTCAGCATCGGGCGCACCAGATCCTCGCGCTTCCACCAGCGGTAAAAGGCGATGATCCCGACATGCAGGACGGTCAGGATCAGGATCGCCAGCGCGCCCAGATGATGCCAACCCACTGCGGCCCGACTGGTCGAGCGGCTGACCTCGGACGCGAGGGGGCCGACATTGATATAGTCGTCGGGGTCCGAGACCAGCCCCGTCGCGGCCTGCAGGATCAGCACCGCCAGCATCGCGATCACCGACAGCGCACCAAGCGGGTTGTGGCCTGGCCAGTAGCTGGGCTCGCGGCGGAACATGTGGCCCAGATAGGACCGCACCGCCCCCGGCCCGCGAATGAAGCTGGTAAAGCGGGCATGGCGCGGCCCGACCAGACCCCAGATCAGCCGGAACACCACCAGCCCGATGATCGCGTAGCCGAACCAGAAATGCAGCCACATGTTCGCCGGGCCGAATTTGCCCAGCAACCATGTGGTGACGACGCAGAAGGCGAGCAGCCAGTGGAACGTCCGTAGCAGCGGGTCCCAGACCGGCTGAACCTCGACCCCTGCGGGCAGATCGGGGTCAGGCCGGGTCATTTCTTGCGGTAGTTGTCGTGGCAGGCCTTGCACGCGCCGCCAAGCTGCTGGACCACCGGCCCGACATTCTGCTGGCCGCCCTTGACCGCCTCGCCCACGCCGACGGCGGCCTGCTGCAGGCCAGCGAATTTTTCCTTCACGCCGTCCAGATCGTCCCAGATCTTGGGCAGCGCGCCGGTGTTTTCCATGTCATCGGTCGAGGTGCCGGGCACGAAATGGATGGGCAGGTAATAGCGGGTCAGGGATTCGATGTTCGAGGCGTGCAACACAGCGGTCGCCTCGTCATAGGGCATGTCGCCCTTGGCCATCGCGGCCAGCGGACCCATGTTCAGCGACAGCATTTCAAAGAACCCCTGCCGCGCCTTGACGTTCAGTTCTTCGGGCGTCGGATCGGCGAAAGCGGTCGCGGGGATAAGGGGAACGGCGGCAAGAAGGCTGGCGAGAATAAGCTTGCGCATGTCTGTCTCCGGTCGATGAAAGGGCACCGCAGGCTGTGCGGCATGGCTGCCTGCGCAGACTGCGGTCCCTTGGCCGTGACGTCAACCATACAGGTTCTGCGCGCCCACCTGTTCATGGATGCCGTTGACCGACTGCTTGGGCAGGCCAAGCGCCTGCGCCAGCTTGTGCAGATATTGCGCCTCTTCCGCGCTGTCGAAGTCGATGGCCAGCAGCGACATCAGATAGACCTGCGCTTCCAGCCCCTTGGGGACATCGCGAGCCAGTGCCTCGGCATCGACCGGGGCGGCCATCTGCTCGCGGATGAAGCTGCGTTCCTGGTCGTCAAGATCGCCCAGTTCCGACATCAGGCGCTGCCGCTCGGCGTCGTCAATCTTGCCGTCGGCCTTGGCGGCCTGGATCATCGCCCGCAGCATCAGCCCGGCCACGGCGTTCTGTTCGGGCGTGGGCGCGACCTCGGGCTCTCCGCCCCGGGTCAGCGAATCGTTCAGCAATTCGCCAAAGGACGCGTCGTTGCTGGCCTGCGCGCCCTTGCTGGCCAGCGTTCCGCCAGCCGCGCCACCCAGCAGCCCGCCCAGCAGATCGCCCAGTCCGCCCGAGGACTGCCCGGCCTGGCTTGTCTTGGTCCCGCCGCGAAGCTGGTCGAGGATCGAGCCGAGCCCGCCGCCGCCCGACTGCCCGCGCGCGCTGTTGGTCAGTTGGTCGAGAATGCCGCCCAGACCGCCGCTGGCGCCCGCCGAGTTCGGCCCGCCGTAAGGGCGCCCGGTGCCGGCGCCGCGCGTTGTGCCGCCGGTGTTCGAGCCGCCGCCCAGCACCTGCCCCAGAATGTCGCCGATCCCGCCGCCCGAGCCTGTACCGCCTGAGCCTGTACCGCCCGAGCCTGTGCCGCCGCTGCGGCCCTGCGTCGCCTGCCGGATCTGGTCCAGCAGACCGCCGCCGCCGCGGGTATCGGTCCGGGTGTCGGGGCGTTGCTGGCGGTTCTTCATCATCTCGCTCATGCCCTTGGCGACAAGGACGCCGGCCGCGACGCGGGCCAGGGATTTCATCAAGCTCATCTGTTCGGCCTTCCGTTCAAAATGCGCCGCCATCGGGGGCGGCGCGGGTCCAGCAGGGAACGTGTCGCAGCGGTCGCGGTTCCGCCGCGGGCACATTTGGCCAACCCCTCCGGCTGCCCTTGATTTTTACCGATTCTGAATCTATCTCCGCCCCCGATACGAAAACCGGGGAACGGACCGCCATCTGCCCCGATCAAGGAGGCCCCTATGGCAAAAGCAAAGTTTGAACGGAACAAGCCGCACGTCAACATCGGCACGATTGGCCATGTCGACCACGGCAAGACGACGCTGACCGCTGCGATCACGAAGTATTTCGGCGATTTCAAGGCCTATGACGCGATCGACGGGGCGCCCGAGGAAAAGGCGCGCGGCATCACCATCTCGACCAGCCATGTCGAGTACGAGACCGAGAACCGCCACTACGCCCATGTCGACTGCCCCGGCCACGCCGACTACGTCAAGAACATGATCACCGGCGCGGCGCAGATGGACGGCGCGATCCTGGTCGTGAACGCCGCCGACGGTCCGATGCCGCAGACCCGCGAGCACATCCTGCTCGGCCGTCAGGTCGGCATCCCCTACATGGTCGTCTACCTCAACAAGGTCGACCAGGTGGATGACGAGGAACTGCTCGAGCTGGTCGAGATGGAGGTCCGCGAGCTGCTGTCCTCCTACGACTACCCCGGCGACGACATCCCGATCATCAAGGGCTCGGCGCTGGCCGCCCTGGAAGGCCGCGACCCGGAAATCGGCGAGAACTCGATCCGCGAGCTGCTGAAGGCGGTGGATGAATACATCCCGACGCCCGAGCGCGCCGTCGACCTGCCCTTCCTGATGCCGATCGAGGACGTGTTCTCGATCTCGGGCCGAGGCACCGTGGTCACCGGCCGGGTCGAGCGTGGCGCGGTCAACGTGGGTGACGAGCTGGAAATCGTCGGCATCCGCCCGACGAAAAAGACCATCTGCACCGGCGTCGAGATGTTCCGCAAGCTGCTCGACCGCGGGGAAGCGGGCGACAACATCGGCGCGCTGCTGCGCGGCATCGACCGTGACGGCGTCGAGCGTGGCCAGGTGCTGTGCAAGCCCGGCTCGGTCAAGCCGCACACCAAGTTCGAAGCCGAGGCCTATATCCTGACCAAGGAAGAGGGCGGCCGCCACACCCCGTTCTTCGCCAACTACCGCCCGCAGTTCTACTTCCGCACCACGGACGTGACCGGCACGGTGATGCTGCCCGAGGGCACCGAAATGGTGATGCCGGGCGACAACCTGAAGTTCGAGGTCGAGCTGATCGCCCCGATCGCGATGGAAGAAAAGCTGCGCTTCGCCATCCGCGAAGGCGGCCGCACCGTCGGCGCCGGCGTGGTTGCCAAGATCATCGAGTGATGACCCCCTCCCGCGCCGCATCACGCGGCGCGGGAAGGTGAAATAGCAAGGGCCGGCCCCAGGGTCGGCCCTTTTGCTTTTGTCGGCTGGGTGCGTCGTGGCCGGGTGTGGCAGGCGGCGGTCAAGCAAGGCACGCTGTCCCTCGCCGTGGCGGCTAGGTGACGGCTTAACCGGCTCGTCACTTATGCCGCGAGGCACGGCTGGACAGGGCGCTTTCGTCATGCGACAACCTGCCGCAGGCCGGGCTGGCCAGCGGGCAATCGGCAGACGCGCCGGGGGCCTTTGCTGGCGTTTCCGGCAGCAACAGTTCAAGTATCTTCAATGGCTTTCGTCAATTTCCTTCGCCACTGGGCGCATTGGTTCGAATCACGGGTCGCGCCCTATCCGCAGGCCGCGCCCGAGATGCCTCCGTCGCGGTTCTGGCCGTTTCTGTGGCATTATGCGCGGCCCTTTGCGCCCTGGCTGATCCTGCTGGCCGTGACCGTCGCCATCGTCGCGGTGATCGAGGTGGCGCTGTTCGGCTATCTGGGCACGCTCGTTGACCAGCTTGCCGCAACCCCGCGCGAGGGCTTCTGGGCGGCCGAGGGGCGGCGCCTGACGGGTATGGCGGTGCTGTTTCTGGTCGTGCTGCCGCTGGTCAACCTGCTGGCCTCGATGGTGCTGCATCAGGTGTTGATGGGCAACTTCCCGCAGCGCATCCGCTGGCAGGGGCATCGCTGGCTGATGGCGCAGTCGATGGGCTTCTTTCAGGACGAATTTGCCGGCCGGATCGCCGCCAAGCTGATGCAGACCGCGCTGGCGCTGCGCGAGGTGGTGCTGAAGATGACCGATGTCGCGGTCTATGTCGGCGTCTATGTGGTTGGCGCGCTGGCGCTGGCGGCCTCGCAGGATTGGCGGCTGGCGCTGCCCTTCATGGTGTGGCTGGGGCTTTACGCGGTGCTGCTGCGGCTGATCGTGCCGCGGCTGGGGCAGGTGGCGCAGGCGCAGGCCGATGCGCGCTCGGCGCTGACCGGGCAGGTGGTCGACAGCTATACCAACGTCTCGACGGTCAAGCTGTTCTCGCATTCCGCGCGCGAGGAAAGCTGGCTGCTGCGCGGGATGGAGCGGTTTCTTGGCACCGTCCACGGACAGATGCGGCTGTCGGCGCTGCAGGACGTGCTGCTGAACCTGCTGAACGTCATGCTGGTCGCGGTGGTGACCGGGCTGGGGCTGATGTTGTGGCACACCGGCCAGGTCGAGGTCGGCGCGTTGGCCGTCTGCGTGCCGCTGGCGCTGCGGCTGAACAACATGTCGCACTGGATCACATGGGAGTTCGCCGCGCTGTTCGAGAATATCGGCACCGTCCGCGACGGGATCGAGACGATGTCACGCCCCGCGCTGGTCACCGATGCGCCCGGCGCCAAGCCGCTGCAGGTCGCGCAGGGGCGGGTGCGGTTCGACCGCGTCACCTTCCGCTATGACGGGCAGCCATCGGGACGGCAGCTTGCGGTGCTGGACGACCTCAGCCTCGACATTGCACCGGGGGAACGGGTCGGGCTGATCGGGCGGTCGGGGGCGGGCAAATCGACGCTGGTGAACCTGCTGCTGCGCTTTCACGACGTCGAATCGGGCCGGATCACCATTGACGGACAGGACATTGCGCAGGTGACGCAGGACAGTCTGCGCGCGCAGATCGGGGTGGTGACGCAGGATAACAGCCTGCTGCACCGCTCGCTGCGCGAAAACATCGCCTATGGCCGCCCCGACGCGACCGAGCAACAGATCGCCCGCGCCGTCGAGATGGCCGAGGCGCAGGGCTTCATCGACGATCTGGCCGACGCCAACGGCCGCAGCGGGCTCGAGGCGCATGTGGGCGAGCGGGGCGTCAAGCTGTCGGGCGGCCAGCGCCAGCGGATCGCCATTGCGCGGGTGGCGCTGAAGGACGCGCCGATCCTGGTGCTGGACGAGGCGACTTCGGCGCTGGACAGCGAGGTCGAGGCGGCGATCCAGTCGCGGCTGGACCTGCTGATGCAGGGCAAGACCGTCATCGCCATCGCGCACCGGCTGTCCACCATTGCCGCGATGGACCGGCTGATCGTGCTGGATCAGGGCCGCATCGTCGAGGTCGGCACCCATGCCGAACTGCTGGGGCAGGGCGGGCTGTATGCGCGGCTGTGGTCGCGCCAGTCGGGCGGGTTTCTGGCCCCCGACGAACCCGAAACCGCACCGGCCCAAGCCCCGGCCCCCGCCCCGGCACGCGCCATTTAAGCCGCCGCGATTTCGCGAAACCGCGCGCTGCCCCCTTGCGCCGCGCCCGGTTCCGCACTAATCAGGCGCGCGGCCTAGGGGTATAGCTCAGTTGGTAGAGCATCGGTCTCCAAAACCGAGGGTCGTGGGTTCGAGTCCCTCTGCCCCTGCCAGCCGCATCTGACGACGCCCGCGCGGCGTCGCGCCGTCCCTGCCACAGATCGTGCCGTTCCGGGGGTTCCAACATCAGCGTCAGCCTGCATATCGGGGTCCACAAGACCGCGACCACGGAAGTGCAATGGGCGCTGGACAAGGCGCGCACGCGGCTGGAGCAGGGCGGGCTGACCTATCTGGGCCCCGAAAGCCTGCGCGGCCAGCGGCTTGACCTGCATCTGTATCTGCGGACCCTTGGCGGTCATCTGGCCGACCGGATCGCTGGTGATCTGCGCGGGCTGATGGACGGCCGGCCGGACCTGCTGCTGTCGGATGAGAACATGATCGGCACCACGGCGCGGGGCGCGGTGATCGGGCCGGACGGCGCGCTTTATCCCCGCGCGGATGAGGGGCTGGGCCGCGTGCTGGCGGTGCTGCCCGAAGGGCCGAAGGTGCAGGTCTTCATGGCCGTGCGCGATTTTGCCAGCTTCATCACCTCGACCTATTCCCAGCAGCTTCGCAAACCCCTGCCTTTGCATCACGAGGTCTATCTGCGCGATTTCCGGCTGGACGCGATGTCCTGGGCCGCCCTGGCGCGGCGGGTGCTGTCGCATCCGCGCGTCGGCCGGCTGATCTGCTGGCGGTATGAGGATCACGGCGCGATCCGCCCGGCGCTGCTGGACCGGATGCTGGGGCCGGAACTGGCGGCGATCGTGCCGCACTCGCGCCGGATGAACGCCGGGATCTCGCAGGCCGCCTATGACGCCTTTGTCGCCGCCGCGATGGCCGATGACGAGGCGCCGACCCAGGACCTGCTGCGCGCCGCCTGCAAGGCCCACCCCAAGGGCGAGGGCGTGCCCGCGATGCGGGTGCTGCCGCCGCAGACCCACCGCGACAGCCTGATCCGCTATGACGCCGACCTCAGCGATCTGGCCGCGCTGGACCGGGTCGAGATGCTGACGCCGGACCCGGCCCCGCCCGAGGCTGCCGGTTCGGCTTGAAACCCGGCGCCGCCCGGTATATTCGACCGGCTGCAACACAAAGGGAAGTTCATGGCCAATCCCGTCCAGTTCATGTCTCAGGTCCGTGCCGAGGTCGCCAAGATCACCTGGCCCACGCGGCGCGAGGTGGTGACGACCACGATTATGGTCTTCATCATGGCGACGCTGGCGGCGCTGTTCTTCTTTGCCGTCGATCTGGGCATCCGCAGCGGGCTGGCCTGGCTGCTGGGCGCCGTCGGCTGACGGGGTTGCATTTTCAGGGTCGGGGCTGTATCGACGCCCGACCTGCCCGGATGACGGCGTGCACGAATCGTTGCACGCCGGTTTCATTTCGGGCCGAACGGAACACCAGGACGGCGCGCCGTCCCGCTAGCGAATCAGAGGTCGGACGGAACATGGCAAAGCGTTGGTATTCGGTCAGCGTCCTGTCGAACTTCGAAAAGAAGGTCGCCGAGGCGATCCGTCAGGCCGTGGCCGAGAAGTCGCTGGAAGACGAGATCGAGGAAGTCCTGGTCCCGACCGAGGAAGTGATCGAGATCCGCCGCGGCAAGAAGGTGACGTCCGAGCGCCGCTTCATGCCCGGCTATGTGCTGGTGCGGATGGAGATGAACGACCGCACCCAGCATCTGGTCAGCTCGATCAACCGCGTCACCGGCTTTCTGGGCCAGCAGGGCAAGCCCTCGCCCATGCGTGACGAGGAAGTGAACCTGATCCTGCACCGCACCGGCGAGGGCGGGGCCGAGATCGCGCCGCGCAACCTGATCCGCTTTGAGGTGGGTGAGACGGTGAACGTGACCGACGGCCCCTTCGAGGGCTTCTCGGGTTCGGTCGAGGAAGTCGACGAGGCCACCAACCGCATCAAGGTCACGGTCTCGATCTTTGGCCGGCCGACGCCGGTCGAACTGGAATTCACGCAGGTCGCCAAGACCTCGTGATATCGCCGCGGAAGGCTTGTCGCCGTACCGCTATGTCGGCCCGTGAACCGGGCGTGATGAACAAGGAGAAGGCCAGATGGCCAAGAAAGTAGTCGGGCAGCTCAAGCTGCAGATCAAGGCGCAGGAAGCTACGCCTTCGCCGCCCGTCGGCCCCGCATTGGGTCAGCGCGGCATCAACATCATGGAATTCTGCAAGGCCTTCAACGCCAAGACGCAGGACGTCCAGAAGGGCGCGCCCGTGCCGGTGGTGATCACCTATTACGCGGACAAGTCGTTCACCTTCGAAACCAAAAGCGCCCCCGCTGCCTTCCTGCTCAAGCAGGCTGCCGGCCTGAAGCCGCAGGGCAAGCGCAACCGGGCCAAGGGCTCGGAAAAGCCCGGTCGCTCGAATGCCGGTTCGGTGACGCTCAAGCAGGTCCGCGAGATCGCCGAGCAGAAGATGGGTGATCTGTCCGCGAACACTGTCGACGAGGCGATGAAGATCATCGTCGGTTCGGCCCGTTCGATCGGTATCGAGGTGAAGGGCTGAGATCATGGCAAAGATTGCAAAAAAGAAAGCCGCGGCCCGCGCCGCCTTTGAAGGCAAGGCCAACCTCTCGGTCGCCGAGGCGGTCGAGCTGGTGAAGAACGCCGCGTCGGCGAAGTTCGACGAGACCGTCGAGATCGCGATGAACCTGGGCGTCGATCCGCGCCACGCCGACCAGATGGTTCGCGGCGTCGTGCAACTGCCCGCGGGCACCGGCAAGGACGTCCGCGTGGCCGTCTTCGCCCGCGGCCCCAAGGCAGACGAGGCCCGCGAGGCCGGTGCCGAAGTCGTCGGCGCCGAGGATCTGGTGGAATCGATTCAGGGCGGCAAGATCGACTTCGATCGCGTCATCGCCACTCCGGACATGATGCCGCTGGTCGGTCGTCTGGGCAAGATCCTGGGCCCGCGCAACCTGATGCCGAACCCCAAGGTCGGCACGGTGACGATGGATGTCGGTCAGGCCGTCGCCGCCGCCAAGGGCGGTGAGGTCCAGTTCAAGGCCGAGAAGGCCGGGGTCGTCCATGCCGGGATCGGCAAGGTCAGCTTCGACGCCGACAAGATCGCCGAGAACGTCCGCGCCTTTGTCGAGGCGGTGAACCGCGCCAAGCCGACCGGCGCCAAGGGCACTTATCTCAAGAAGGTGTCGATCAGCTCGACCATGGGTCCGGGCGTCTCGATCGACGTGGCCGACGCGGTCGCCGCGCAGTAAGCGCAGCCAGCGTTTCAGAACCTTCGGCCCCGGCGTCCGCGTCGGGGCCGTTTTCGTTTCAGCCCCGCGCGGGCAGGGCGGGACACCCCAGGCCAGACCCGGCCACGCGGGCAGGTCCCGCCCCGCTTGCAATCCCGTCGCCGAGGGGCTAGTTACGGCGCTTCAGACGGGTGCGTGATTCGCGCACTCTGTCTGTTCCTGTCCGAGACGGAGGGTGCCGCTTGCGGCTTAATATCCTTCCCGAGATGGAAATCGAGACCATTTTTCCGGGGCTCTCCTCGGGTGTTCTCGGGTCCATCGTCAACGGACCCGACCCGCGGCCGGAACAAGGCCGGGGGAAACTGAGAGCCGGGGGCTTGCCCCCAAACTTGGAGTAAACCGTGGATAGAGCACAAAAAGAACAGGTGGTCGAGGAACTCGGCCAGATCTTTGACAGCTCTGGCGTCGTGGTGGTTGCCCGCTACGAGGGGATGACGGTTGCACAAATGCAGGACCTGCGCGCGCGGATGCGTGACGAAGGCGGGTCCGTTCGCGTTGCCAAGAACAGGCTCGCCAAGATCGCCCTGGATGGAAAGGCCTGCGAAAGCATCGCCGAATACCTGACGGGCATGACCGTGCTGTCCTATTCGGAAGACCCCGTGGCTGCGGCCAAGGTCGCCGATAAATACGCCAAGGATAACGAGAAATTCGTCATCCTCGGCGGTGCCATGGGCGACACGGCCTTGGATCCGGCTGGTGTGAAAGCCGTCGCCGCTATGCCGTCGCGTGAAGAGCTTATCGCTTCGATCGTGGGCTGCATCGGTGCGCCTGCTTCTAACATTGCCGGTGCGATTGGCGCCCCTGCTTCGAACATCGCGGGCATTCTTTCGACGCTCGAAGAGCGCGAAGCCGCCTGATGCAATCTTCTCCTGTCGTGGCATCGAAACCCGACGTTGGAACACCAAAACTGAAAGAACGGAAAAATGGCTGATCTGAAAAAACTCGCCGAAGACATCGTGGGCCTGACCCTGCTGGAAGCCCAGGAACTGAAGACCATCCTCAAGGATGAATACGGCATCGAGCCCGCTGCTGGCGGCGCCGTCATGATGGCCGGCCCCGCCGCCGGTGCGGCCGAAGCGGTCGAGGAAAAGACCGAATTCGACGTCGTCCTGCTGGAAGCCGGCGCCAACAAGATCAACGTGATCAAGGAAGTGCGCGGCATCACCGGTCTGGGCCTGAAAGAAGCCAAGGACCTGGTCGAAGCCGGTGGCAAGGTGAAAGAAGCCGCCGCCAAGGACGAAGCCGAAGAAATCAAGAAGAAGCTCGAAGCGGCTGGCGCCAAGGTCGAGCTGAAGTAATCCGATCTTCGGATGCGAGATCAGGCAGGGTCCGGGTATTTCCTGGTCCCTGCCGAACCTGTCTTGAAGGGCGCTGAGCGGATGCTTAGGTGCCATCAGCTTCCTTCAGGGCATGTTCAGATTCGGGAGCCGCGCGGTGGGACGGGCGGCAGGTATTGAATCGGAAACCCTGACATTCGCAGGCCGCGCGTTCCGGGCCCCGACGGTGCGCGCGCGTCAAGACGAAAGGTGCAATACCCCATGGCGCAGTCCTATGTCGGCCAGAAGCGCATTCGGCGCAGCTACGGTGAAATCCGCGAAGTTTTGAAGATGCCGAACCTGATCGAGGTTCAGAGATCTTCCTATGACCTGTTTCTGAACTCGGGCGAAGACGTCACGCATACCGATGGCGAGGGCCTTCAGGGTGTGTTCCAGTCGGTCTTCCCGATCAAGGACTTCAACGAGACCGCGACGCTGGAATTCGTCAAATACGAGCTGGAAAAGCCGAAATACGACGTCGAGGAGTGCCAGGCCCGCGACATGACCTATGCCGCGCCGCTCAAGGTGACGCTGCGCCTGATCGTGTTCGATGTTGATGAAAACACCGGCGCGAAATCGGTCAAGGACATCAAGGAACAGGATGTCTTCATGGGCGACATGCCCCTGATGACCCAGAACGGCACGTTCATCGTGAACGGGACCGAGCGCGTGGTCGTCAGCCAGATGCACCGCAGCCCCGGCGTGTTCTTCGACCATGACCGCGGCAAGACGCACAGCTCGGGCAAGCTGCTGTTCGCCTGCCGGATCATCCCCTATCGCGGCTCGTGGCTGGATTTCGAATTCGACGCCAAGGATCTGGTGTTCGCGCGCATCGACCGTCGCCGCAAACTGCCGGTGACGACGCTGCTCTATGCGCTTGGCATGGATCAGGAAGGCATCATGGACGCCTTCTACAGCACCGTGTCCTTCCGCCTGAAAAAGGGCAAGGGCAGCGAAGCCGGCTGGGTCACGCGCTTTTTCCCCGAGCGGATGCGCGGCTCGCGTCCGGCCTTCGATCTGGTCAATGCCGAAACCGGCGAGATCATCACCGAGGCCGGCGACAAGGTCACCCCGCGTCAGGTCAAGCAGCTTGTCGAAGGCGGCAAGGACATCAACCTGCTGGTGCCTTTCGACCAGATTCTGGGCCGCTATGTCGCCAAGGACATCATCAACGAACAGACCGGCCTGATCTATGCCGAGGCGGGTGACGAGATCACCGCCGAATACGACAAGGACGGTGAATTGACCGGCGGCCTGCTCAAGGTGCTGCTGGACAATGACGTGACCGACGTGCCGGTTCTGGACATCGACAACATCAATGTCGGCGCCTATATCCGCAACACCATGGCCGCGGACAAGAACATGAACCGCGACCAGGCGCTGATGGACATTTACCGTGTCATGCGCCCCGGCGAGCCGCCGACGGTGGACGCCGCCAGCACCATGTTCCAGAACCTGTTCTTTGACCCGGAACGCTATGACCTGTCCGCCGTGGGCCGGGTCAAGATGAACATGCGTCTCGATCTGGATGCCCCGGACACGCAGCGCACGCTGCGCCCCGAGGACATCGTGGCCTGCATCAAGGGTCTGGTCGAACTGCGCGACGGCAAGGGCGAGATCGACGACATCGACCACCTCGGCAACCGCCGGGTGCGCTCGGTCGGCGAGCTGATGGAGAACCAGTATCGCGTCGGCCTGCTGCGCATGGAGCGCGCCATCCGCGAGCGCATGTCCGGCGTCGAGATCGACACCGTCATGCCGCAGGACCTGATCAACGCCAAGCCCGCCGCGGCCGCGGTGCGCGAGTTCTTCGGCTCGTCGCAGCTGTCGCAGTTCATGGACCAGACCAACCCGCTGTCCGAGGTGACGCACAAGCGCCGCCTGTCGGCCCTCGGGCCGGGCGGTCTGACCCGAGAACGCGCCGGGTTCGAGGTGCGCGACGTGCACCCGACCCATTACGGCCGGATGTGCCCGATCGAGACGCCGGAAGGCCAGAACATCGGCCTGATCAACAGCCTCGCCACCTTTGCGCGGGTGAACAAATACGGCTTCATCGAAACGCCCTATCGCAAGGTCGTCGACGGTCAGGTGACTGATGATGTGGTCTATATGTCCGCGACCGAGGAAATGCGCCACACCGTCGCCCAGGCGAACGCCGAACTGGACGCCGATGGCCGCTTTGTGCAGGAACTGGTCAGCACCCGTCAGGCGGGCGATTTCATGCTGAACCCGGTCGAGGCCGTCGATCTGATCGACGTCTCGCCGAAGCAGCTGGTCTCGGTCGCCGCGGCGCTGATCCCGTTTCTGGAAAACGACGACGCCAACCGCGCGCTGATGGGCGCCAACATGCAGCGTCAGGCGGTTCCGCTGCTGCGGGCCGAGGCGCCCTTTGTCGGCACCGGCATGGAAGGCACCGTGGCGCGGGATTCGGGCGCGGCCATCATGGCGCGGCGTTCGGGCGTGGTCGATCAGGTCGACGCGCAACGGATCGTTGTGCGCGCGACCGAAGATCTGGGCGCGGGCGATGCTGGCGTCGATATCTATCGGCTGCGCAAGTTCAAGCGTTCGAACCAGTCCTCGACCATCAACCAGCGTCCGCTGGTCAAGGTAGGCGAAAAGGTGGTCAAGTCGCAGGTCATCGCCGACGGTCCCTCGACCGATCAGGGTGAGCTGGCCATCGGCCGGAACGTGATCGTCGCGTTCATGCCGTGGAACGGCTACAACTACGAGGACTCGGTCCTGATCTCCGAGCGGATTCACCGCGACGACGTCTATACCTCGATCCATATCGACGAATACGAGGTCGCGGCCCGCGACACCAAGCTCGGCCCGGAAGAGATCACCCGCGACATCCCGAACGTGGGCGAAGAGGCGCTGCGCAACCTCGACGAGGCCGGCATCGTCTATATCGGCGCGGAAGTCGGCCCGGGCGACATTCTGGTGGGCAAGATAACCCCCAAGGGCGAAAGCCCGATGACGCCCGAGGAAAAGCTGCTGCGCGCGATCTTCGGCGAAAAGGCGAGCGACGTGCGCGACACCTCGCTGCGGCTGCCGCCGGGGGCCTATGGCACGATCGTCGAGGTCCGCGTCTTCAACCGTCACGGCGTCGACAAGGACGAACGCGCCCTGCAGATCGAGCGGGAAGAGGTCGAGCGCCTGTCCCGCGACCGCGACGACGAGTTGGCGATCCTCGAGCGCAACATCTATGCGCGCCTCAGGACGCTGATCATGGGCAAGACCGTGGTCAAGGGTCCGAAAGGCATCAAGTCCGGCAGCACCGTGGACGCGGATCTGCTCGGCTCGATCTCGCGCGGGTTGTGGTGGCAGCTGGCCATCGGCGACGAGGACACCGCCAAGGAACTCGAGGCGCTGCACGACCAGTTCAACGCGCAAAAGAAGGCGCTGGACAACCGGTTCGAGGACAAGGTCGAGAAGGTCCGTCAGGGCGACGACCTGCCTCCGGGCGTGATGAAGATGGTCAAGGTCTTTGTCGCGGTGAAGCGCAAGCTGCAGGCCGGCGACAAGATGGCCGGACGTCACGGCAACAAGGGTGTGGTGTCCAAGGTCGTTCCGATCGAGGACATGCCGTTCCTGGCCGACGGCACCGCGGTCGACATCGTGCTGAACCCGCTGGGCGTGCCCTCGCGGATGAACGTGGGCCAGATTCTGGAAACCCATATGGGCTGGGCTGCGCGCAGCTTGGGCATCCAGATCGACGAGGCGCTGCAGGCGTTCCGCGACGGGTCGGGCGACATTTCGGGCGTGCGCGACGCGATGAAGAACGGCTATGGCGACGAGATGTATGTCGACACCTTTGCCGACATGCCGGACGAGCAGATGCTGGAACATGCCGGCGCCGTGCGCGGCGGTGTGCCCATCGCGACGCCGGTCTTCGACGGGGCCAAAGAGGTCGATGTCGACGACGCGCTGCGCCGGGCCGGCTTTGACACCTCGGGTCAGTCGATCGTCTATGACGGCCGCACCGGCGAGGCGTTTGCGCGTCCGGTCACGGTGGGGGTGAAGTATTACCTCAAGCTGCACCACCTGGTGGACGACAAGATGCACGCCCGCTCGACCGGTCCCTATAGCCTCGTGACCCAGCAACCGCTGGGCGGCAAGGCGCAGTTCGGCGGTCAGCGTCTGGGTGAGATGGAGGTCTGGGCACTGGAAGCCTATGGCGCCGCCTATACCCTGCAAGAGATGCTGACGGTCAAGTCGGACGACGTCGCAGGCCGCACCAAGGTCTATGAATCCATCGTCAAGGGCGAGGACAACTTCGAGGCCGGCGTGCCGGAATCGTTCAACGTCCTGGTCAAGGAGGTCCGGGGTCTGGGCCTCAATATGGAACTGCTGGACACGGAGGACGAGGATTGACCCCACGGACCCGGACCCGACCCGGTCCGACGGCCCCTGCCATGATTGCGGGCCGGTGCCGCGCGGCTGATGCCGCGCCCACCGGCCCGATCCCAGCCTTTGCCGCACCCCGCTGGCGGTCACCTCAGTCAAGAGGAATCTAGATGAACCAGGAACTTGCCACCAATCCGCTGAACCCGCTGGCACAGCCGCGGCAGTTCAACGAAATCAAGATCTCGCTGGCCTCGCCCGAAGAAATTCTGGCCTGGTCCTATGGCGAGGTGAAGAAGCCCGAAACCATCAACTACCGCACGTTCAAGCCCGAGCGTGACGGGCTGTTCTGCGCGCGCATCTTCGGTCCGATCAAGGACTACGAATGCCTGTGCGGCAAATACAAGCGCATGAAGTATCGCGGCCTCGTCTGCGAGAAATGCGGTGTCGAGGTGACGCTGCAGAAGGTCCGGCGCGAGCGCATGGGCCATATCGAACTGGCCGCGCCGGTCGCCCATATCTGGTTCCTCAAGTCGCTGCCCTCGCGCATCGGCCTGATGCTGGACATGACGCTGCGCGATCTGGAGCGGATCCTCTATTTCGAAAACTACGTCGTCATCGAACCCGGCCTGACCGACCTGACCTATGGTCAGCTGATGTCGGAAGAAGAGTTCATGGACGCGCAGGACCAGTTCGGCGCCGACGCCTTCCAGGCCGATATCGGGGCCGAGGCGATCCGCGCCATGCTGGCCAATATCGATCTGGACGCCACCGCCGAGCAGCTTCGCGAGGAGCTGAAGGAGGCCACGGGCGAGCTGAAGCCGAAGAAGATCATCAAGCGGCTGAAGATCGTCGAAAGCTTCCTCGAATCCGGCAACCGTCCGGAATGGATGGTGATGACGGTGATCCCGGTCATCCCGCCGGAACTGCGCCCGCTGGTGCCGCTGGATGGCGGCCGCTTTGCGACCTCGGACCTGAACGACCTGTATCGCCGGGTCATCAACCGCAACAACCGCCTCAAGCGGCTGATCGAGCTGCGCGCGCCCGACATCATCGTGCGCAACGAAAAGCGGATGCTGCAGGAATCGGTCGACGCGCTGTTCGACAACGGCCGTCGTGGCCGCGTGATCACGGGCAACAACCGTCGCCCGCTGAAATCGCTGTCCGACATGCTGAAGGGCAAGCAGGGCCGCTTCCGGCAGAACCTGCTGGGCAAGCGGGTCGACTTCTCGGGCCGGTCGGTCATCGTGACCGGGCCGGAACTGAAGCTGCACCAGTGCGGCCTGCCGAAGAAGATGGCGCTCGAACTGTTCAAGCCGTTCATCTATTCGCGCCTCGACGCCAAGGGTTATTCGACCACCGTCAAGCAGTCCAAGAAGCTGGTCGAAAAGGAACGCCCCGAGGTCTGGGACATCCTGGACGAGGTCATTCGCGAGCATCCGGTTCTGCTGAACCGGGCGCCGACGCTGCACCGTCTGGGCATTCAGGCGTTCGAGCCGATCCTGATCGAGGGCAAGGCGATCCAGCTTCACCCGCTGGTCTGCTCGGCCTTCAACGCCGACTTCGACGGCGACCAGATGGCCGTTCACGTCCCGCTGTCGCTGGAAGCGCAGCTGGAAGCGCGCGTCCTGATGATGTCGACCAACAACGTGCTGTCGCCGGCGAACGGCTCGCCGATCATCGTGCCGTCTCAGGACATGGTTCTGGGGCTGTACTACACCACGATGATGCGTGACGGCATGGTGGGCGAGGGCATGTCCTTCGCCAGCGTCGACGAGGTCGAGCACGCCCTTGCCGCCGGCGAGGTGCATCTGCACGCCAAGGTCACCGCCCGTCTCAAGCAGGTGGATGATGACGGCAAGGAGATCACCCAGCGTTTCGAGACCACGCCGGGCCGCGTCCGGCTGGGCGCGCTGCTGCCGCTGAACAGCAAGGCACCGTTCGAGCTGGTGAACCGCCTGCTGCGCAAGAAGGACGTGCAGCACGTCATCGACACGGTGTATCGTTATTGCGGCCAGAAAGAGGCGGTGATCTTCAGCGACAAGATCATGGGTCTCGGCTTCCGCGAGGCGTTCCGCGCCGGCATCTCGTTCGGCAAGAACGACATGGTGATCCCCGACAACAAGTGGGACATCGTGGGCCGCGTCGAGGATCAGGTGAAAGAGTTCGAACAGCAGTATCTGGACGGCCTCATCACCCAGGGCGAGAAGTACAACAAGGTCGTGGACGCCTGGTCGAAGTGCAACGACGAGGTGACGACGGCGATGATGGACACCATCTCGGCGCGCAAATTCGTCGACGGTGCCGAGCAGGAACCGAACAGCGTCTACATGATGGCGCACTCCGGTGCTCGTGGCTCGGTCACGCAGATGAAGCAGCTGGGCGGGATGCGCGGTCTGATGGCCAAGCCGAATGGCGAGATCATCGAGACGCCGATCATCTCGAACTTCAAGGAAGGTCTGACCGTTCTTGAATACTTCAACTCGACCCACGGGGCGCGGAAAGGTCTGTCGGATACGGCGCTCAAGACCGCGAACTCTGGCTATCTGACGCGGCGTCTGGTGGACGTGGCGCAGGACTGCATCGTGCGGGAATATGATTGCGGCACCGAACAGGCGATCACCGCCACCGCCGCGGTCAATGACGGCGAGATCATCGCCCCGCTGAGCGAGCGCATCCTGGGCCGCACCGCGGCCGAGGACGTGCTGGTTCCCGGCACGGACGAGGTCATCCTGCGCAGCGGCGAGCTGATCGGCGAGCGCAAGGCGGACGAGATCGAAACCGCCGGCGTGCAGACCGTTCGCATCCGCTCGGCTCTGACCTGCGAAAGCGACGACGGGGTCTGCGCGATGTGCTATGGTCGCGATCTGGCCCGTGGCACGCTGGTCAATATCGGCGAGGCTGTCGGCATCATCGCCGCGCAGTCCATCGGCGAACCCGGCACCCAGCTGACGATGCGGACCTTCCACATCGGCGGCGTGGCGCAGGGCGGTCAGCAGAGCTTCATCGCCGCGAACCAGGAAGGCACCGTTGCCTTTGAAAACGAGGCGCTGATCGTGAACGAGGCGGGCGAGCAGATCGTCATGTCCCGCAACATGGTCGTGATCCTGCTGAACCGTCAGAACGAGCCGGTGGCGACGCACAAGCTGTTCTATGGCTCGAAGCTGATGGTGAAGGCGGGCGAAGAGGTCACGCGCGGACAGAAGCTGTTCGAATGGGACCCCTACACCCTGCCGATCATCGCCGAAAAGCCGGGCATCGCCAAATTCGTTGATCTGGTGGCGGGCATTTCCGTCCGGGACGAGACCGACGACGCGACCGGGATGACGCAGAAGATCGTGACCGACTGGCGCTCGACGCCGAAGGGTGGCGATCTGAAGCCGGAGATCCTGATCATGGGCGCCGATGGCGAGCCGGTCCGGAACGACCAGGGCAACCCGGTCATCTATCCGATGTCGGTGGATGCGGTTCTGTCGATCGAGGACGGGCAAGAGATCAAGGCAGGCGACGTGGTCGCGCGGATCCCGCGCGAGGGTGCGCGCACCAAGGACATCACCGGGGGTCTTCCCCGCGTGGCCGAACTGTTCGAGGCGCGCCGTCCCAAGGATCACGCCATCATCGCCGAGATTGACGGCTATGTCCGCTTTGGCAAGGACTACAAGAACAAGCGTCGCATCTCGATCGAGCCGGCAGCGGAAGGTGTCGATCCGGTCGAATACATGGTGCCGAAAGGCAAGCACATCCCGGTGCAGGAAGGCGACTTCGTGCAGAAGGGTGAGTATATCATGGACGGCAACCCGGCCCCGCATGACATCCTGCGGATCATGGGGATCGAGGCGCTCGCCGATTATCTGATCGACGAGGTTCAGGACGTCTATCGTCTGCAAGGCGTGAAGATCAACGACAAGCACATCGAGGTGATCGTTCGCCAGATGCTGCAGAAGATCGAGATCCTCGACAGCGGCGACACCACGCTGCTGAAGGGCGAGCATGTCGAGCGTGACGAGTTCGAGGAAGAGAACGCCAAGATCACCGCCAAGGGCGGCCGCCCCGCCACGGGCGAGCCGGTCCTGCTGGGGATCACCAAGGCATCGCTGCAGACCCGCAGCTTCATCAGCGCCGCCTCCTTCCAGGAGACGACGCGCGTGCTGACCGAGGCCGCCGTTCAGGGCAAGCGCGACAAGCTCGTGGGCCTGAAGGAAAACGTCATCGTCGGCCGGCTGATCCCAGCGGGCACCGGCGGGGCGACGATGCGGATGCGCAAGATCGCGTCGGACCGCGACGCCGAGGTGATCGAGTCGCGCCGGGCCGAGGCGGAGGCGGCAGCCGCCGCGCTCGAGCCGCCGGCCCCGACCGAGGCCGCCGAGCCGGCACCGGTCCCGTCGGACGAGTGATCGCCAACACGAAATCGAAAGGGGCCGGGCCGCAATGCCCGGCCCTTTTCATGCCGACACGACGGCACCGCTCTGGTTGACTGCGGCATTGAAACGCAGCCCTGCCATGCCTAAATCTGGGCCATGCAGGGGGTCCGTGCCGCCAAAACTTGGGTCGCGCACCCTCGGGCTTGAAAGGAAGAAGATGACCGAACTTACTCATTCGCATCCCGTGCTGCCGCTGCGTGATATCGTGGCGTTCCCGCATATGGTCGTGCCGCTGTTCGTCGGTCGCGACAAATCCGTGCGCGCGCTCGAAGCGGTCATGGCGGCGGATCGTCCGATCCTGCTGGCGACGCAGAAGGACGCCTCGGTCGATGAACCGGTGGCGGACGGAATCTATCGCATCGGCGTCCTCGCCAATGTGCTGCAACTGCTGAAACTGCCGGACGGCACCGTGAAGGTGCTGGTCGAGGGGCAGCGCCGCGTGCAGATCACCCGTTTCCTTGACAATGCCGATTACTTCGAGGCCGAAGCCACCCCGCTTCTGGAAGAAGAGGGCGATGCCGACACCGTCGCCGCGCTGACCAACACGGTCGCCGAAGAATTCGAGAAATACGTCAAGGTTCGCAAGAACATTCCCGACGAAGTCGTTGCCACCGTGGCCGAAACCACGGATGCCGACCGGCTGTCCGATCTGGTCGCCGGCCATCTGGGCATCGACATCGTCCGCAAGCAGGACCTGCTGGAAACGCTGGTCGTGGCCGAGCGTCTGGAAAAGGTCTATGGCCTGATGCAGGGCGAAATGTCCGTGCTGCAGGTCGAGAAGAAGATCAAGTCGCGCGTCAAGACCCAGATGGAGAAGACGCAGCGCGAGTACTATCTGAATGAGCAGATGAAGGCCATTCAGAAGGAACTCGGCGACGGCGACGAAGGCGGCAACGAGCTGGCCGAGCTGGAAGAGCGCATTGCCGCCACCAAGTTCAGCAAGGAAGCCCGCGAAAAGGCCGAGAGCGAACTGAAAAAGCTGAAGTCGATGTCGCCGATGTCGGCGGAGGCCACGGTCAGCCGCAACTATCTCGACTGGCTGCTGGCGCTGCCCTGGGGCGTCAAGTCGCGCACCCGCAAGGATCTGACCAAGGCCGAGCAGGTGCTGGACGAGGATCACTATGGCCTCGAAAAGGTCAAGGAACGCATCGTCGAGTATCTTGCGGTGCAAAGCCGCTCGGCCAAGCTGAAGGGGCCGATCCTCAGCCTCGTCGGTCCTCCGGGCGTGGGCAAGACCTCGCTGGGGCGCTCGCTGGCGCGTGCAACGGGTCGGGAGTTCATCCGCATCTCGCTGGGCGGGGTGCGCGACGAATCCGAGATCCGCGGCCACCGCCGGACCTATATCGGCTCGATGCCCGGCAAGATCATCCAGGCGCTGAAAAAGGCCAAGACGACCAACCCGCTGATCCTGCTCGATGAAATCGACAAGATGGGGCAGGATTTCCGCGGCGACCCGGCCAGTGCGATGCTCGAGGTGCTGGACCCAGAACAGAACTCGACCTTCGTGGACCACTATCTCGAGGTGGAATACGACCTGTCGAACGTCATGTTCGTGACCACGGCCAACAGCTATAACATGCCCGGCCCGCTGCTCGACCGGATGGAGATCATTCCGCTCGCCGGCTATACCGAGGATGAAAAGCGCGAGATCGCGCGCCGCCACCTGCTGCCCAAGCAGATCAAGGCGAACGGTCTGCGCAAGGGTGAATTCAGCGTCACCGACGAGGCGTTGAACCACGTCATCCGCTATTACACCCGCGAAGCCGGGGTGCGGAGCCTGGAACGCGAGATCGCCAAGCTGGCACGGAAGGCCGTGACCGACATCCTGAAGGGCAAGACGAAATCCGTCGAGGTCGATGCGGCCAAGGCCGAGGAGTATCTGGGCGTGCGTCGTCACCGCTTTGGTCTTGCCGAGGCCGAGGATCAGGTCGGCGTCGTGACCGGGCTTGCCTGGACACAGGTCGGCGGCGATCTGCTGCAGATCGAGGCGCTGAAGCTGCCCGGCAAGGGTCGCATGAAGACGACCGGCAAGCTGGGTGACGTGATGAAGGAATCGATCGACGCGGCCTCCAGCTTCGTTCGGTCGATCGCGCCGGAACTGGGCATTCGTCCGCCCGAGTTCGAAAAGCGCGACATCCACGTCCACGTCCCCGAAGGGGCCACGCCCAAGGACGGCCCCTCGGCCGGTCTGGCGATGGTGACCTCGGTCGTGTCGGTGATGACGGGCATTCCGGTCCGCAAGGACGTCGCCATGACCGGCGAGGTCACGCTGCGCGGCAATGCGCTCGCCATTGGCGGGCTCAAGGAAAAGCTGCTCGCGGCGCTGCGCGGGGGGATCAAGACCGTCCTGATCCCGGCCGACAATGAAAAGGATCTGACCGAGATCCCGGCCAATGTGAAGGAAGGGATGGAGATCATCCCCGTCACCAACGTCCGCGAGGTGCTGAAGCACGCGCTGGCCCGGATGCCCGAGGCTGTCGAGTGGGACGAGGCCGCCGAAGAGGCAGCCGAAGCCGCCCGCCAGGCCGCGGCGCGCAAGGACGATCTGGGCACCGGCCGCACCGCCCACTGACCAGTGACACCACCGGGCGCAGGCATGACCTGCGCCCGGTTTTTGATTTCGGACGGCTGTTTTTCCCCGCGAAAACCTCTTGCACATAGGGGTTTCCGCGGCTATCTAGCCGCTCACGGGTGATTAGCTCAGCGGTAGAGCGCTTCGTTCACATCGAAGATGTCAGCGGTTCAAATCCGTTATCACCCACCATGATTTCAAAAGGCGTCGCAGATCTGCGGCGCCTTTTTTTATCGGACGGGGTCGCGGTAGTCGTGGCTGATTCCGCGCCAGTCGCGGATGCGCCATTGGCCGGGGCCGATGCGGGTGACGGCGGCGGAGTCGAGCGGCACCTTGCCGTGCCCGCCGGGCAGGTCGAGCACATAGCTGGGGATCGCCACCCCCGACAGATGCCCGCGCAGCGCGGCGATGATCGCCAGCCCCTCGTCGATGCTGGTGCGGAAATGGCTGGTGCCGCGGGCGAGGTCGCAGTGGTGCAGGTAATAGGGCGTGACCCGCAACGCAGTCAGGGCGCGGAACAGGCGCGCCAGCACGTCGGGATCGTCGTTGACGCCGCGCAGCAGCACGCTCTGCGACAGCAGCGCGACGCCATGATCGGCAAGCCGGGCGATGGCGGCGCCGGCCTGCGGCGTCAGCTCATCGGGGTGGTTGGTGTGGATCACCAGATAGACGGCGGCGCGGCGGCGCAGCAGGGGCGCAAGGGATGCGATGCGGTCGGGCGAGACGACCGGCACGCGGCTGTGCAGGCGGATGACCTCGACATGCGGGATCGCGTCCAGCCGGTCCAGCACCGCGCCCAGACGGCGCGGCGAGAGGGTCAGGGGGTCGCCGCCGGTCAGGATGATCTCGCGCAGCGCGGGGGTGGCGGCGATATGGGCCAGCACCGCGTCGAGCTGCGGCTGGGGCAGGGGACCGGCGGCGCCCACCACCTCGCGCCGGAAGCAGAACCGGCAATAGACATCGCAGGTCTGGGTCAGATGCAGGATCGCGCGGTCGGGATAGCGATGCGTCAGCCCCGGCACCGGGCTGTGGGCGGCGTCGCCGATGGGGTCGGCGAGCTCTTCGGGGCGGATCGTCAGCTCTTGCGGGTCGGGCACGAATTGACGCGCGATGCCGGGGGCGGGCGACTGCATGGTGGGGGTGATGCGGATGCGGAACTCTGCCGCGACGGTGTCCAGATCGGGCGCATCAGCTGCCTGCGCAAGCCCCGCCGACACCAGATCCGCGACGCTGGTCAGCGCCCGCGACGGGCCGGCCGTCGGCTGCGAAGGCTTGCCGGACATGGGTGGTGCGATCAGTTCAGCGCGATCTGGCTGGTGTAATAGCCGTCCTGAAACTCGCCGAACAGCTCGGCCAGTTCGGGATGCTCGATCGGCTCGCCAGAGCGGTCGGCGACCAGATTCTGCTCGGACACATAGGCGACGTAATAGGTCGCCTCGGTCTCGGCATAGAGGTGATAGAAGGGCTGGTCGCGATCCGGACGGCTGTCCTCGGGGATCGATTCATACCATTCCTCGGTATTGGCGAATTCGGGATCGACGTCGAACACCACCCCGCGAAACGGGTGCAGCCGATGCCGGACGACCTGGCCGATCGTGTATTTCGCCGTTCTCGTTTGCATGTCGAACCGATGTGTCATTGGCAGTTTCTACGCCAGATTTCGCGAACTGTCCATGAACAGATCGGCCCCGCAAGTCAAGCCGGACGTCAGCTTTCGGTTAAGGCGACACTGGCAGGGCCGGGCGGCGGGGCGGGGTCCGGGGACGCGGCCTCGCCTGCATCGACGACGACATGCGCCTCGGCCTCGTCCTCATCCTCGAGCGCGGGTGGGGCCTCGCCGGCGAGGAAATTGCCGAATTTCTCAAGCCCCGGAATGTGATCGGCCAGCACCTTCATCACCACCAGGATCGGCACCGCGACGATCATCCCCAGCACCGACCACAGCCAGGCCCACATCGCCACCGTGACGAACACAACCACGGTGTTCAGTTGCAAACGGCGCGAGACGAAATAGGGCGTGATCAGCTGCCCTTCCAGCGAGGTCAGCGCGAAATAGGTCAGGGCGACCATCAGATGGGTGTAGAAATCGGGGAAGGTCAGCAGCGCCACGATGAAGGCCGCGGCAATCCCCGCGACCGAGCCGAGATAGGGGATGAAGTTCACGATGAACGCCCCCACCCCCACAGGATCGGCTGCGGCATCCCCCAGAACCACATCGCCAGCCCGACGCAGACGCCCAGCCCGGCATTGATGATGGTGATCGAGCCGAGATAGGAGCCGATGGCGGCCTCGATCTCGCGCAGCGCCATATAGGCGGCGCGTTTCTCGCTGAGCGTGTCGAAGCTTTGCACGATCTTCAGATACATCAGATCGCCGGACGCGAGCAGGAAGAACAGCAGGAACAGGGTAAAGATGATCTGGCTGGCGACTGACGGCCCCGCCGCCATCAGCGATTGCAGGGTCGAGGGCGTGTCGTTCTTGACCTCGACCTTGATCGGCTGATCCTCGGCCGCTTGGGTGGCGGCACTGGGCGCGATCAGGTCGGCAGCCGCCCCGGTCGCGGCCTCGGGCGGGGCTTCGGTCGGGGTGTCGACGGTGGTGACCTCATCGAGCCGCGCGGCGGCGCGTTCCAGCGGGGCCACGCTTTCGCGCAGTTCCTGCACCCGCTGTTCCAGCCGGGCCGAAATGCTGGAGCCGTTGTCGATGATGTCGCTGACCGGGCCCGAGATGAAATAGCCCAGCACCACGACAAGCGCGACCAGCCCCAGCGTCACCATCCCGGCCGAGGCGGTGGCGTTCACGCCGAACCGCCCCATCATGCGCCGGAAGGGGACGAAGACGAAGAACAGCAGCAGCGCCAGCGAGACCGGCATCAGGAAATCCCGCGCCTCGGTGACGAAATAGAACAGGATCATCAGGAAGATGCCGACCACAGCCCAACGCGGGACCGGCGCCGCGCGGACGCCTTCCTCGCCCCGGAACGATGGGAACCGATGCTGCGGCGTGTAGCGGGTGGGGGGCGGCATGGACGACTCCGGCAGGGGGGCTGCATGACAACGCATCAGGCGGCGTTGCAGGTTCCGCTGCCGGGTCGATTAAGGCTGCATGGGCGGCGACCCCCGCGTCAGAGCGGGTGGTCGCCGGTCGAATCGATGATGCGGGTGGGCAGGCCCATCTGGCCCAGCAGTTCCAGAAACGGGCGGGCGGGCAGGTCTTCGACATTGACCATGCGCTTGACGTCCCATTCGCCCCGCGCGATCAGCACCGCCGCCGCGACCGGCGGGACGCCCGCGGTATAGCTGATGCCCTGGCTGCCGACCTCGGCAAAGGCGTCCTCGTGGTCCGAGACGTTGTAGATGAAGACCTCGCCCGGCTTGCCGTCGCGGCTGCCCTTGACCAGATCGCCGATGCAGGTCTTGCCGGTATAACCGGGCGCGAGGCTGGCCGGGTCGGGCAGCACCGCCTTGACGACCTTCAGCGGCACGACCTCGTCGCCTTCGGCGGTGGTGACCGGCTGTTCGGACAGAAGCCCCAGCGATTTCAACACGGTGAACACGTTGATGTAATGCTCGCCAAAGCCCATCCAGAAGCGCACATCGGCGTCCTTGTAGCGTTGGGCCAGCGAATGCACCTCGTCATGGCCGGAAAGATAGGCGGTCTGCTTGCCGACCACCGGCAGATCCCACTCTCGCCCGACCTCGAACATGCGGTTTTCGGTCCACTCGCCGCCCTGCCAGGCATAGACGGTGCCGGTGAACTCGCGGAAGTTGATCTCGGGGTCGAAATTGGTGGCGAAATAGCGGCCGTGGCTGCCGGCGTTGATGTCGACGATGTCGATGCTGTCGATCCTGTCGAAATACTCATCCTCGGCCAGCCTCGCATAGGCGTTGACCACGCCGGGATCGAAGCCCGCGCCCAGGATCGCGGTCATCCCGGCCTTCTCGACATCCTCGCGGCGCTTCCATTCGTAATTCGCATACCAGGGCGGCGTCTCGCAGATCTTGTCGGGGTCTTCATGGATCGCGGTGTCGATATAGGCGCAGCCGGTGTCGATGCAGCCTTGCAGCACCGTCATGTTGATGAAGGCCGAGCCGACATTGATGCAGATCCCGGCGTCGATCTGGCGGATCAGATCGGCAACGGCTTGGCTGTCCATCGCGTCCAGCGTGTGGCTTGTCACCTCGACGTCGAGACCCTTGTCGCGCAGGGTCTCGATGATCGCATCGGCCTTGGACCGGGTGCGCGAGGCGATGTGGATCGCGCCGAATTCATCGGCCCATTGCGCGACCTTGTGCGCCGTGACCTGAGCGACGCCGCCGGCGCCGATGATGAGAACGTTCTTTTTCAACATTTCCCCCTTCGGTGTCAGGACAGGCTGTCCCGATAGTCGTCATAAGTGAAGCTGCGGACGAGGCGGATCGTTCCGTCCTCGTCGCGAATGGCGATAGACGGCATGTTCACGCCGTTGAACCAGTTTTTCTTGACCATGGTATAGCCGGCGGCGTCCGCGATGCTGATCCGGTCGCCGATCGTCAGCGGTTTGGGGAAGCGCCCCTCGCCGAAAATGTCGCCGGCGAGGCAGGTCTTGCCGGCGATCTGATAGGCGTGCGCGCCGGTCTGCGGCAGCTTGGCTGTCTCGCGATAGATCAGCAGATCCAGCATATGCGCCTCGATGCTGCTGTCGACGATGGCGATCTGCTTGCCGACGTCGAGGATGTCCAGCACGCTGACCTCAAGCGTGGCGGTCCCGGTGATCGAGGCCTCGCCCGGTTCCAGATAGACCTGCCCGCCCAAGCGGTCGCTGAACGCCTTGAGCCGGTCGGCGAGGCGGTCCAGCGGATAGCCCTCGCCGGTGAAGTGGATGCCGCCGCCCAGCGAGACCCAGTCGAGTTGCTTCAGAAAGGCGCCAAAATCACCCTCGATCCGGTCGAGCTGGGTCGAGAACAGGTCGAAATCGCTGTTCTCGCAGTTGTAATGGATCATCACCCCGTCGATCCGGTCGCGTGCCGCGGACAGCCGGTCCATGTCCCACTCTCCCAGGCGCGAGAAGGGCCGCGCCGGGTCGGCCAGATCAAACCCCGAGGTCGAGAAGCGGGGATTGAGACGCAGCCCGCGCCCGATATGCGCCGCGCGCTCACCGAACCGGTCGAGCTGGCTCAGCGAGTTGAAGATGATCTTGTCGGCGTAACCGATGGCCTCGTCGATCTCGTGATCGGCCCAGGCGACGGAATAGGCATGGGTCTCCTTGCCGAATTTCTCGCGCCCCAGCCGCAATTCGTAAAGCGAGGACGAAGTGGTGCCGTCCATATAGTCGCGCATCAGGTCAAACACGGACCACGTGGCAAAGCATTTCAGCGCCAGCAGCGCCTTGGCGCCCGACATCTCGCGCAGACGGGCGACGGTTTCCATGTTCCGGCGCAGCGCGGCCATGTCCATCAGATAATAGGGCGTCTGTATCGTCATGGCTTCCCCGAACGGCGATCAAGGGAAGCGGTATAGGCATTTCCCCGCCGCTTCGCAAGGAAGCCCGCAGGCAGGCCACGCCCGAACCGTCCGCCCGGGCCCGGGCAGTCAGCTTGGCCGGGGCGCGTCGGTGGGCACGGTAAAGGCCAGATAGTTCCGCTCTCCCTCGCGGAAATAGATCAGCGACTGGGTGAGATGGCCGATCAGATACCAGCCGAACCCGCCCTCGGGGTAGTCCTGCGGATCGGGGGCGGGCGCGCGCAGGCAGAGGCGCGGCAGCAGCCCGCCATCGTCGCTGACCGAGCAGACCAGCCCCTGCGGCTGGACCACGACGCCCAGGTGGATAAAGGGCGCCGGCCCCGCGCCCATGCCGCGCCCGTGCTGGGTGACGTTGTTCAGCAGTTCCGCCAGCACCAGCTCGGTCCGGCCCAGATGTTCGGGGCTGGTGGCACGGGCCAGGGCGGTGGTCATCGCCTGCAGCACCTCGCGCACCAGACGCGGGCGGGCGACGAAGCTGCGGTTGAAGGCTGCGGGCAGGGGAGAGGGATGGCTGGTCAGGGTCACCGGGCACCGGTCCTTGTCTGCGATCATGGCTGCGCCCCGAAACCGGCGTCGATGATGTCAAAGATCTGGTCCATGCGGGTCAGGCGAAACACCCGCGTCACATTGGGCGTCAAGCCGCGAAGCCGCATCCGACGCCCCTCGGGCAGGGCCTTGCGCAGGGCGATCACCGCGCCCAGGCCAGAACTGTCCAGAAACTCGACCTCGGACAGGTCGAGAATCGCATCGGGACCGGGGGCCGCCAGATGCGGCCGGACCAGATCCTTGAACTCGCCCGCGATGACCGCATCCAGACGCTTTTCCAGCATCCGGATGACGACCAGCCCGTCTTCATCTTCGACTGTCAGGTTCATTTCGCCCTCGTTACAATTGACCCTGCTCGCTTCTCTAGCGCACATTCCTTACCACCCCTTTAACGGCAGAGGCGAAGCGTGCAGACGGTCATCCTTCCCGCCCGCGCCGGGCCGATCCACGCGCGGCTCGCGGACGGGCTGCTGCGCGCGACGGGCATCCCCTATGCGCAGGCCGGGCGCTGGCAGCCGCCCAGGCCGCTGCCGCCCGGCCCGATCGACGCCCGCCACCCGGCGCCGGCCTGCCCGCAGCTTGCGGTCGAGCGGCTGGACGCGATCATGCCCCACCCGTTCCGGGGGCTGAGCTTCAGCGAGGACTGTCTGCATCTGTCGGTCACAGCCCCGCCGCAGGCGCAGGCCGCGCCGGTCATGGTCTGGCTGCATGGCGGCAGCTACGAATCGGCGGCGGGGGATATGGCGGTGTTCGACCCTGCCGCCCTGGTGCGCGAGCAGGGGGTCGTGGTGGTGGCGGCGACGCATCGGCTGGGGCTGCTGGGGTGGCTGGCGCATGACGGGCGGCCCGCCAATCTGGGGGCGCTGGACGTCATCGCGGCGCTGGCGTGGATCGCGGGGAACATCGCCGCATTCGGTGGCGATCCGCAGCGGGTGACGCTGTTCGGGCAATCCTCGGGCGGCGATCTGATCGCGCGTTTGCTGACCGCGACGGCGGCGCGGGGGCTGTTTCATCGCGCCATCATCCAAAGTGCGCCGGTGCATCTGGGCCTGCGCAACACGGCGATGAAGCCTGTCATGCGCCGCAAGGCCGCCGGGCTGGCCCATGACGCGCCGCTGCCTGCGATCCTGTCGCGGCAGGCGCGCATCCGCCGCGCGGTGCGGCGGTTCGGGCTGGCCGGGCAGATGCCCTTTGGCCCCGAATTCGGCGCCGCGCCCTTTCCGCCCGAAGCGGACCTGCCCCGCGCCCATGCCGAGGCCGCGCCGGGACTGCCCCTGCTGATCGGCCATGTCCGGGCCGAGGCGCAGCTGTTCCTGCCGCCGCAGCCGCGACCCGCCATCGAGCCGCTGCGGCGCGGGATGGTGCGGCTGCTGACCCGCCGCCTTTATGCGCGGCCGGCGCGGCAGTTCGCGGCGCATCACCACGCCGCGGGCGGCGCGGTCGGGCGCTATGTGATCGACTGGGGCGCGGGGCCGTGGGGCGGGACGCATCTGGCCGAGCTGCCGCTGCTGTTTCCCGGTCCGGACTGGCTGCAGACGCCCCTGCTGCCGGTGGGGATGGATCTGGACCGGCTGACCGCGCTCGGCGCGCCCTTGCGGCGGATCTGGGCCGAGTTCGCGCGGACCGGCCAGCCGCAACCGCAGCGCATCGGCGGGGTGCTCCGGCTGGTGACGGGCGCACAGGCGGGGCAGGCCATGCCACCGCGCAAGCGCTGAACGCAAAAACCCGCGCCGGGGCGCGGGTTTTCGATAGGTTGGGCCATGATGGCCCTCAAGGGGCAGCCGATCAGGCGGCAGCCTTGGCCTTTTCCACGATCGCGCCGAAGGCTTCGGGCTCGTGCACGGCCAGATCGGCCAGAACCTTGCGGTCGACCTCGATCCCGGCCTTGGACAGCGCGTTGATGAAGCGCGAATAGGTCATGTCGGCGTCGATGGCGCGGACAGCGGCGTTGATCCGCTGAATCCACAGCGCGCGGAAATTGCGCTTGCGATTCTTGCGGTCGCGGGTGGCGTACTGGTTCGCCTTGTCGACCGCCTGGGTGGCGGTGCGGAAGTTGCGCGAACGGTTGCCGTAATAGCCCTTGGCAGCTTCAAGGACCTTCTTGTGGCGGGCGTGGGTGACCTTGCCAGATTTAACTCGTGCCATGTCTCAGTCCTCGGATCAGCGGTTATAGGGCATGTATTTCTTGACGATCTTGGCATCCGCGTCACAAAGGATCGTGGTGCCGCGCGCATCGCGAATGAACTTCGTGCTGCGCTTGATCATGCCGTGTCGCTTGCCGGCCTGGCCGGCCTTGACCTTGCCGGTCGCCGTGAACGAGAACCGCTTTTTTGCGGCCGCTTTGGTCTTCATCTTCGGCATTTTACTCTCCTTGTCAGAGGTTTACGCGCGACTCGGCAATGCCAGAAGGGCCGGCCGCGCGGCTTTGAAGTCGCCCCAATAAGGCGGTTGGGCGCAAAAGGCAAGCCGGATCAGGGCAGAACCCGGTCCATCGCCTGCGGGATGCGGTCGAAACCGACGCTGCCGGGTTCCACCCACGCGGCGAGCGCCAGCGACAATATCCCCGCCACCAGCAGGATCGCCGCCCCGCGCGGCGCCCGCGTCATCAGGACCGAGACGATTGCCGCAACCAGCGACAGCGCGCACAGCGCGACACCCAGCAAAAGAAGAAAGTCGCTCATTCAGTCCATCCTGTCGCGAAGCGTTCGATTATGCGGGGCAAGGGTTATTCCGGGTCCACGCGGTTGATCAAGCGCTCATCGCAGGTGGCGACGCGCAGGATGTTGGTCGTGCCGGGGATGTTGAAGGGCACGCCGGCGGTGATGACGATCTGCTGCGTCTTGTCGGCAAAGCCGAAATCGCGGGCCACGCGGGCGGCGCTGATGACCGCCTCGCGGAAGCGGGTCAGCGGGTCGGTCAGCACGCAATGGGTGCCCCAGGTCAGGCACAGCCGGCGCAGGACGCGCATCTCGGGCGACATGGCGATGATCGGCGTGCGCGGGCGCTCGCGGGCGACAAGGCCCACGGTGGTGCCCGACTGCGTGTGGGCGCAGATGGCGGCGATGTCGGTCGTCTCGGCGATTTCGCGGGCGGCGGCGACGATGCCATCTGCGACCGAGGTGCGGTCGGCCTTGCGCGACGCCTCGATCACCTCGCGATAGGTGGGGTCGCTTTCGACGGACCGGGCGACGCTGTCCATCGTTCTGACCGCGTCGATGGGATAATGCCCGGCGGCCGATTCCGCCGAGAGCATCACCGCATCCGCGCCCTCATAGATCGCGTTGGCCACGTCCGAGACCTCGGCCCGGGTGGGCATCGGGCTTTCGATCATCGATTCCAGCATCTGGGTCGCGACGATCACCGGCTTGGCGGCGGCCCGGCACTGGCGGACCAGGCGTTTCTGGATCGGCGGCACCGACTGCACCGGCAGTTCCACGCCCAGATCGCCCCGCGCCACCATGATCCCGTCCGAGGCGGCGAGGATTTCGGCAAAGGCGCGCACGGCGGCGGGCTTTTCGATCTTGGACAGAATCGCGGCGCGGCCGCGTGCCAGCTCGCGCGCCTCGGTCACGTCAGCGGCGCGCTGCACGAAGGACAGCGCCAGCCAGTCGACACCCAGTTCGCAGGCGAATTCCAGATCGTCGCGGTCCTTTTCCGACAAGGCGGCCAGCGGCAGCACGACGTCGGGCACGTTCACGCCCTTGCGGTCCGAGATGGTGCCGCCCACGGTCACGGTGCAGTCGGCGAAATCGCTGCCGCAGCGTTCGACCTTCAGGCGGATCTTGCCGTCATTGACGAGCAACTCGCTGCCGGGTTCAAGCGCGGCGAAGATCTCGGGGTGGGGCAGTTGCACGCGCGTCCCATCGCCCGGCGCGGGGTCGAGGTCAAAGCGGAACGCCTGCCCGTCTTCCAGATCATGCGCGCCCGAGCCGAACTGCCCGACCCGCAATTTCGGCCCCTGAAGATCGGCGAGGATGGCGATGGGGCGGTCCAGCTCCGCCTCGATCCGGCGGATGATGTCGTGGCGTTCGCGGTGGTCGGCATGATCGCCATGGCTCATGTTCAGGCGGAACACATCGGCCCCGGCCTCGAACAGGGCGCGGATGGTGGCCTCGTCCGATGACGCCGGTCCCAGCGTCGCCACGATCTTGATATTGCGGTGGCGTCTCATATCGGTGTCCCTGCCTGCGTCAAGAATGTTTGTGCCGAAGAATGTCTGCGTCACGAATGTTTGCGCCATCATGGCGGAATTGTCCCCGCCCTACAACTGGAACAGGCAAAGGTTTTGACGTATTCCAACGGCATGAAGGACGAAAGCCGCTTGCCCCCGACCCCCTATGCCGACGCGTTCTGGACCGATGGCGAGACGCGCGACAATCGCTGGCTGATCACCTGCGACCATGCCACCAACCGCGTGCCGGAATGGGTCGGCGGCGGCAGCCTGGGCATCGCGCCCGAGGATATGGCCCGCCACATCGCCTATGATGTCGGCGCCGCCGGGGTGGCGCGGCATCTGGGCGCGGCGATGGGCGCGACCGTCATTGGTTCTGACTTCTCGCGTCTGGTGATCGACCCGAACCGGGGCGAGGATGACCCGACGCTGCTGATGCGGCTGTATGACGGGACGGTGATCCCCGCCAACCGCGACGCCGACGCGGCCGAGCGTGAGCGGCGGCTGACGGCGCTGCACCGGCCCTATCACGCCGCCATCGAGGCGCTGGCCGGCACCCGTCCCGACCGCGCCATCTGCGCGATCCACAGCTTTACCCCGCAGCTTCGCGGCCGCATGGCCCGCCCGTGGGAGGTCGCGGTCCTGTATTCCCTCGACGACCAGATCCTGTCGCCCCTGCTGATCGAGCGCTGCCGCAGCCACGGCTGGGTCACCGGCGACAACCAGCCCTATATCGGCCATCTGGCGGGCGATTCCATCGACCGCCACGCCCTGTCCAAGGGCCGCCCCAACGTGCTGATCGAGGTCCGCAACGACCTGATCCGCGACGATGCCGGGCAAAAGCTGTGGGCCGGGCGGCTGGCGATGGTGCTGGACGGGTTGCTCGAGGAAGCGGGGCTTTAGCGAGCGACCCTTACGCCCGCATCACGACGGCTCGCCGCGCCGGAACGGACCCCAGTCGCGCAGGACGGCGATCTGTTCCTCCATCGCCTCGCCCTCGCGGTCCAGATAATCGGCCACCGCACCGTGAAAGCCCGGATCGGCGAGCCAGTGCAGCGAGTGGGTGGCGACCGGCAGATAGCCCCGCGCCAGCTTGTGCTCGCCCTGCGCCCCGGCCTCGACCCGCGACAGGCCATGCGCGATCGCGAAGTCGATGGCTTGGTGATAGCACAGCTCGAAATGCAGGAAGGGGTGATCCTCGATGGCGCCCCAATAGCGGCCATAGATCGCCTGGGGCCCGATCAGGTTCAGGGCGCCGGCGATGGGCTGGCCATCGCGTTCGGCCAGCACCAGCAGGCAGTCGTCGCGCATGGTCTGGTGCAGCAGGTCAAAGAATGCGCGGGTCAGATAGGGCCGGCCCCATTTCCGCGCCCCGGTGTCCTGGTAAAACCGCCAGAAGGCGTCCCAATGCGCGGGCAGGATCTCGTCGCCGCGCAATTGCCGGATGGTCCCGCCAAAGCCTTGCGCCCGGGCGCGTTCCTTGCGCAGATCCTTGCGTTTGCGCGAAGAAAGCTGCGCGAGGAAATCGTCATAGCTGGCGTAGCCGTCATTCAGCCAGTGGAATTGCTGGCTCTTGCGCGCCAGAAAGCCTGCGGCCTCGCCATCCGCGACCTCGTCCGGCTCGCAGAATGTGACATGCGCGCCCGACAGCCCGTTCTGGCGGCAGATCTGCATCATCGCCGCCAGCAGGGCGCGACGAACCTCGGGCTCGGGCGCGATCAGGCGCGGCCCGGTGACGGGCGTGAAGGGGACGGCGCATTGCAGTTTCGGATAATAGCGCCCGCCCGCCCGCTGGAAGGCGTCGGCCCAGGCGTGGTCAAAGATGTATTCGCCCTGGCTGTTGGTCTTGGCATAGCAGGGCGCGACGCCGCGCAGCACCTCGCCCTGACGCGCGCAAAGATGCGCCGGCTGCCAGCCCGTATCCTTGCCGACCGAGCCGGACTGTTCCAGCGCCAGCAGGAAACGATGCGTGGTAAAGGGGTTGCGTCCCGCCCCGGTCGCGTCCCAGTCGGCGGCGGGAATGTCCGCCAGCCCGTCGTGGATGGTGACCGTCAGGCTCATCCCGACACCAGCCGCAAGACCAGCGGCGCCAGCACCGCCGTCAGCACCGCGTTCAGCCCCATGCCGATCCCGGCAAAGGCGCCCGCAGTCTCGTTCACCTGAAAGGCGCGGGCGGTGCCGATGCCATGCGCGGCGACACCAAGCGCAAAGCCGCGCGCCCGCCAGTCCTTGATCCGCAGCAGGTTAAGCACCGGCGTCGCCACCACCGCGCCGAAGATCCCGGTCAGCAGCACCAGCACGGCGGTCAGCGTCGGCTGCCCGCCAAGCGCCTCGGCAATGCCGATGGCGACGGGCGCGGTGGTCGATTTCGGCGCCAGCGAGGCCAGCTGGTCGTGGTTCAGCCCGAAGGCGCGCCCGATCAGCAGGGCCGAGACCACCGCCGTCAGCGACCCCGCCACCAGCGCCGCCAGCACCGGCAGCAGCGCCTGCCGCACCCGGCTGAGATTGTCGTAAAGCGGCAGCCCTAGACAGACCGTCGCCGGGCCCAGCATGAAATGCACGAACTGCGCGCCGTCGAAATACGTCGGATAGCTCGTCCCGCTCAGCGCAAGGACGGTGCCGAGGATGATGACCGCGATCAGCACCGGATTGGCGAGGCTGCTGCGCCCCGAGGCGCGAAACAGCCTGTCGCCCAGCCAGTACGCCGCCAGCGTGGCAGTCAGCCACAACAGCGGCTGGCTGGCCAGATAGGACCAGATCAGCGCGGCATCGGCGACGCTAGTCGGCATGATCGACCCCGGCCTCGCGCAAATCCTCGGCAACCGTCACGCCGCCGATCATGCGCTTGACGGCGACAAAGACCGCCGCGCCGACCCCGATGGCCAACACGGTCGAGATCGTCACCGCCAGCGCCAGCCCCACCCCATGCTGCGCCAGCGTCGGCAGATGCGCGATGACACCCACGCCCGCGGGCACGAAGAACAGCGACAGATGCCCCAGCAGGCTGTTGGCGGCCGGCCGCAGGATCTCGGCCAAGGCGGGCCAGATCAGGCAGCCCGCGACCAGCAGGATCAGCCCGACCACCGGGCCGGGCAGGGGCAAGCCGATGCTGTGCGAGGCAATCTCGCCCAATAGCTGCAGGATCAGGATAAGGGTCAGGGCAGGGATCATGGACCGGAACCTAGGCGCGATCCGCCGGCCTGACCAGAGGGGGCGGCATCGCGTTTTTGCGAAAACTGTTGCAGGCGGCGGCTGAGGGTGCGGGCATGACGCGCGCCTGACCGCCCGCGCCGCACCCATTGTAGAAGGCGGCCCGAAACGGCCCAGATCTTGCGGTAATGGTTGACTTGTCGCGCTGCCGCCCGGAAAATCGCGCCGCAGGCAGGACCGCATCCGGGGCAGCGCGTGAAATTTGACCGACTCAGGCTGAACGGCTTCAAATCCTTTGTCGATCCGACGGATCTGGTGATCCGCGAGGGGCTGACCGGCGTCGTCGGCCCCAATGGCTGCGGCAAGTCCAACCTGCTCGAGGCGCTGCGCTGGGTCATGGGCGAGAACCGCCCCACCGCCATGCGCGGCGAGGGGATGGAGGATGTGATCTTCGCCGGCACCTCGCGGCGCGGTGCCCGCGCCCATGCCGAGGTGACGCTGACCATCGACAACCGCGAAAGGCTGGCGCCGGCCTCGGTCAATGACGCCGACGGTATCGACATCGTGCGGCGGATCACCCGCGACGCCGGCTCGGCCTATCGGATCAACGGCAAGGATGCGCGGGCGCGCGATGTGCAGATGCTGTTCGCGGATGCCTCGACAGGGGCGCATTCGCCGGCGCTGGTGCGTCAGGGGCAGATCTCGGAACTGATCAACGCGCGGCCGAAATCGCGTCGTCGGATTCTGGAAGAGGCGGCGGGGATATCCGGCCTCTACGCCCGCCGGCACGAAGCCGAGTTGAAGCTGAACAGCGCCGAGGCCAACCTGTCCCGCGTCGACGATACGCTGGACCAGCTGGCGACGCAGGCGGCGGCCCTTACCCGTCAGGCCCGCGCCGCCGCCCGCTATCGCGAGATCGGCGCCTCCCTGCGCGAGGCCGAGGCGCTGGCTCTCTATCGCCGCTGGGCCGAGGCTGACGCGGCCAGCCGGGCCGCCGCCGAAGCCCTGGCCGCCGCGACATCCGCCGCCGCCGGTGCCGAGGCCGCCGCCCGCCGCGCCGCCGCCACCCGCGAGGCCGCCGAGGCCGCGCTGCCCCCGCTGCGGGACGAGGAGCAGATCGCCGCCGCCCTGTCCTCGCGCACGACCGTCGAACGCGAGGCGCTGCAGGCCGCCGAGGCACGGGCCGAGGCCGAGGCGACGGCCCTTGCAGCCCGCATCGCCCAGCTTGACCGCGACCTCGACCGAGAGGATCAGTTGAACCGCGACGCCGCCCAGATGGTGCAGCGTCTCGCGGCGGAACAGCAGGCGCTGGAACAGGCCGCTGAGGGGTATGAGGCGCGGCTTTCTGCCGCCCAAGCCGCCGCGACCGAAGCCGCCGAGGCGCTGCTGCAGATCGAAGAGCGGCTGCGGACGCTCAGCGCGGATCAGGCGCGGCTGACCGCGCAGGCGCAATCGGCGCAGCGGCTGGCGGCGGATCTGACCGCGCAGCGCGACCGCGCCGAACGCGCCGCGGCGCAAGCGGCCGGGGCGGCCGAGGCCGCCGACCGCGCCGGGCAGGCCGCCGAACAGGCCCTTGCCGCCGCCGAGGCCGCGCAGGCCGACGCCTCGGCCCGCGCCGCGGCCGCCGAGGCGCGGCTGGCGCAAGCCGAAACCGCGCGCACCGCCGCCGAGGGGGCCGAGGCCAGGGCCCGCAGCTTGCGCGCGCAGGCCGAGGGCGAGGCGCGGGCGCTGCAGGCCGAACTCGCGGCGCTGGAAAAGATGGTGGCGCGGGGGCTGGCGGATGATGCTGGGCTGCTGTCGCAGATCAGCGTGGCCAAGGGATACGAGGCCGCGCTGGGCGCAGCTTGCGGCGACGACCTGTCGCTGCCGCTGGCCGATGACGGTTCTGGCTGGGCGACATTGCCCGGATATGACGCGACCGCGCCCTTGCCCGAGGGTGCAGAGCCGCTGGCCCCGCAGGTCAGGGCGCCGGATGCGCTGGCCCGGCGGCTGTCGCAGATCGGCGTTGCGCCCGATGCGGCTGCGGCGCAGGCCATGCAACCCGCGCTGCGTCCGGGGCAATGCGCGGTGACACTCGATGGCGGGCTGTGGCGCTGGGACGGCATCTGCGCAGCGCCCGGCGATGCGGCCTCGGCCGCCGCGCGGCATCTGGCGCAGGTCAACCGCCTGACCGAGATGCGGGTGCTGGCCGAGGCGACCGGGCAGCAGGCGGCCCAAGCCATCGCCGCCCATGACACCGCCCGCGCAACCCTGACCGAGGCCGCATCCGCCGAACGGTCCGCGCGCGAGGCCGGACGAGAGGCCGAACGCGCGCTCTCCGACGCCGCCCGCCAGTCCACCCGCGCCGAAAGCGAGCTGTCCCTCGCCCACGCCCGCGCCGACTCTGCCCGCGCGGAACTGGCCCGTCACCGCGAGGATGCGGGCGACGCCTCCGCAAGGCTGGCCGAGGCGCAGGCGGCGCTGTCGGCGCTGCCCGACGGCGCGGCGCTGGCCGCCGCTGTCGAGGCGGCCAAGACCGGCGTCGAGGCGGCGCGGGTCGCCACCATGTCACGCCGCGCGGCGCAGGATGAGCTGCAGCGCGACGCCACCGCCCGCAACCGCCGCCTGCAAGAGATCGCGCGCGAGGAACAGGGCTGGTCGCAGCGACTCGTGCAGGCCGGCGCGCGCGCCGCCGAACTGACCGCCCGCCGCGATGCCAGCCGTCGAGAGCTGGACGCGGCGGCTTCCCGGCCCGCCGAACTCGCCGCCGAACGCGACCGCCTGCACAAGGCCGAGGCCGAGGCCAATGCCCGCCAGTCGCGGGTCCGCGCCGCGCTGGCCGCTGCCGAAGCCAGCCTGCGCGACGCCGCCACGGCCGAGCGTGACGCCGAACGCGCCGCCTCGGACGCGCGCGAGGGTCGCGCCGCCGCTGCCGCCCGCGCCGACGCCGCCCGCGCGCAGGAAGCCGCCGCGCAGGAGCGGATTCAGGACGAGATCGGCGCCACCCCGCAGGCATTGCGCGAGGCCATCGGCGACAGCGCGCCGGACCTGACCGCCGACGCGCTGGACGCCAGGATCGCGCGGCTGCGCGCCAGCCGCGACGCGCTGGGCGCCGTCAACCTGCGCGCCGACGAGGACAAGCGCGCGCTGGAGGCCGAGCGCGAGACGCTGGCGACCGAGAAAGCCGATCTGGAAACCGCCATCCGCAAGCTGCGCGCCGGCATCGGCAGCCTGAACCGCGAGGGGCGCGAGCGGCTGCTGGCCGCCTTCGACACCGTAAACGCCAACTTCGCCACGCTGTTCACGCATCTGTTCGGCGGCGGCGAGGCGCGGCTGGTGCTGGTCGAATCGGACGATCCGCTGGAAGCCGGGCTGGAAATCATGTGCCAGCCGCCGGGCAAGAAGCTGGCCACCCTGTCGCTGCTGTCGGGGGGCGAACAGACGCTGACCGCGCTGGCGCTGATCTTTGCCGTCTTCCTCGCCAATCCGGCCCCGATCTGCGTGCTGGACGAGGTCGACGCACCGCTCGACGACGCCAATGTCAGCCGCTTCTGCGACCTGCTGGACGAGATGACCCGGCGCACGGACACGCGCTTTCTGATCATCACCCACCACGCCGTGACCATGTCGCGCATGGACCGGCTGTTCGGCGTGACCATGGTCGAACAGGGGGTCAGTCAGTTGGTCAGCGTGGATCTGAAACGGGCCGAGCAGTTGGTGGCGTGAGGGGATCGGGGCGAATCCGTAAACGCGCAAAGCAGGTCGCGCGGTGACGCTGATAACGCCGCTTTCACCCTCGAAACCACATGAGAAACGCCGGCTAACCGCCGGAAGACGCAGCCAGATAGGGGAATCGACAAATTCGGATGATTGGAGCGGGTGAAGGGAATCGAACCCTCGTCGTAAGCTTGGGAAGCTTCTGCTCTACCATTGAGCTACACCCGCGACCCGTTTCCGCTATCGCAGCCGGGCGGCGGCGTCAAGTCTTAGCGCAGCCCCATCTCGGCCAGTTCGGCGGCCAGCGCCGGGGGCAGCGCGTCGTCGGTGTCGCGGCCGGGGGGCAGGTCGGGGGGCGCGTCCTCGGGCGCCAGATAGCGCCAGCCCTGAAATGGGCGCCGAGGCGCGGCGGCGGTGCGAATCAGCGTCTTGTCGAGCAGCAGCGCGCAGCGGCGGATGTTGTCCTCGCCGATCCGCTCTTCCAGCCCCAGCACCAGTTGCCGGGCCAGGATGGTGCCGCGAAACACCCAATAGATCGAGCCGCCGGCCAGCAGCTCGGCCTCTCGCCGGGGCCACATGCGAGTGACATGGCTGACCTGCCCGGCGCAGAAGCGCTTGCTTTGCCAGCCCGACAGATCGTCGGGGCTGTCCGCGCCGACACAGAGCTTCACAAGATTGACGTGCTTGATCATGAAGTCGATATAGGCGACGGCGACGCCTCGCAAAAGGGGCCGCAGGCGGGGGGATGGCGGATGACGGCACGAAAGCAGCTGATCTGGTGGGGCGCGGTCGGGGTGGCCCTGCTGCTGGCCCTGTGGCTGCTGGGGCAGGCGATCCTGCCCTTCGTCATCGGGGCGGGCATCGCTTATCTGCTGGACCCGCTGGCCGACCGGCTGGAACGCGCGGGCCTTAGCCGCACGCTGGCCGTCGTTGCGATCACGCTGGCGGCGGTGCTGGCCTTTGCGGCCTTCGTGCTGTTCATCGCGCCCATCGTGATCCGCCAGACCGTGCAACTGGTCGAGGCGCTGCCCGGCATGATCGCGCGGCTGCAGATCGGTCTGACGCAGCGCTTTCCGGGGATTCTGGCCGAACACGGGCCGCTGGATCAAGGGCTGCGCGATCTGGCCTCGATGATCGGGGACAAGGGCGGCAAGCTGCTGGGGTCGGTGCTGAACTCGGTTGCGAGCGTTGTCGGCGTGCTGGCGCTGCTGGTGATCGTGCCGGTGGTGGCGTTCTACCTGCTGCTCGACTGGGATCATCTGGTGGCGCGGGTTGACGCGCTGCTGCCCCGCGCCCACGCGCCGGTGATCCGCCACCTCGCGCGCGAGATCGACCGGACGCTGTCGGGCTTTGTGCGCGGGCAGGGGACGGTGATGCTGATCCAGGGCAGCTTCTATTCGCTGGGGCTGATGGCGGTGGGGCTGCCCTATGGGCTGGCCATCGGCATGGGCGCGGCGCTGCTGGGGATCATCCCCTATGTCGGCACGGTGATCGGCGGGGCGACGGCGCTGGGCGTGGCGATGTACAGCTTCTGGAACGATCCGATCTGGATCGCGGTGGTCGCGGCGATCTTCGTCGTCGGGCAGGTGGTCGAGGGCAATTACCTGCAGCCCCGCATCGTCGGTAACCATGTCGGGCTGCATCCGGTCTGGCTGCTGCTGGCGCTGTCGGTCTTTGGCGCGCTGTTCGGCTTTGTCGGGCTGATCATCGCGGTGCCGCTGGCGGCGGCGCTGGGGGTGCTGGTCCGGTTCGCGACGCAGCGCTATGTGGAAAGCCCACTTTATACCGGGCGCGATCCGGCGCAGGGATTGCCAGAGCCGATCCTGGTCGAACTGGCCGCGCCCGGCACGCTGCTGGCCCGGCGCGCGCCGCCGGTGGTGGCTGCGGTCGGCCCCGCCGCGCCCGATGCAGACCGCCCGCTGGACCGCTAGCCGATGGCGCGGCAGCTGACGCTTGATCTGGGGCACACGCCGGCGCTGGGGCGGTCGGATTTTCTGGTCACGCCGGCCAATGCGCTGGCGATGACGACGCTGGACCGGCCCGAGACATGGCCGCAGGGCCGGATGCTGCTGATCGGGCCCGAGGGCGCGGGCAAGACCCATCTGGCGACGATCTGGTCGGCCGAGACCGGCGCGGCGCGGATGCCCGCGCGGGCGCTGCGGCCCGATCTGGTCGATCATCTGGCCGCCGAGGACGGCGCGGTGGTGATCGAGGACGCCAACCGCATCGGCGCGTCGGCCGGGGCCGAACAGGCGCTGTTTCACCTGTGGAACCTCTGCGCCGCGCGGGGCTGCTGGCTGCTGCTGACCGCCCGCAGCGCGCCGCGCGACTGGGATATGGTGCTGCCCGACCTGCGCAGCCGCATGGCCGCGATGCCGCAGACCCGCATCGAGGCGCCGGACGAATCGCTGCTGGCGGCGGTGCTGGTGAAGCTGATGGCCGACCGCCAACTGGTCACGCCGCCGGGGCTGATCGAGTGGCTGGTGCCGCGCATGGACCGCGATCTGGGGCTGGCGCGGCGGCTGGTTGATGCGCTTGACCGGCAGACGATGGCGGAACGCCGCGGCCTGACGCGGAGCCTTGCGGCGGATATTCTGGCGACGCTGACCGACGGGGATGGGGTGAACTCGCCTGACCGGGGCGCAGAGCTTGAGGTCGCGACGGAGGCCGAGGCGCGGGCGGAGTCGTCCGGGAGTCGGGATACGCAGTCAGAGGGGGAGGGTGTCATCAGGCCCGAGCCAACCTCTACCAACCCGCCACCGACCGCCGATCAACACAACGCTGATCCCGCGACCGACCCCGACCCCTCGGACCCGCCCCCGGACCGCGAACCCCAGCGCTGACCCGGCCCCGCCCGCTGGACATCCGGGGCCGCCGCGTCGCATCATCCCGCACCGTCCAGACAGGCACGCCCCATGACTCAGGCCGACTTTCTCAAGCATCCTGCCCCGCCGCCACGGGCGATTCCCGGCCTGTCGCCCACCGGGCCCGAGCGGTTCTTCAACCGCGAGCTCAGCTGGCTCAGCTTCAACTGGCGGGTGCTGGACGAGGCGCGGAACAGGCGGGTGCCTCTGCTGGAAAGGCTAAGGTTTCTGGCTATTTCCGCGACAAACCTCGACGAATTCTATACCGTGCGCGTGGCCGGATTGCGGGAACTGGTGCGCGAGGGGCGCAGCAAGCCCTCGCATGACGGGTTGACTCCGGCCGAGCAGTTGCGCCTGATCAACGCCGATGCGCGGCGGCTGATGGGTGCGCAGCAGGCGGTCTGGAACACCCTGCGCAAAGAGATGGAGGCCGAGGACATCACCATCCTCTCGCGCGCCCGTCTGGGCCGGGCCGAGGCTGAATATCTGAACCGCTATTTTCTCGATCAGGTCTTTCCGGTGCTGTCGCCGCTGGCCATCGACCCGGCGCACCCATTTCCCTTCATTCCCAATACCGGCTTTTCGCTGGCGCTAGAACTGGCGCGGGAATCGGATGGGCGGCGGATGCAGGCGCTGCTGCCGATCCCGGCGCAGCTGCCGCGCTTTCTGCGGCTGCCCGGCACCTCGCGCTTTCTGCGGCTGGAAGAGCTGCTGCTGATGAACCTTGCCAGCCTCTTTCCCGGCTATCGCGACACCGGCTCGTGCACGTTCCGGGTGCTGCGCGACAGCGATCTCGAGCTTGAGGAAGAGGCCGAGGATCTGGTTCGCGAATTCGAGACCGCGCTGAAACGCCGCCGCCGGGGCAGCGTCATCCGGCTGAAGATCACCGAAGGCGCGCCCGATGCGCTGCGCCGCGTCATCATGCAGGAACTGCACGTCCACCCCGAAGAGGTGGTCGAGGTCGCCGGCCTGCTGGGCGTGGCCGATCTGTCGGAACTGGTGCTGGACGATCGGCCCGACCTGCAATGGCCGGTCTTTACCCCCCGCGTGCCCGAGCGGGTGCAGGACCATGACGGCGACATGTTCGCGGCGATCCGGCAAAAGGACATGCTGCTGCATCACCCCTATGAGACCTTTGACATGGTGGTGCGCTTTCTGGCGCAGGCGGCGCGCGATCCCGATGTGCTGGCGATCAAGCAGACGCTTTACCGCACCAGCCGCGACAGCCCGATTGTCGAGGCGCTGTGCGAGGCCGCCGAATCCGGCAAATCCGTCACCGCGCTGGTCGAGCTGAAGGCGCGGTTCGACGAGGCCGCGAATATCCGACAGTCGCGGCGGCTGGAACGGGCCGGGGCGCATGTCGTCTATGGATTCGTGAACTACAAGACCCATGCCAAGCTGAGCACCGTCGTCCGTCGCGAGGGCGACCGGCTGGTGACCTATACCCATTTCGGGACCGGCAATTACCACCCGATCACGGCGCGGATCTATACCGACCTGTCGCTGTTCACCTGCGACCCGGCACTGGGGCGGGACGCGACCAAGGTGTTCAACTTCCTGTCCGGCTATGTGCAGCCCGAGGGGCTGGAGAATATCTCGATCTCGCCCATCTCGCTCAAGGAACGCTTGCTTGAACTGATCGGGCGCGAGGCCGATTACGCCCGCGCCGGCCGCCCGGCGGCGATCTGGGCCAAGCTGAACGCGCTGATCGAACCCGACGTCATCGACGCGCTTTACGCCGCCAGCGGCGCCGGCGTCAGGATCGATCTGGCGATCCGGGGCATCTGCGGCTTGCGGCCCGGCGTGGCGGGGCTGTCGGAAAACATCCGCGTCAAATCCATCGTCGGGCGGTTTCTGGAACATTCGCGCATCGTCTGCTTTGGCGCGGGCTTCGGGCTGCCGTCGCGCAAGGCGCGGGTGTTTCTGTCCTCGGCCGACTGGATGGGGCGCAACCTGACGCGCCGGGTCGAGGCGCTGGTCGAATGTCTGAACGACACCGTCAAGGCGCAGATCGTCAGCCAGATCATGGCCGCCAACATGGCCGACGAGGCGCAAAGCTGGCTTCTGCAGCCCGATGGCCGCTATCTGCGTCACCTGCCGGCGGGACGCGACGACCTGTTCTGCTGCCACCGCTTCTTCATGGAAAATCCCTCGCTGTCCGGGCGCGGCCGGGCAGGGGCGGGCGACGTCCCGGCCTTGACCCACAGCCCCGATTAGGAAACAAGCTCGCGGTGACGACAGCCGCGCCCGCAGCGCCGCGCGATCGCCAGGCAGGAGTGCGCCATGAATGGCAAACCCGGAACGACCGACCCCTTTGAAGGACTGTTCGAGGATGCGTCGGCCCGCGCCCTGTCGCGGGTCGGGGTGGTCGATGTCGGATCGAACTCGGTCCGGATGGTGATTTTCGACGGGGCGGCGCGCTCGCCCGCCTATTTCTACAATGAAAAGGTCATGGCCGGGCTGGGCCGCGATCTGGCCACCACCGGCCGGCTGAACCCCGACGGCGTGCGCCGGGCCTTTGCCGCGCTGACCCGTTTCGCCGCGCTGGCCGACGCGATGAAGGTGCGCCCGATGACCGTGGTCGCCACCGCCGCCATGCGCGATTCGCTCGACGGGCCGGAATTCTGCGCCCGCGTCGAGGCCGAGACCGGGCTGCGGATCAACGTCGTCGATGGCGAGGACGAGGCGCGGCTGTCGGCGCAGGGCGTGCTGCTGGGCTGGCCCGATGCGCGCGGGCTGGTCTGCGACATCGGCGGCAACTCGATGGAGATGGCGGTTCTGGACGGCGCGGGGGGGATCGGGGCGCGGGCCAGCGCCCAGCTTGGCCCGTTCCGGCTGCAGCAGATCGCTGGCGGGGATGAGGGGCGGCGCGACTATGTCCGCAAGGTTATGCGCGATCTGGCCGAAATCGTCGGCACCGATCACGAGGTGATCTATCTGGTCGGCGGGTCGTGGCGGGCCATCGCGCGGCTGGACATGACCCGGCGCGCCTATCCGATGCCGGTGCTGCATGAATATCGCATGACGCCGACCGACGTGACCGAGACGGTGAAATGGCTGCGCGACGCGGATCTGCCGGCCCTGCGCGCGCGCAGCGGCATGTCCAGCGCGCGGATGGATCTGGTGCCCTTGGCCAGCATCGTGCTGCGGCAACTGGTCGAGACCTTCGGCCCGCGTCAACTGGCGGTGTCGTCCTTTGGCATCCGCGAGGGGCTGCTGTATGACCACATGTCGGCCAGCCTGCGCGCCCGCGATCCGCTGCTGGAATCGGCGCGCTTCACGGAAAAGAAGATGGCGCGTATGCCGGGCTTCGGCAAGAAGCTGTTCCAGTTCCTGACCCCGCTGTTCGAGGGCGCCCCGCCCGAGCGAGAGCGGCTGATCCGCGCCGCCTGCCTGCTGCATGACACAAGCTGGCGGACCCATCCCGATTATCGCGCGCAGGCCTGTTTCGACAACGTGACCCGCGCCAACATGGCCGCGCTGTCCCACCCCGAGCGGGTGTTTCTGGGGGTGGCGCTGCTGCACCGCTACAAGAACTCGCGCGATGGCTCGCCCCTGGCGCCGCTGTTCGCCATGCTCGCGCCCGAGGATCTGCAGGCGGCCGAGATCCTGGGCAAGGCCATGCGCTTCGGGGCGATGTTCTCGATCAAAGACCCGACCGAGGCGGGCGAACTGAAGCTGTCACCGAAACGCAAGCGGCTGGAGCTGCGGCTGACCCCCACCGGCACCGCGCTGTTCGGCGAGGTCGCGCTGTCGCGGTTCCAGTCGCTGTGCAAGGCGATGGGGATCGAAGGGGTGGTGAAGTCGTGAGCGGTCGGTGTTCCGCCATCTGACGCGGCAGATCCGAACCGAACTGCGAGACTGACGCAGCGTATTGCCTGCGGAAGTCGCCCGCGCGATTTTTCTCGCGTCGGCTGTCGATGTCCGACCGGACCCGACTCGAGGCGCAGCCCTGCCGCCGCATTCCATGACCCGCACCGCAGGCGCGACCCCTGAAGATTGGCCGGGTGGCGAAGGCGCCCATTCGCCTAAGCCTCACCCGGCAAGCCCTGGCTGCCGCGACTTGCCAACCCACCTCCTGCGACACCCCCTCACCAACGAAAAAGGGCGCCCCGAGGGACGCCCTTTCCTGTCTGCCAAAGACGGCAGGCGAGGCTGGGGGGATTACATCATCCCCATGCCGCCCATGCCACCCATGCCGCCCATGTCGGCGCCGCCGCCCTGGCCCTTCGGCTCGGGCTTTTCGGCGATCATGGCTTCGGTGGTGATCAGCAGGCCAGCGACCGAGGCTGCGTCTTCCAGCGCGGTGCGGACGACCTTGGCCGGGTCGATGACGCCGAACTTGAACATGTCGCCATATTCTTCGGTCTGCGCGTTGAAGCCAAAGGTCTTGTCGTCGGATTCGCGGATCTTGCCCGCAACCACCGCACCGTCGACGCCGGCGTTGTCGGCGATCTGGCGCATCGGCGCCTCGAGCGCGCGGCGGATGATGGCGATACCGGCGTCCTGATCGGCGTTCTCGCCGGTCAGACCTTCCAGCACCTTGCCGGCCTGGACCAGAGCGACGCCGCCACCGACGACGACACCTTCCTGAACCGCGGCGCGGGTCGCGTTCAGCGCGTCGTCGACGCGGTCCTTACGCTCCTTGACCTCGATCTCGGTGTTGCCACCGACGCGGATCACGGCAACACCGCCGGCCAGCTTGGCCACGCGTTCCTGCAGCTTTTCCTTGTCGTAGTCGCTGGTGGTTTCCTCGATCTGCTGGCGGATCTGGGACACGCGGGCCTCGATCTCGGCCTTGTCGCCGGCGCCGTCAACAATGGTCGTGTTGTCCTTGTTGATGGTCACTTTCTTGGCAGTGCCCAGCATGTCGATGGTCACGTTTTCCAGCTTCATGCCCAGGTCTTCGCTGATGACCTGACCGCCGGTCAGGATCGCGATGTCCTGCAGCATCGCCTTGCGACGATCGCCGAAGCCCGGTGCCTTGACGGCCGCGATCTTCAGACCGCCGCGCAGCTTGTTGACGACCAGGGTCGCCAGCGCTTCGCCTTCGACGTCCTCGGCCACGATGACCAGCGGCTTGCCCGACTGGATAACCGATTCCAGCAGCGGAACCATCGGCTGCAGCGAGGACAGCTTCTTCTCGTGCAGCAGGATGTAGGCGTCTTCCAGCTCAGCGACCATCTTGTCGGGGTTGGTCACGAAATAGGGCGACAGGTAGCCACGGTCGAACTGCATGCCTTCGACGACTTCGACCTCGGTCTCCATCCCCTTGTTCTCTTCGACGGTGATGACACCCTCGTTGCCGACCTTCTGCATGGCTTCGGCGATCATGGTGCCGATGCCGGCCTCGCCATTGGCCGAGATGGTGCCGACCTGAGCGACTTCGTCGCTGTCGTTGACGGGACGCGAGGCGGCCTTGATGGCCTCGACGACCTTGGTGGTGGCCTGGTCGATGCCGCGCTTGAGGTCCATCGGGTTCAGACCGGCCGCAACCGACTTGAGACCCTCGCGGACGATGGCCTGGGCCAGAACCGTCGCGGTGGTGGTGCCGTCGCCGGCCTCGTCATTGGTGCGCGAGGCAACTTCGCGGACCATCTGCGCGCCCATGTTCTCGAACTTGTCGGACAGTTCGATTTCCTTGGCGACCGTCACACCGTCCTTGGTGATGCGCGGCGCGCCGAACGAGCGGTCGATGACCACGTTGCGGCCTTTCGGGCCCAGGGTCACTTTGACCGCATCGGCCAGAATGTTGACACCCTTGAGCATACGGTCACGGGCATCGGTGCTGAACTTGACGTCCTTGCCAGCCATGTTGTTCTCCTGAAAAATCTTGTCGTTGTAAGGTGCGTGTCAGGGGCGCGGCGTTCAGCCGATGATGCCCATGATGTCGCTTTCCTTCATGATGAGCAGCTCTTCGCCGTCCAGCGTGACTTCGGTGCCCGACCATTTGCCGAACAGGACGCGGTCGCCGGCCTTGACCGCCGGTGCGATCAGCTCGCCCGAATCCTTGCGCGCACCGTCACCCACGGCGACGACTTCGCCCTCGGCCGGTTTTTCCTTGGCGCTGTCGGGGATGATGAGGCCGCCCTTGGTCTTTTCGTCGGATTCGACGCGCTTGACCAGGACGCGGTCGTGCAGCGGTTTGAAAGCCATGTTACCACTCCGGTGTTTCAGGTTGCAGTGTCAGATTGTTGGCACTCTGACTTGGCGAGTGCCAGTGCGCTCGATCTAGGCCGCATGGCGGGGGCTGTCAACGGCCCGGCGGATAAATATTTTGCTTGTATTCCGACCTTTGCGCGGATCGCCTTGGGACGGGCAGGCGCGGGGACGGCAAGGAGAGATGGCGATGAAATGTCTTTTGCTGGACTGGATGCGCGGGGCTGCGGTGATCGGCGCGGCGCTGCTGGCCTTGGCCGGGACGCCCACCCAGGCCGAGGAATGTGTCGGCCACAACCTGATCGCGCAGCTGCCGCAGGATGAACGCGACGCCATCCGGCAGGCGGTCGCGCAGGTGCCTTATCACGACGGGCTGTTCTGGCGCGCCCGGAGCGGCGCGGCGCAGATCACGCTGATCGGCACCTATCACTTCGACGACCCGCGCCACGCGCCGACCCTTGCCCGCTTTGCCCCCGAAATCGCGCAGGCGGACAGGCTGCTGGTCGAGATGGGCCCGCAAGAGCAGGACCGGCTGCAGGCGGAACTGGCCCGCGACCCGACGCTGATCGTGCAGCCCGACGGCCCGACCCTGCCCGAGCGGCTGACCGCGGCGCAATGGCAGGAACTGTCGGCCGCGATGCGCGAACGCGGGATGCCTGCGGTCATGGTCTCGCGGATGCGGCCCTGGTATGTCGCGACGCTGCTGGGGATCTCGCCCTGCATGATGCGCCAGATCGCCAAGCAGGGGGCGGAATCGGGCCTCGATTTCCGGCTGATTGCGGCGGCGGAAAAGGCCGGGGTCCCGGTGCAGGCGCTTGAGCCGTGGGATACGGCCTTCCAGATGTTCAGCGATCTGTCGCCGCAAGAAGAGCTCGACATGATCCTGTATGGCCTGCCCGCCGCGCGCCATGCCGATGACTATGCCACCACGCTGACCGATGCCTATTTCGCCGGCGATGTCTGGTCGATCTGGGAATTCGGGCGCATCGACGGCTATCGCAATTCCGACCTGCCGCCCGACCAGATCGACCGGCTGACGGATGAGGCGCGCGAGATGCTGATGGACCGCCGCAACGCAAGCTGGATCGCGCCGCTGACCAGGGCGGCCGAACAGGCCGCCGGGCGCGGCAAGCCGGTCGTCGCGGCCTTCGGCGCGCTGCATCTGCCGGGCGAGGGCGGCGTGCTGCGCCTGCTGGAACGCGAGGGCTGGCAGATCGAGCGGCTGCCCATGCGCTGACGCAGGGCCGCGCCACGCGGCGGGCGATGGACTTTGCCGGCGGGCAGGGTTAGGAACGCTGCGAAATCCGCCGATGCCGCAACGCCGCGAACAAGGAGCCGCGATGATCACCGTTCTTGCCCATAAATCGCCCGATACCGACGCCACCGGCTCGCCCCTCATCTGGGCCTGGTATCTGAACGAGATCCGCAAGACGCCCGCGCGCGCCGTGCTGCAGGGCACGCCGAACACCGAAGCGGCCTGGATGCTGACCCGCTGGGACCGCGACATGCCCGAAATCGTGACCGACATCGCGGCGGGCGAGCAGGTGGTGATCTGCGACACCAACAACCCCGCCGAACTGCCCCCCGGCATCAACGACACCGAGATCCTCGAGATCATTGACCATCACATGCTGGTCGGCGGCCTGAAGACCCGGACCCCCATCAACATCACCATCCGCCCGCTGGCCTGCACCGCGACGATCATGCACGACCTGATCGGCGACGACATGTCGGCCGCGCCGGACTGGGTTCGCGGCGTCATGCTGACCTGCATCCTGTCCGACACGCTGCAGTTCCGCAGCCCGACCACCACCGACCATGACCGCGCCGTGGCCGAAGGTCTGGCGGCGGGTCTGGACATCGACATCGACCAATACGCGACCGAGATGTTCGCCGCGAAATCCGACGTCTCGGCCTATGGCGACGAGGATCTGCTTCGCATGGACAGCAAGGAGTTCGAGCTGCAGGGCAAGAAGCTGCGCGTCTCGGTTCTAGAAACCACCGCGCCGCAGGTGCTGCTGGACCGCAAGCTGGCGCTGCTGGAAGCGATGCCCGGCGTGGCCCGCGCCGATGGCGCCGACGAGGTGCTGCTGTTCGTCGTCGACATCCTGAACGAGGAAGCGACGCTGCTGGTCCCCAACGACTATGTCCGTCAGGTGGCCGAGGCGTCTTTTGGCGTGCCGGTCGCGGGCGATCACGTCGTCCTGCCCGGCATCATGTCCCGCAAAAAGCAGATCATTCCGTCGCTGAAGCTGTAGGCGCGGCACACTCTCCGGCCGGGCGGCTTGGCGTTGCGCCTTGCGGACCGGCCAAGGCTCGCTTTGGGGAAAGACATGGCTCGTATCATCAACTCGCTGGCCGAGGTTTCGGCCGATTACGACGTGCTGTTCTGCGATTTGTGGGGCTGCGTGCATAACGGGCTGACCGCCTGGCCCGCCGCCGTGACCGCGCTGCAGGCGTTTCGCGCCCAGGGCGGCAAGGTCTGCTTGATGACCAACGCGCCGCGTCCCGCCGCGCAGGTGGTGGCAGGGTTTCCGCGCATGGGCATCCCCCGCGACGCCTGGGACGAGATCGTGACCTCGGGCGATGCCGCGCAGGATGCCATGTTCGCGGGCGTCGTCGGGCGCGATGTCTGGCATTGCGGCCCGGCCAAGGATGACGCCTTTTTCGACGTCCCGGCCGAGTGGCAGGACGCGCCCCCGATCCGCCGCGTCCCGCTGGACGAGGCGCAGGGGATCGTCTGCACCGGGCTGATCGACGAGGACAGCGAGAACCCCGAGGATTACCGCGAGCCGCTGCAACAGGCGCTGGCTGCCGGGTTGCCGCTGCTTTGCGCCAATCCGGACATCGTCGTGGACATGGGCGAACGCCGCCTGTGGTGCGCGGGTGCGCTGGCGCAGATGTATCGCGAGATGGGCGGCACGTCGCTGTATTTCGGCAAGCCGCATGCGCCCATCTATGACCTCGCCCGGCGGCGGCTGGCGCTGGCGCCGGATGCGCGGGAACTGGCGGTGGGCGACGGCATCCACACCGACATCGCGGGCGCGGTCGATCAGGGGATCGATTCGATCTTCATCAGCGGCGGGCTGGCGGCGGCCGATCTGGGCAATGACGTGGAAACCCCCGACCCGGAGCTGCTGGAAGGCTGGCTCAAGGCAGAGGGCGTCTCGCCCACCTATGTCATCGGGCGGCTGCGCTAGGCGCGCATCGCCGGATCAGCGTCGGTCTTGCAACCGGCCGGTCGCTGCGCGATATGCAGGAAAAGGGCAGCGCCTGCCGCGGCCCATCCATCAACCGCCGGGCCGCGACCTGAGATCGAAAAGGGGGCGCAGTGCACATCCACCATGACTGGACGGGGCTGCCGGCATCCGCCTGCGGGACCACCGTGGCGATGGGCAATTTCGACGGCGTCCACAAGGGCCACCGCGCCGTGATCGACTGCGCGCGCAAGGCAATGGACGCGCCCCTTGGCGTCATCACCTTCGAGCCGCACCCGCGCGAGTTCTTCGCCCCCGACGCACCACCCTTTCGCCTGATGAACCCGCAGGCCCGCGCCAATCGCCTGCGACGGCTGGGGGTCGAGCATCTGTTCGAACTTCCCTTCGGCCCGGTCATGGCCGGTCTGACGCCCGAGGGTTTTGCCCGCGAGGTGCTGCGCGACGGGCTGGGGGTGGCGCATGTCTGCGTCGGGCAGGATTTCCGGTTCGGCAAGGACCGGGCCGGCGACGCGGCCATGCTGTCGGCGCTGGGCAGCACCTTCGGCTTTGGCGTGACCATCGCGCCGCTGGTGGGGACCGACGGGCGCGAGTTCTCGTCGACCGCCATCCGGCAGGCGCTGACCGAGGGCCGCACCCGCGATGCCGAGCAGATGCTGGGCCACTGGCACCGGATCGAAGGCGAGGTGCAGCACGGCGCCAAGCGCGGCCGCGAGCTGGGCTATCCCACCGCCAACATGTCCGTCGCCGGGCTGCATCTGCCGCGGCTGGGCGTCTATGCGGTGATCGCGGATGTCCTCGACGGCCCGCACAAGGGCAGTTGGCCGGGCGTCGCCAGCCTTGGCGTCAGGCCGATGTTCGGGGAAAACCAGCCCAACCTCGAAACCCACCTGTTCGATTTCGACGGCGATCTGTATGGCAGTCACCTGTCGGTCGCGCTGATCGAGTTCCTGCGCCCGGAAGCGCATTTTGACAGCGTCGGCGCGCTGGTCACGCAGATGGATCGGGACAGCGCGCAGGCCCGCGCGATCCTGTCGGCGCAGTGATGCGCCCGCGCTTCTGGGAACTGCCGCTGCGCGACCTGACCACCCCGGAATGGGAGGCGCTGTGCGACGGCTGCGGCAAATGCTGCCTCAACAAGCTGGAATTCGAGGATACCGACGAACTGGCCTTTACCCGCATCGCCTGCCGCTTGCTGGACGGGCAGACCTGCCGCTGCACACGCTATGAAACCCGGCACCGCTATGTGCCGGAATGCGTCACCCTGACGCCCGACAAGATCGCCTCGATCAGCTATTGGCTGCCCGCGACCTGCGCCTATCGCCTGCGCCACGAGGGCAAGCCGCTGGAGGCCTGGCACCACCTGATCTGCGGCGACCCCGAGGAAGTCCACCGCGCCGGCATCTCGATGCGCGGCCGCACCCTGTCCGAGGCCCAGATCCCCGAAGAGGATTGGGAGGACCATATCATCGAGGATCTGTCATGAATTTCGCCTCCGACAACACCTCTGGCGTGCATCCCGCGGTGATGGCGGCGCTGGCCGCGGCGAATGAGGGGCATGTCGCCTCCTATGGCAGCGACGCCCTGACCCGCGCGGCCGAGGATATGGTCCGCAAGGTGCTGGACGCGCCCGACGCGGCGGTCATGTTCACCGCCACCGGCACGGCGGCCAATGCGCTGTCGCTGGCGGGCATGGCCGATCCGTGGCAGCGGATTTTCTGCCACAACGAGGCGCATGTCGAGATGTCGGAATGTGGCGCGCCCGAGATGTTCACCGGCGGCGCCAAGCTGACGCTGATTGCGGCCGATGGCGGCGTGCTGGACGCCGACGCGCTGGATCACGCGGCGTCCTATTGGGCGGGCGAGGGGTTGGGCGGCGGCAAGCCGGGTGCGATCTCGATTTCCAACACGACCGAGGCGGGGCGGGTCTGGTCGCCCGATCAGGTGGCCGAAATCGGCGCCGTCGCCCGCCAGCACGGGCTGTCGCTGCATATGGACGGGGCGCGCTTTGCCAATGCGGTCGCGGCCTCGGGCGCGTCGCCGGCCGAGCTGACGCATCTGGCGGGGGTGGACCTGCTGTCCTTCGGCGGCACCAAGAACGGCGCGATGGGGGTCGAGGCGGTGGTGGCCTTTGACTCCGCGCTGGCCGAGCGGCTGGCCTATATGCGCAAGCGCAGCGGGCATCTGCTGTCCAAGCACCGCTTCCTGTCGGCGCAGTTCTATGCGCTGCTGGACGGCGGGCTGTGGCTGCAGCTTGGCGCCCATGCCAACCGCATGGCCGCGCGTCTGGCCGAAGGTCTGGCCGGGGTCGAGGGCGCCAGCCTTGTCCGCCCGGCCGAATCGAACCAGCTGTTCGTGCGGCTGTCGCCCGACGCCCATGACCGCGCGCGCGGCGCGGGCGCGGTCTATCGCGGCTGGCCCAGCCTCAGCGACGATGACGCCGATGCCGAGGGCTTTGTCGTGCGGCTGGTGTGCAGCTGGAACACGACCGAGACCGAGGTGCAGGAGCTGATCGCGGCGCTTAAAGGCTAGCGTTCAGGCCCGCTCGAGATTCATCCGGGTCAGATCGGCGAAGGCAGCCGCATGGGTCAGCGGCAGCATGTGGCCGGCATCGGGAATGGTGGCGCGGGCGACGTCGGGCAGGCGGGCGGCAAGGGCATCGGCGATCTCGTGCACGATGGGCGGCGAGTCCGCGCCCGCGATCAGCATGACCGGCGCCTCGATCTGTTCCAGCCCGCCCTCGCGCAGGATGCGGGCGCGGTCCTGCATCAGCGCCTCATTCGTGTCCACGACCATCCGCATCTGCTGGCGCAACCGCGCGGCACGCGGGCCGTCGGTCGGGATCTCGGCCCCCGGGCTGCCCCAGTCGGACAGAAAGCGCCGCAACATCCCGTCCCAGTCGCCCGACGCCTCGAAGGGCGCAAGCCGCGCGGTCTGCGCCTGTTGCGCGGGCGTGCTGGCGGCGGCGAACAGCACCGGCTCGACCAGGGTCAGGCTGCGAATGGCGTGGGGCGCGCCGACCGCGATCCGCAGCGCCACGGTCGCGCCGAAGCTGTGGCCGATCAGGTCCAACGGCCGGTCGATCAGGCTGGCGGCGTGGCGGGTGACGACGCCGTGCAGATCGTCGCCCTGCCAGTCCGGGCTGCGGCCATGGCCGGGATAGTCGAAGGCGCGCAGGTCGATCAGCCCATCCAGATGCTCGGCCAGCGGCTGAAACAGCCCCGAGGCGCCCATCATGCAATGCAGTCCGAGCGCCGGCCGGTCCGGGTCGCCGGGGAAATGGCGGCTGGCCAGCGGCGGAAGGGTCGCGGCCTCGGTCACAGGCTGGCCAAATGCGCGTCGAGGAAGTCGAGCCGGTCCTGCCCCCAGAACTTCTGCCCGGTCTCGCGCACGATATAAAAGGGCACGCCAAAGACCCCGGCCGCGACCGCGTCTTCAAGATTGCGGCCATATTGCTCGGCCCCGGTGAACAGGCCGCGATCGGCAAGGGCGGGGTCGTGCCCGGTCGCCGACAGGATCTCGCGGATGGTGGCGTCGTCGGCGATGTCGCGCTCCTCTGCCCAGACGGCGCGCAGAAAGGCACGGACCAGCCCGGCCACGTCGCCGCCCTCGGCCTGCGCGGCGATCACGGCATAGGATGAGGGCGCCATGTTCACCGGAAAATGCGCCGGCCGCAGGGTCAGCGGCATCTCCAGATGCGCCGACCACCGCGTCAGCTCTTGCAGGCGATAGTCCTGCCGCGACTCGTGGCGCTGCGGCAGGGGCAGCCCGCCGGTGCGCCCGAACAGTTGCGGCATGTCGAGCGGGCGATAGGCGATGGTCGCGCCGTGGCGTTCGGCGATGCGCTCCAGCCGGTCGCCCGCCAGATAGCACCACGGGCTTGCCGTCGCGAGGAAGTAATCGATCTGGGCCATTACCGCTCTCCGGTGACGGTTGAGGTTTGCGGGCAGGCTATCCCGGTGGTAAGTCCGCTGCAATCGCCCGAATCCCGGCTGCCGAAGGATGAACCCATGCCCGCGATGACCGAACCCAAGCTGATTTCCGGTAACTCGAATCGGCCCCTGGCCCATGCCATCGCCCGCCGCATGTCGATGCATCGCGGCATGAATGTGTCCCCGGTGGATGCGCGGGTCGAGCGGTTCAACGATCAGGAGATTTTCGTCGAGGTGTTCGACAACGTCCGTGGCGAGGACATGTACATCATCCAGTCGACCTCGAACCCGGCCAACGACAACCTGATGGAGTTGCTGATCATGACCGATGCGCTGCGGCGGTCATCGGCCAGCCGGATTACTGCGGTCATCCCCTATTTCGGCTATGCCCGGCAGGACCGCCGGGCCAAGGCGCGCACGCCGATCTCGGCCAAGCTGGTGGCCAATCTGCTGACCGAGGCCGGCGTCGACCGGGTGCTGACGCTGGATCTGCACGCGACGCAAATTCAGGGTTTCTTCGACATTCCCGTCGACAACCTTTATGCCGCGCCGATCTTTGCGCTGGATATCAAGCACAATTTCAAGGGCCGGATGGATGACGTCATGGTCGTCTCGCCAGATGTCGGCGGCGTCGCCCGCGCCCGCGAGATCGCGCAGCGCATCGGCGCGCCCATGGCCATCGTCGACAAGCGCCGCGAAAAGGCGGGCGAGATCGCCGAGATGACGGTGATCGGCGAGGTGTCGGGCAAGACCTGCATCATCGTGGACGATATCTGCGACACCGCCGGGACGCTGGTCAAAGCCGCGCAACTGCTGGTCGACCACGGCGCGACCGAGGTTCACGCCTATATCACCCATGGCGTGCTGTCCGGCCCGGCGGTCGAGCGGGTGTCGAAATCGGTGATGAAATCGCTGGTGATCACTGACTCCATCGGCCAGACCGAGGCCGTCCGCGCCTGCGACGGCATCCGCATCGTGCCCACCGCGCCGATGTTTGCGCAGGCGATCCTGAACATCTGGAACGGCACCTCGGTCAGTTCGCTGTTCGAGTTGGACACGCTGGGGCCGATCTACGAAGGGCTGTATTCCGGCGGCTGAGATCGGCGGCGCGGGCCGATCCGCGCTGGCCCGTCCCTATCTGCCGTCGATGCGCAGGAAATCCTGCACGCTGCCGCTTTTCGGCTGCAGATCGGCCCAGTTGTCGATCTGGAAATCCACGACCAGCGTGGCGCCGGTGGGATAGCGACCGAACTCGGGATCGTTCGGCGGATTGGCCGGCAGGCTGGCGGCGAAATCGCCGATCCCCGGATTGTGGCCGATCAGCATGACGGTAGGTTCGGTCGCCGTCCGCAGCACCTCGAGCATGATCTCGGGCGTGGCGTGAAACAGACGCGGCTCCATCCGCAGGCGGGGCCGGACCTCGAGCGGGGCCGAGGCCACACGCTCCCACGTCTCGACGGTGCGGCGGGCGGGCGAGCAGATGACCTCTTCCGGCTCATATCCGCGCGAGGCCATGAAATCCCCCAGCTCGATCGCCGCGCGACGGCCCCGCGCGTTCAGCGGCCGGTCAAAATCCTCAAGCTCGGGATCGTCCCATGCCGATTTGGCGTGCCGGGTCAGGATCAGGCGTCGGTATCCGGTGGGGGTCATCTGATTTCGGCCTATTCTGTCGGGCGGGGTCGGGGGAAGCCTGCCACAGTTCCCGCGACAAGGGCAAGCGCAGTTCAGACAGCAGGCGGCGAGAAAATGCCTAGGGCATCAAGGGGCTGCGCGAGGGGCGGATGGTGACCGAACCGGCCTTCTACAGGCCGCTGTCGCCCTGCCGCAAACCGCGCGGCTTGACCCGCGGCGCGGTCGAGCGGATCAGGCTGCCGGCACCATGTTCGGTGAACAATTCCAGCAGGCAGGCATTGGGAACCCGCCCGTCGAGGATCACCACCGCCCGCACCCCGTCCTGCAACGCCTTCAGCGCGGTCTCGGTCTTGGGGATCATGCCGCCGGCGATGGTGCCGTCGGCGATCATGTCGCGCACCTGTTCGGGCGTCATCTGCGTCATCACCTGGCCGCTGGCATCCTTGACGCCCGAGACATCGGTCAGCAGCAGCAGCCGGTCGGCCTGCAAGGCCCCGGCGACCGCGCCCGCGGCGGTGTCGCCATTGACGTTGAAGGTCTCGTTATCGGCCATGCCGGTGGCGACCGGCGCGATCACCGGGATCAGCCCGGCCAGATAGAGGTCGCGGATGATCTGGACGTTCATCTCGACCGGGCGGCCGACAAATCCCAGTTCCGGGTCGTCGGCCTCGCAGACGATCAGATCGTCATCCTTGCCCGAAATGCCGATGGCGCGGCCGCCGGCATCGTTGATCGCCTGCACGATGCGCTTGTTGACCAGCCCGGCCAGCACCATCTCGACCACTTCGACGGTTTCCTTGGTGGTGACGCGCTTGCCGCGGACAAACCGGCTTTCGATGCCCAACTTGCCCAGCATGTCGTTGATCATCGGGCCGCCGCCATGGACCACGACCGGATGGATGCCGACCTGCTTCATCAGCACCATGTCCGAGGCGAACTTGGCCATTTCCGCATCGTCGCCCATCGCGTTGCCACCGAATTTGACCACCACGACGGCGCCCGAATAGCGCTGCATATAGGGCAGGGCTTCGGACAGGGTGGCGGCGGCGGTGGCAAAATCTCGGGTCATGTCCTGTTGTCTCATCGCTGGTCCCTGAGGCGTCGGCGCAGGTTAGGCGCGGCCGCCGCCAAGGTCCAGAGCGGCTGCGACGCGGGCAGGGAGTGCGCAGAGGCGGCCGGACGGCGATCTGCCTGGTGTCAGAAGATTTCGTCGATCCCGCCCTCCGCCTGCGCGCCGCCACCCGATTGCAGCGTCTGGACCACCTGTCCCAGCCCCAGCCGCGCCGCGATCTGAGGCCAGTTTTGAAGGGTCTGCCCACCGACCTCTGCCGCCGCCCCGTCCAGCGCGGCCGCCACATCGCCCAGAACCTGCGTCATCCGGTCCAGCGATTGCAGCAGCACCAGATCGGGCGGATGAGGCATCGAGGCACCGCACTCCATCGCCTGCCCCAGATGCGCCTGCAGCAGCGCCGCATCCGCCGCCGCCTGCGCGATCAGCAGCGCGGCGTTCTGCAGAAAGCGGTCCAGTGCGGGATCAGGGCCGGGCGTCATAGACGCCCCGTCACGGCTTCGAGGCAGGATTTCAGTTCTTGCGTGCCGAAGGGCTTGCGCAGGAAATTGTTCATCCCCCAGCTTTTGCCCTGCTCGAGGATGCTCTGATCGGCCCGCCCGGTGATGAGGATGAAGCCGATGCCCTGCGTGGTGGCGCAGCCGCGCAGCTGTTTCAGCAGGTCGATTCCCGTCATGTCGGGCATGTTATAGTCCGAGATCACCAGATGCGCGGGCCGTTGCGCCAGCGTCCGCATCGCCTCGGGCCCGCTGGCGGCCAGCTGGATCTGGCTGATGCCAATGGATTCCAGCGACTGGACGATCAGCCCGCGGCTGGTCGACATGTCATCGACGACCAGGATCTTCAGACGGTCTTTCAGGCTCATGGGACGGCCTCACAATTCTGATCGGGCCGGCGATAGGCGGTCAGGCCCGCCGGCCGCAACAGGTGCTGCAGATCCGCCGGCACCCGTTCCGCATGACCGATCAGCAGCCACCCCCCCGGCCGCAGCTGGTCGTGGAAGCGCTGCCACAGCCTGCGCTGCGCTGGCGGGTCGAAATAGATCGAGACATTGCGGAAAAAGATCACGTCGAAGGCCGGAAGTCCCGGCCAGACGTCATGCAGGTTCAACTGCCGGAACTCGACCATCCCGCGCAGAGGTGGGGCGACGCGCCAGCGGCGCAGCGGGCCGTCGCCGCAGGCACAGAAATGGCGGTTGATCTGCGCGGCGCTTAACCCGGTCACCTCGTCTGCGCCATAGCATCCTGAACGTGCCTTGTGCAGGACCGCCGCGTCGATGTCGCAGGCGAGGATGCGCGTCCGGCGGGCCATTGCGGCGCAATGCCCTTGCAGCGTCATGGCGATCGACCACGGCTCTGGCCCGCTGCTGCATCCCGCCGACCAGATGTTGATCCGGCGACCGATCCGGTCCAGCCCCGGCATGATCTGTCGCGCGAGCAGGTCGAAATGATGGGCCTCGCGGAAAAACCCGGTGACATTCGTCGTCAGCAGCGAGATGAACCGGTCGCGCTCTTCCGAGGCACCCGCGATCAGGTCGAAATAAGCCGCCAGCGTCTTCAGCCCCAGCAGCCGGGCGCGGCGCTGAAAGCGAGCGCGCAGGATGTCGCCCTTGTCGGGGCCGATGACGATTCCCGAGAGGTCATGGACCATGCGCGCGATCTGGTCCGGCGCACCATCCAGACAGCAGTCGCGACAGGGGCAGGCACGGGGCGCGGTCATGCCGCGGCGCCGGCGGCGGGCGGCAGAACCGCGCCCAGATCAAGGATCCGGATCAGCTTGCCCTCGATCATCAGCAGCGCTTTCAGGCAGCTGTCGCTGGGGTCGATACCGTATTCCGGCGCGGGCTGGATCTGGTCGGGCGCGGCGGTCAAAATGTCCGACACAGCGTCGACCAGCAGCCCTGCCGTCAGCTTGCCCAGACTGACCACGACGATGACCTTGTGCTCATCGGGTTCGACCGGCGGCCCGCCCAGCCGCAGGCCCAGATCGATGACCGGCAGCACCGTCCCGCGCATGTTGATGACGCCTTTCAGATGCGGCGGCGCGTGCGGCAGGGGCGTCGCGCGGGTCCAGCCGCGGATTTCCCGGACATGGGCGATGTCCAGACAATATTCCTGATCGTCGAGGCGAAAGCTCAGCACCTCGATATCCGGCTGAGAGGCGGGGTCCGACGGCGTGCTCATGCGGCTAACCTGCTGCTTTCAGTAGAGGGAGGGGCGGGACGGCGGGGCCGACCAGATCGGCGGGATCGAGGATCAGCGCGATCTGGCCGTCGCCGAGAATGGTCGCCGCCGCCACGCCGGGGATGCGGCCGTGGATCTCGCTGAGGCCTTTGATCACCACCTGGCGCTGCTCCATGATCCTGTCGACGATCAGCGCGGCGCGGCGGCCATCCTCTTGCGCGATGAGAATCACGATGCCCGCGGCCCCGGTCTCGCGCCGCGGGTGGAAGCCCAGCTTCTCGCCCAGATCGAACAGCGGCACGCAGTCCTGACGGATCATCATCACGGCGCGCCCGCTGCCGAGTTGGTGAACCCGCTCGGGCAGCAGCATGGCGGTTTCGATGATCGCCGAAAGCGGCACGACAAGGGTCTGGCCGCCCGCCGACACGACCATTCCGTCCAGCACCGCCAGCGTCAGCGGCAGCGAGATCGAGAACCGCGTGCCCGCGCCGGGGCTGCTGGCAATGGCGATGCGGCCCCCCAGCAGCGACAGCGCCGAGCGCACCACATCCATCCCGACCCCGCGACCGGAAAGCGAGGACAGCTGCGCGGCGGTGCTGAAACCGGGCGAGAACAGCAGGTTGTCGATCTCGGCATCACATAACTGCGCGTCCGGGGCGATCAGCCCGCGCTGGATGGCCGCCGCGCGCACCTTGTTCCGGTCGATCCCCGCGCCGTCATCCGCGATCTCGATCAGCACCCGGCCGGCGCGATGGCTGGCCGAGAGGGTGATGCTGCCCTCTGCCGGTTTGCCGGCGGCGAGGCGCTGCGCGGCGGGCTCTATCCCGTGGCTGACGGCGTTGCGGACCATGTGGGTCAGCGGGTCCGAGAGGCGTTCCAGCACGGTCTTGTCGATCTCGGTCGCGTCGCCCTCGGTCCTGAAGCGGATCTGCTTGCCGCTGTTCGCCGAGGCCTCGCGGGCGATGCGGGCCATGCGCTGGAACAGCAATTTGACCGGCTGGGCGCGGATCATCATGACGCTTTCCTGAATGTCGCGGGTCAGCATCATGAAGGAATCGAGCCCGCTGGTGATGCTTGCGTGCTGGCTCAGACCCGCCTCGGCGATCGACTGTGCCAGCATCGCCTGATTGATCACCAGCTCACCCACCTGGTTCATCAGCCGGTCGATCCGGTCCAGATCGACGCGCACCGTGGGCGAGACGTCGCCGGGATGGCTGGTCGGTGGGGTGGGGGGCGAGGTATCGGCTTCGGCGGCCACGTTCGGTCCGGGCTGCCACGCCAGAGGGGCGTCAGTCTGGGTGACGTCGAGGCGGCAGACATCGGCGACAAAGTCGAAGACCTGAGCGATATCCTCGCGCGTCACATCGCCCTGCAGCCTTACCTCCCACTCCAGCAGCGGCGTTTCGGCATTGTCCGGGGACGGGGGCGGCAGATCGTCGGGCAGGATGCAGCGGGTGGTGGTGGGGCCAAGGGCCGACAGCGCGCGCAAAATCCACAAGCTCTCGTTGCCGCTGCGATACAGCCCCTCGGCCGGGGCAAAGCGGATCAGCCAGATCGGCGGATGGGCGCGGGTGTCGTCCTCGGCCAGATCGAGTGCAAGCGGCGTCGGCGTGAAGTCGATCTCATCCTCGGGCGAGGGCAGGCCGCTCGCGGGCTCGCCACCGACAAGATCAGGCGCGACCGCAAGCGGCGCGCCGGTCTGCGCCAGCGCGACCAGATCCTGCAGACGGTCGGCGGCCGAGATGAACAGGCGGACCGATTCGGGCGTGATCGGCACCCGGCCCGCCCGCACCTCTTCCATCGCGCTCTCGAAGCCGTGGGCGAAATCGACCAGCTCTTGCAGACCGAAGGCGCCGGCATTGCCCTTGATCGAATGGACGGCGCGGAACACCGTGTTGACGGTTTCGGGGTCGGTGCAGCCGTCCTGCAGGCGTTGCAGCGCGTCGTGCAGCCCCTCGATCAGCTCCTCGCATTCCGCGAAGAAGGTGGCGCGCAACTCGATCATGGGGTCGTGGGTCATGGCGCGATCATCCGGTCACCATCTGGATCGAGCTGACCAGCTTCTGCGGATCGAAGGGCTTGACGATCCAGCCCGTGGCGCCGGCGTTGCGGGCGCGGGCCTTCAGCTCTGGCGCGCTTTCGGTGGTCAGGATCAGGATCGGGACGGCGCGCAGACGCTCGATCTTGCGGATCGCGGCGATGAAGCCAAAGCCGTTCAGGCGCGGCATGTTCACATCCGAAATGATGGCGTCGGGCTGCATGGTCTCGAGCAGCTCGAGCCCGTGGACGCCGTCCTCGGCGGTGGTCACGGTCATGCCCGCATTGGTCAGCGACAGACGCAGCATGTCGCGCATGGTCCGGCTGTCATCGACAGCGAGGATATTCAGGCTCATCCCCGGCTCCTTTCCGCGAGATCGCAGGGGTCGACGCCGAACTGGCGCAGCGCGGCCTCGAACCCGTCCGAGCGGTCACGGATGACGAATCCCCGCCCCTCGACACGGCATTGGCGGGCGGCGGCCAGCAGGATCTGCAGGCACAGCCCGCCCAGATGCGCGACCTGGCTCGCGTCCAGGATCAGATCGCCGGTCGTGGCCGCGATCTGCCCGGCCAGCGGGCGCGCTGCCGTCAGGTCCAGCCGCGGCGCGAGCGTCAGCGGCGCGTCCATCGCCCGTCCTTCATGTCGCACAAGATCATCGTCACATTCCCGATCCGCATGGCTCCTTGCGCCTTCTTGCCACCCGGATGTTAAGTTTGGGTTTATCGCGCCCAAGGATCGGTCGCCGAGGTTGCGCGTGCACGCGCAAAGCCCATAAAACTTGAACGAACGCGCGCGCCATGTGCGAAAAGGGTTGCGTTTGCGCGGGGATTGACCTATGCGCCACCCACTTCTCAGGCAGAGGCGGGCCTTCCGGACAGACATCCCGGACAGGTCCACCGGTTGGGGGCGACCCTGAAATCCTCTGCCCAGGCGCAAACCGGAAAGGAAATGGACATGGCGCTTCCCGATTTCTCGATGCGTCAGCTGCTTGAAGCTGGCGTTCACTATGGTCACCAGACGCAGCGCTGGAACCCCCGCATGTCGCAATATATCTATGGCGACCGCAACGGCATCCACATCGTCGATTTGACCCAGACCGTTCCAATGCTGGAACAGGCGCTGAAGGTCATCCGCGACACCGTCGCCAAGGGCGGCCGCGTGCTGTTCGTCGGCACCAAGCGTCAGGCGCAGAAGCCGGTCGCGGACGCGGCCGAACGCTCGGCGCAGTTCTACATGAACCACCGCTGGCTGGGTGGCACGCTGACCAACTGGAAGACCGTCTCGCAGTCGATCAGCCGCCTCAAGGCCATCGACGAGACGATGAGCCAGGGCGCCGAGGGCCTGACCAAGAAAGAGCGTCTGCAGCTCGAGCGCGAGCAGACCAAGCTGCAAGCCTCGCTGGGCGGCATCCGCGAGATGGGCGGCCTGCCCGACCTGCTGTTCGTGATTGACGTGAACAAGGAAGATCTGGCGATTCTGGAAGCCAAGAAGCTGGGCATCCCGGTCGTCGCCGTCGTCGACACCAACTGCTCGCCCGAGGGTGTGGACTATATCATCCCCGGCAATGACGACGCGGCCCGGGCCATCGCGCTGTACTGCGACCTGGCCAGCCGTGCGGCGCTGGAAGGCATGTCGGCACAGATGGGCGCGGCTGGCGTCGATCTGGGCGCGCTGGCCGAAGCCCCGGCCGAGGTTCTGGACGAACCCGCCGCCGCCGAAGCCTGATCCCGCGTCAGCGAATTGTCACCGGGCTGGGCCTTGCCCCGTCCGACCCCATTGTTAAGGAGAGGCCAAATGGCGATTACCGCCCAGATGGTGAAGGAACTGCGCGAATCGACCGGCGCAGGCATGATGGACGCCAAGAAGGCGCTGACCGAAACCGACGGCAACATTGAAGCCGCCGTTGACTGGCTGCGCACCAAGGGTCTGGCCAAGGCGGCCAAGAAATCCGATCGCGTCGCGGCCGAAGGTCTGGTTGCGGTCGCGGTTCGCGACGGCAAGGGCGTGGCGGTCGAGGTGAACTCGGAAACCGATTTCGTCGGCAAGAACGCCGAGTTCCAGGACATGGTCGGCAACATCGCCCAGACCGCGCTGTCGGTCGATTCGGTCGATGAGCTGCGCAACGCCGAAATGAACGGCAAGACCGTGGCCGAGGTCGTCACCGACGCCGTCGCCAAGATCGGCGAAAAGATGGACCTGCGCCGCATGGAAACCGTGCAGGGCGACACCGTCGTGTCCTATGTCCACAATGCCGCCGCCGAAGGCATGGGCCGGATCGGTGTTCTGGTCGCGCTCAAGGGCGACAATGCCGAGATCGGCAAGCAGATCGCGATGCATGTCGCCGCGACCAGCCCCGCCTCGCTGTCCGAGGCCGATCTGGACCCGGCGCTGGTCGAGCGCGAAAAGACCGTGCTGACCGAACAGGCGCGCGAATCGGGCAAGCCCGACGCGGTGATCGAGAAGATGATCGCCGGCCGCATGTCGAAATACTTCGAGGAAGTGACCCTGCTGGGCCAGAAATTCGTGATCAACCCCGATGTCACCGTGGCGCAGGCCGCCAAGGATGCGGGCGTCGAGGTGCTGGCATTCGTCCGCATGGCCGTCGGCGAAGGCATCGAGAAGAGGGAAGAGGATTTCGCAGCCGAGGTCGCCAAGACTCGCGGCGCCAGCTGATCCTTCCATGATTTCGGCGCCTTGGCGCCCCTGTTCAGCGCCGGTCCCGGCTTCGGGGCCGGCGCTTTCGCTTGCGTCCGGGCGCGGTGCCGTGGCAGATCGGGCCAACCTTCCGGGGGCCGCGGCCCCACGCCGCTATCGCCGGGGATACCATGTCGTTCACCATCGCCATTGACGGACCCGCCGCCTCGGGCAAGGGCACCATCGCGCGGGCGATTGCACGGCGCTTCGGCTTTCACCACCTCGACACCGGGCTGCTCTATCGTGCCGTAGGCGCGCGCGGCGGCGATCCGGTCGCGGCGGCGCGGGCGCTGACCGGGGCCGACCTGACCCGCGACGATCTGCGCAGCAACGAGGCCGGGCAGGCCGCCAGCCGCGTCGCCGCCATCCCCGAGGTGCGCGACGCGCTGACCGATTTCCAGCGCCGATTTGCCGCACAGGAACCGGGCGCGGTGCTGGACGGGCGCGACATCGGGACGGTGATCTGCCCCGACGCGGATCTGAAGCTGTATGTCATCGCCTCGGACGAGGTGCGCGCGCAGCGCCGCGCGGCCGAGATCGGGGCCGATCCCGCAGCCACGCTGGCCGCGCTGCGCGAACGCGACGCCCGCGACAGCGCCCGCAGCGCCGCGCCCCTGCGCCCGGCCGCGGACGCGGTGATCCTCGACACCACGGAAATGAGCGTGACCGACGCCGTCACCCGCGCCATCGCCGAGGTCAGGGCGCGCCTGCGCGCCCCCGCAACCCGCCGCTGAACCGCCCCCGGACTTGCCAAGCCCGGCATTTGCAGCTATATCGCGCGCAGGTTGACGTAATGACATGGCCAGAACAGGCCGCTTTGGACGGGTCGGGCGTGTGCCGCGACCCTTTGTCGTTCCCGATGACCACTATAAAGACCGGCGGAGCCAACCGTCAGGCCAGCATATCATTGAAAAGGAAATCGCAAGCTTATGGCTGAACGCGCAAGCATGGAAGAATTCGAGGCGCTGCTGAATGAAAGCCTCGAGATCGACACCCCGGACGAAGGTTCGGTTGTCAAAGGTCGGGTCATTGCCATCGAGGCAGGACAGGCCATCATCGATGTCGGCTACAAGATGGAAGGCCGCGTCGATCTGAAAGAATTTGCAAATCCGGGCGAAGACGCGGCGCTGAGCGTCGGCGACGAGGTCGAGGTTTATCTGGACCGTGTGGAAAACGCGCGCGGCGAAGCCTCGATCAGCCGTGAAAAGGCCCGCCGCGAGGAAGCCTGGGATCGTCTGGAAAAAGCCTATGCCGCGGAAGAGCGCGTCGAAGGCGCCATCTTTGGCCGCGTCAAGGGCGGCTTCACCGTCGATCTGGGCGGCGCCGTGGCGTTCCTGCCCGGCAGCCAGGTCGATGTCCGCCCGGTCCGCGATGCCGGCCCGCTGATGGGTCTGAAGCAGCCGTTCCAGATCCTGAAAATGGACCGCCGCCGCGGCAATATCGTCGTGTCGCGCCGCGCCATTCTGGAAGAGAGCCGCGCCGAACAGCGCGCCGAGGTCATCTCGAACCTGTCCGAGGGTCAGGTCGTTGACGGTGTCGTCAAGAACATCACCGAATACGGCGCCTTCGTCGATCTGGGCGGTGTTGACGGGCTGCTGCACGTCACCGACATGGCCTGGCGTCGCGTCAACCACCCGTCCGAGATCCTCGCCATCGGCGAGACCGTCAAGGTTCAGGTCATCAAGATCAACCGCGACAGCCACCGCATCAGCCTGGGCATGAAGCAGCTGCAGGCCGATCCGTGGGATACCGTGGCCGAGAAGTTCCCGATCGGTTCGGTCCATGCCGGCCGCGTGACCAACATCACCGATTACGGCGCCTTCGTGGAACTGGAAGCGGGCATCGAGGGTCTGGTCCACGTCTCGGAAATGAGCTGGACCAAGAAGAACGTCCACCCCGGCAAGATCGTCTCGACCAGCCAGGAAGTCGAAGTGATGGTGCTGGAAATCGACGAAGCCAAGCGCCGCGTGTCGCTGGGTCTCAAGCAGACCATGCGCAACCCGTGGGAGGTCTTTGCCGAAACCCACCCCGCCGGCACCGTGATCGAGGGCGAGGTCAAGAACATCACCGAATTCGGCCTGTTCGTGGGTCTGGAAGGCGATATCGACGGCATGGTCCACCTGTCGGACATCTCGTGGGATGCCCGTGGCGAGGACGCGATCCAGGACTTTCGCAAGGGCGACGTCGTCAAGGCGGTCGTGCAGGAAGTCGACATCGAGAAAGAGCGTATCTCGCTGTCGATCAAGGCGCTCGAAAACGAAGCCATGGCCGAAGCGGTCGAGGGCGTGCGCCGTGGCGACGTCATCACCGTGGCCGTCACCGCGATCGAGGATGGCGGGATCGAGGTCGAATATAACGGCGCCAAGTCGTTCATTCGCCGCAGCGATCTGGCCCGCGACCGTCAGGACCAGCGTCCCGAGCGTTTCGGCGTCGGTGACAAGATCGACGTCCGCGTGACCAACGTCGACTCGAAATCGCGCCGTCTGGGCCTGTCGATCAAGGCCCGCGAGATCGCCGAGGAAAAGGAAGCCGTGGAACAGTATGGCAGCTCGGATTCGGGCGCCTCGCTGGGCGACATCCTGGGCGCCGCGCTGAAGAACCGCTGATATCGGCACCCGGCTGACCGCTTGGGGTCGGCCACAGCATCGACCCGCCGCCGGACGTGTTCCGGCGGCGGGTTTTTTCGTCTGCCGGGCCGTTTTCGCGCCGTGACCTCAGCCCTGGCCGCTGGTGCCCTGACAGAAAAGGGAAATTTCCTGCAACCGAATGATTATTTTCGCGTTCCCTCTTTTACACCATGGCCGCTTGGCCTTATCCTTTCAGATGCGCATGGCTTTGGGGGCAGCATGATCCGGTCGGAACTCATCCAGAAGATCGCCGAGGAAAACCCGCATCTTGTGCAACGGGACGTCGAGCGGATCGTGGCCACGATCTTTGACGAGATCATCGATGCCATGGCGCGCGGCGAACGGGTCGAGCTGCGCGGCTTCGGCGCGTTCTCGGTCAAGAAGCGCGAGGCGCGGATGGGCCGCAACCCGCGCACCGGCGAATCCGTCCCGGTCGAGGAAAAGCACGTTCCCTTCTTCAAGACCGGCAAGTTGCTGCGCGACAGGTTGAACGACGAGGCGTGATCTGTCACATCCTGTCCCGGCTAGGTTCAGTTCAGAGGGTCGCTGATGCGCTTCATCCGCTTGCTATTCATCCTGGGGCTTGCCGTCATCCTGCTGACCGTCGCGCTGGCGAACCGGGGCATGGCGACGCTGCGCCTGCTGCCCGCGAGCCTTGACCAGTATTTCGGGACGCAGCTGACCGTCACCCTGCCGATGTTCATGATCCTGCTGCTGGCGGTGCTGTTCGGCATCGTGGTGGGCTTCATCTGGGAATATCTGCGCGAGGCGCATATCCGCAGCATCGCCGCCCGCCGCACCTTCGAGGTGCAGCGTCTCGAACGCGAGGTCGGCGCCCTGCGTCAGCAGCATCACGCGCCGCGTGACGAGGTGCTGGCGATCATCGACCGGCCCAAGACCGCACCGGCGGCCGCCCCGGTGGGCACGGTGCCGGCGACAAACTCGCCGCGCACGCCGGCCCTTCCGGTCCGCCGCTAGACGCCGCAGGTTTCACGCATGGCACAGGTCAAGATCTGCGGGCTGAGCCAGCCCGAGCATGTCGATGCCGCGATCCGGGCCGGGGCGGGATTTCTGGGCTTTGTCTTCTTTCCGAAATCCCCCCGCAATGTCAGCGCCGAGACGGCGGCCGCCCTGACCGCCGAGGTGCCGCCCGGCATCGCGCGGGTGGGGCTGTTCGTGAACCCGGACGACGCGCTGCTGGACCGGGTGCTGGGCCTCGTGCCGCTCGATATCCTGCAACTGCACGGGGCCGAGACGCCCGAGCGGGTCTCGCAGATCCGCGCCCGCACCGGGCTGCCGGTGATGAAGGCGGTGGGCGTCTCGACCCCTGCCGATCTGGATGCGCTGTGGGATTACGGGCTGGTTGCGGACATGCTGCTGGTCGACGCCAAGCCGCCGCCGGACGCGGTGCTGCCGGGCGGAAACGGGCTGGCCTTCGACTGGCGGCTGCTGGTCGGGCGCAAATGGCTGAAGCCATGGGTGCTGGCCGGCGGGCTGAATCACGACAACGTGGCCGAGGCGGTTCATCTGACCGGCGCGCGGATCGTCGATGTCTCGTCCGGTGTCGAATCCGCGCCGGGTCACAAGGACGCCGCGCTGATCCGCCGCTTCATCGCCGCCGCCGGGGGCAGCGGGCCGGGCGTCTAGGGCCGCAGCGAGACGCCACCGGTCGCCGAGCGCACCTCGATCCCGCGCAGCCGCAAGAGCTGCACGTTCGAGATCGGCAGCGCCACGTTCAACCGGTCGACCTGCGGATTGGCCCGCATCGCGGCCGCGGGGCTGCCGGGCAGGGGCGGGCTGCCGACCAGCACCAGCCGCAGGATGCCGTCATCATCGGGGCGCAACTGTTTCGCCGGCTGCACGCGCTCGGTTTTGATCTCGAGGTCATACCAGCCCTTGACCGGGGCAAAGCCGGTGACGATCAGCAGCTTGCCCTCGTTGATCGGCTCGAAACCGGCCGACAGGATCTGCGGCACCAGCGGGCGGTAATCCTGATCCTGCGTCACCCAGCCGCCGCGCGGCTCTAGCGTGGTGGGCTGCGAGGACCCGCTGCGGAACCAGCCCAGTGGGTTCAGCCCGCTATCGCTGCCAAATCGCGAGCACCCCGAAACGCCAAGGGCCACGGTCAGGGTCAGGGCGAGGGTGGCGAAGCGCATGATCTGTCTCATCTGTCGTTTTCGCGTCAGTGATAGGCGATTGGGGCGGGCGGCGCAAAGCCTCTTTGACGACGCCGTCAGGGCGCGATAGCAGAGGGGTAGATCAGAAAGGGCAGCAGCATGGCGACCGAGGCATTCGAGGAACTCGTCGAAACCTTCTCATTCCTGGACGAGTGGGAGGACCGCTATCGGCACCTGATCGAAATCGGCAAGGACATGCCGCCGATGGACCCGGCGCTGCAGACCCCGGCCAGCAAGGTCGATGGCTGCGCCAGCCAGGTCTGGATCGTGCCGCGCACCCAGGACGGACGCTTTGACTTTATCGGCGACAGCGACGCGCTGATCGTGCGCGGGCTGGTGGCGGTGGTCCATTCGCTGTTCGCGGGCCTGCCGCTGGACGAGGTGGGGCAGGTCGATGCCGCCGCCGAACTGGGTCGGCTGGGCCTGCAAGAGCATCTGTCGGCGCAGCGGTCGAACGGCCTGCGCGCGATGGTGGCGCGCATCCAGCAGCACGCGGCGGCGGCCCGCTAGAACAGCCGGACCAGAAACACCGCCGACATCCCGAAACCCACCGCCCCGATCAGCGCGCGCAGCACCGGGACCGGGATGCGCCGCGCGACCGGCGCACCGGCGATGCCGCCCAGCAGCGTGCCGATGGCCATGGCAAACCCCTCGGCCCAGACGATCTGCCCGCCAGCGGCGAAGATCGCGAAGGAAATCACCGACAGCGCAAAGCTGAGCCAGCATTTCAGCCCGTTCATCGCGTGCAGGTTGGTCATCCCCCACATGGCGAACAGCGCCAGCAGCACGATCCCCAGCCCGCCGTTGAAGAACCCGCCATAGATGGCAACCGGGATCAGCGTCCCGATGCCGAAGGGGGTGACCGCGCCGCGTTGCCGAGCGGCCCATTCGCGGATCTGCGGGCCGCGCAGGAACACCAGCGTCGCCCCCAAAAGCAGGAAGGGGATCAGCAGCGCGAATGCCTCGTTCGACGAAATCAGCAGCAGGCCCGAACCGATCGACCCGCCCAGCATCCCCCACAGGGTCAGGCGCAGCAGCAGCGGCCGCTCGATTTCGGCGATGTCGCGGCGAAAGCCGATGGCGGCGGAGAGATATCCCGGCATCGCGGCCACGGTCGAGGTCGCGTTGGCGGCGATGACCGGCACGCCGATAAAGACCAGCGCCGGAAAGGTGATGAAGGTGCCCCCGCCCGCAATCGCGTTCAGCAGCCCCCCGAAAAACCCAGCGAAAAGAACGAGAATCAGTTCGAACATGCGGCGCAGGCTGGCACGGACCGCGCCCCCGCGGAAGAGCGGAACGTCAGTCCTCGGCGGCGCGATCCAGCAGCCGGCGCACCCACCGCGCCGACAGCCAGCAGGCGGGCAGCGCCACGAGGATCGAGACCAGCAGCGATTCCGCCGTCGTCAGGCTGCGCAGCCCGACAAAGGTGCCGATCAGGGCCAGCATGAACAGGTTGATCCACACCACCAGAAACACGAAGGGATAAAGCAGCAGCCCCAGCTTCCACAGCGACCAGGGCGCGTCATCGGCGCCGGGCTGACTGTCCTGCGGGGGCGGGTGATGGGAGTCGTGGGTCATGCGGTCATGTCCTGTCCTGCCGGGGCAAAAAAGGCAAGGGCGCGCGGGATGTAACCCGCGCGCCCCCTGTGTCGTTCCTGGACGATCAGTAGATGTCGCCCATGGTGTTCGTGACGTTGAACTTGCCGGTCGGCGTCACAAGGCGCTCGTCCTTGATGACATGCTTGAGTTCCAGCGTCTTGTCATCGACCACGACGATGGCCGATTCCTGATCCTTGCCGTTCCAGACCGAGAACCAGACTTCGGTGCCGTCCTTGTTGAACTCACCCTGCACCACGCGCGGCTGACCGTCGGTGATCTCGGCCCATTCCACGATCGGAAGGGTCGTGAATTCGGGGTCGGTGCCGTCGCCGGTCATCTTGTCGATGTCGAACACCGCGACCGAGGCAGAGATCTCGGCATCGGGGTTCAGCGTCGCGTCGACATACAGGTGGTTGCTGCCCGGATAGGTCTTGACGAACAGCGAGCCGCCGCCAAGCGCCGGGAAGCTGTCCACGATCTTCCAGGCCTGGTCGGCATGGCCTTCGGGGTCGGTGCCGATCAGCGCCACCGAATCGTCGCCAAGGTGCGAGGTCGCCCAGACCGGCCCGAAGGTCGGGTGTTCGAAGTTCGCGCCACGGCCCGGATGCGGGGTCTCGCCGCCGGTATCGGTCACGGCTTCCAGCGTGCCTTCCTTGGTGTCGATGACGACCAGCTTGCCACGCGCGTTCGCCGCGGTGATGAAGTAGCGGTGGCTGCTGTCCAGACCGCCATCATGCAGGAAGCGTTCGGCCTCGATCTCGGTGATCTTGAGGTTCTTCAGGTCGGTATAGTCGACCAGATGAATCTTGCCGGTTTCCTTGATGTTGACGATGAATTCCGGGCGATAGTGGCTGCCCAGGATCGCCGCCACGCGCGGTTCGGGGTGGTAGGTCTGCTCGTCATAGATCATGCCGCGGGTCGAGACGATCTTCAGCGGCTCGAGCGTGGCGCCATCCATGATGACATATTGGGGCGGCCAATAGGCGCCGGCGATGGCGTATTTGTCCTCCCAGCCCTCCATCTTCGAGGTCTCGACCGAACGCGCTTCCGAGCCGACCTTGATCGTGGCGACGACCGAAGGGTCTTCCATCCACAGGTCGATCATGTCCACCTTGGCGTCGCGGCCAATGACCATCAGATAACGGCCCGAGGCCGACATCCGGCTGATATGGACGGCATAGCCGGTGTCGATGATCTTCTTGATCTCGTAGCTGCCGCCGTCGATCAGCGCGATCTGGCCCGCGTCGCGCAGCGTGACGCTGAACAGGTTGCCCAGATCCCAGTCGTTCATCTTTTCGGTCGGACGATCTTCCGGCGCGACGATGACCTCCCAGGTCTCTTTCATCTTGTCCATGCCCCATTCCGGCGGCACGGCGGGTTCCAGCATGACGTATTTCGCCATGATATCGACCTGTTCGGGGGTCAGCTGGCCCGAGGTTCCCCAGTTCGGCATACCCGCCGGAGAGCCGTATTCGATGAAGCTGTGCAGATAGTCGTAACCCAGCTCGCGCGTCAGGTCGGGGGTCAGGGCCTTGCCCGTCGCACCCTTGCGCAGCACGCCGTGGCAGCCTGCGCAACGCTCGAAATAGATCTTGTTGGCCTCGTCGAACTCGGCCTGCGAAAGGGCCTCGACGCCTTCGGGGGCACCGGGGGCCTCAAGCTGTTCCTGCGCGAGGATGTCCAGAGACGGCTCGTAGCGGTCCTGGGGTTGGGTGGCGTGATCTTTCAGATCCGCCGTAGGGGCATCGCTGTCGGCCGGTGGCGGAAGCGCGTCCGCCGGAGCGGCGGTGGCTTCGGCTGGCGCCTCGGCCGGGGCTTCCGCGGGCGCCGTGGCGGCGTCCTGGGCATAGCCCGCACCTGCGCCAAGAACGAGCGCGAGCGCCGCCGAGGCCAGAAGCGAAGAGCGAGTTGGGATAAGCTGACGTAACATGCTGACTTTCTCCGTATGAAATTCAGGCTCGGAATCGCGCGTCTCAGTGGACAAGTTCACGCCTAGGTGAGCGTGCCGTGACCCGCCTTGACTGTTGTTAAGGCCTAACGCGCACATCGGATGCAGAAAAAGCGCATGAAACGGACCGCCGGATCCGATGGACAAAGGCGCTGAACCCCGATGAAGCCAGCATTTCCTGACCGCTTTCGCCCCGCCACGCTGCTGGCCGCGTTCCTGATCGCGGCGGCCGCGTTATTTGCGGGCGCGGGAATATGCGACGCCGCGCCGCAGCCCCTGGGCGAATCCCTTGCCAATGTCGCCCCGGCGCAGCCCGACGCGGCGCTTGCCGCCAGCCTGCTGGGCCATGATGCCGCCGGTCTGACCCTGTCGCGGCAGGACGCGCCGGTCCCGGCATGGCGGGCCAGCGATATCGCCGGCCAGCCCCTGGGCCTGATAGGTTCGACATGGGAACTTGCCGGCTCGACCGGTTATTCCGGGCGGCCCATCGACGTGCTGATCGCGGTGACGCCGGACGGGCATCTGGCCGGCGCGCGGCTGATGCGGCAAAGCGAGCCGGTGCTGACGCTGGGCATCTCGCCGCAGGATATCGCCGATTACGTGGACGGATTTGCCGGGATCGACCTGACCGGGCGTCTGCCGCAGGCGGGCGATCCGGGGATGCCGGACGTGATTTCCCGCGCCACCGTCTCGACCGGGGTGATCCGCGACGGGATCATGCGCAGCGGGCGCATCCTGGCGCAGGCGCAGGGCGTCGGGCAGGGGGCGGTCGACCGCCTGCTGTGGCGCGAGGCGGGCTGGGACGAGTTGACGCAGATGGGCGGTTTCGGCCATGTCACACTCAGCATGGCGCAGGCAGCCGAGGGGCTGGAGGGCGCGAGCCGCCCGCTGACGCCCTCCGACAAGCCCTTCATCGACATCTATGCCGGTCTGGTGGACACGCCAATCATGGGCCGCAACCTGCTGGGGCAGCGCGATTACAACGCCGCCATCGCCAGCCTCGGGCCGGGGCAGGGGCTGCTGGCGGTGATGTCGTCGGGGCTGCACTCGCATCGCGGCACCGACTGGAAGCGCAACGGCCAGTTCGAGCGGCTCGCCGTCGTTCAGGACCAGACCCGCCTGCAGCCGACCGCCGATGACGACATTCCGGTGACGGAGTTGCAGATCGACGGCGCGCCCGAGTTCCGCGAGATCAGCCTGTTCCGCGTCAATATTGACCCGGCCGAGGGCGGCATCGACCCGCGCCAGCCTTTCGCCGTGCAGGTCCGCGCCACCCGCCCCGCCGCGACCGAGGGTCAGGAGGTCGCGCTGACCGTCACCGTCCCCGTCACCGTGCCCGCCGCCTTTTTGACCCGACCGCAGGTGGACACGCCCCTGTGGCTCGAGTTCTGGCAGCAGAAGAAACTCGCCGTCGGCATCGTCGCGGTGATGCTGGCCGGGCTGGGGCTGATCCTGCTGGGGCAGGAATGGCTGGTGCGCCGGCCGACGGTCTGGCGCCGGGTGCGGATCGGCTATCTGCTGGTGACGCTGTTCGTCCTTGGCTGGGGGCTGAACGGGCAACTCTCGGTGGTGCAGGTGGTCGCTTTCCTGAACGCGCTGCTGTCCGGCTTCCGGTGGGAGACGTTCCTGATCGCGCCGGTCATCTTCCTTCTGTGGTCGGCGGTGGCCTTGGGGATGCTGTTCTGGGGCCGCGGCGTGTTCTGCGGCTGGCTCTGCCCCTTCGGCGCGCTGCAAGAGCTGTTGAACAACGCGGCCCAGGCGCTGAAGATCAAGCAGATCGCCGTGCCGCAGGCGCTGCATGAACGGCTGTGGGTGATCAAATACACGCTGTTCGTGGCGATTGTCGCGCTCAGCTTCTACAGCATGGAGCAGGCGCTGATCCTGGCCGAGGTGGAACCCTTCAAGACCGCCATTTCCATGCGCTTCATGCGGGCCTGGCCGTTCGTGCTGTTCGTGCTGGTGATCCTTGCTGGCGGGCTGTTCATCGAGCGGTTCTATTGCCGCTATCTCTGCCCGCTCGGCGCCGGGCTGGCGATCCCGGCCAAGCTGAAGATCTTCGACTGGCTCAAGCGCCGGCCGCAATGCGGGCGCGAGTGCCGGCTGTGCGAGACGAAATGCACCGTCGGCGCCATCGACCCGCTTGGCCGCATCAACGCCAATGAGTGCGTCTTGTGCCTGCGCTGTCAAGTCATCATGTATGACCCCAACACCTGCCCGGTCCTGAAACGCCGGGCGCGGACCGCACCGCCGCAACCGGCGGCCGCGCGGCCCGCACCATCCACTGTGCCCGAGGTGACGCCATGAAATCCGCAATCCTGTTCCGTGCCGGCTGGCGCGTCTTCTTCTGGGCCGCGGGGATCTGGGCGGTGCTGTCGATGGGCGTGTGGTCGATCTGGCTGGCGGTCAACGCCGCAGGTGGCGATGCCGGGCAGCTGGGCCTGACCATGTCGCCGCAGATGTGGCACGCGCATGAGATGATCTTTGGCTTTGCCACGGCGGCGCTTGGCGGGTTCTTCCTGACCGCAGTGCCGAACTGGACCGGCGCCAAGGCCGCGCCCGAGGCGTTCATCGCCGGCGTCTTCGCGATCTGGCTGGCCGGCCGCATCGCAGTGGCGCTGTCGGGGGTGCTGCCGCCCGCGCTGACGGCGCTGTTCGATTTGGCCTTCCTGCCGATCCTCGGCGCCAAGCTGCTGACCCAGTTGCTGCGCCGGCCCAAACCGCAGAACATGATGTTCCTGCTGCTGCTGTCGCTGGTCTGGCTCGGCGATCTGCTGGTCCATCTGCAATGGATGGGCCTGACCGGAACCGAGGCGCAGGGGCTGCGCGGCGGGCTGCTGGCGATCTGCGCCATGATCGCGACCCTTGGCGGGCGGGTGACGCCCGCCTTTACCCGCAACGCGCTGCTGCGGGCGGGGCGCGAGGATCGGCTGCCGGTGACGCGCGGGCCGCTGGAAAAGGCCGGGATCGCGCTGCCGATCCTGACCTCGGCCTCGGTGCTGTTCGGGCTGCCGGATCTGGTCTCGGGGCTGCTGGCGGTGGGCGCGGGGCTGGCGACGGCCGGGCGGCTGGCCGGCTGGCAGGGCTGGGTGCTGCGCGACCAGCCCATCGTCTGGGCGCTGCATACGGGTTACGGTCTGCTGGCGCTGGGGTTCCTGGTGTGGGGTCTGTCGCTGCTGGGTCTCGGGTCCGAGATCGGGGCGCTGCATATCCTGGGCATCGGGGCCGTGGGCGGCATGACGCTGGCGGTGATGAGCCGCGCGAGCCTTGGCCATTCGGGCCGCGCGCTGATCGCGCCGCGTGCCGTCGCCATCGGCTATGTGCTGGTGCCGGTGGCGGTGCTGCTGCGCTGGCTGGCCGCCAGCTTCCCCGGCTTTTACGATCTGGGCGTGCTGGCCTCGGCGGTGCTGTGGATCGTGGCCTTCGGGCTGTATGTCATGGCGCTGTCGCCGGTGTTCTTCAGCCCCCGCGCCGATGGAAAGGCCGAAGCATGAGCGTCTCGCGCCGCCGTTTCCTGATTCTCTCGGCCTGTGTGCTGGGTGCCGCCGGCACGGCGCAGGCGGGCGCGGTGCATGAATGGCAGGGCGTGGCGCTGGGCGCCCTGACGCGGCTGCGGATCGAGGGCGCGGCGCCGGGGCAGGCAAGCCGCTTCCTGACCGAGGCGCAGGCGCTGCTGCGGCGGGTCGAGGCGACATTCTCGCTGCATCGCGAATCGGAACTTGTGCGGCTGAATCGCAGCGGCATCCTGACCCACCCCAGCCCGGCGATGCTGGAATTGCTGGCGCTGACCGACCGTCTGCATGACGCGACCGGCGGCGCGTTCGATCCCAGCGTGCAGCCGCTATGGCTGGCCCGCGCCAGTGGGGCGGGCGGTGATCAGGCGCGGCGGCTGACGGGCTGGACGCAGGTCGAACATGATCCCGACCGGGTCCGGCTGCGGCCGGGAATGGCGTTGACCTTCAACGGCTTGGCGCAGGGATGGGCGGCGGATCAACTGGCCGCGCTGGCCGCCCGGCACGGACTGGGCGATGTGCTGATCGACAGCGGCGAGCAGCGCGGTCTGGGAAAGCGCGTCTGGGATGTGGCTATCGCCGGTCCGGACGGCGCGATGCTGCGCCGGCTGCGGCTGCAGGAACGGGCGCTCGCGACCTCGTCGGCGTTGGGGACGCGGATCGGGCCTGCGGGCGATCAGCCCCATATCCTCGACCCGCGCGGTCAGCGCCTTGCGCGCGGCACGGTTTCGGTCAGTGCCGCCACCGCCGCGCTGGCGGACGGGCTGTCGACGGCGCTGTGCGTGATGTCGGATCAGGACGCGGATGCGGCACTTCGTCGCTTTTCGGACGCCCGGCTCGAATGGCGCAGCCCAGCGTGACGGAAATGTGACCGGTGTTTGACATCCCTCAAGGTTTCAGAGAGGTCAGAGGTCCAATCGAATGTTATCCGCAATTTTCATGAAGGGACCGTCGGCATGAGCGACATCATGACCAAGAGCATGGCCCGGAACGTGTTTTACGGCGGGTCGCTGTTCTTCATAGCGATCTTTGGTGTCCTCACGGTGCATAGCCATCTTTATGCCCGGAACACCTCGACCGATAAGGCAGGGCTGACCGACAGCGTCGCCTCCGGCAAACATGTCTGGGAAAAACACGCCTGCATCAACTGTCATACGCTGCTGGGCGAGGGTGCGTATTTCGCGCCCGAACTGGGGAACATCATGGCCCGCTGGGGCGTGCAGGACGACCCCGAGGCTGCGACGGAATCGCTGAAGACCTGGATGGACGCGATGCCCACCGGGATCGAAGGGCGTCGGCAGATGCCGCAGTTCAACCTGAGCGACAAGGAATACGAAGACCTTGCCAATTTTCTTTTGTGGACCGGCCGGATCGACACGCAGGGCTGGCCGCCCAATGACGCGGGCTAAGGGGTAGCACGATATGAAATACCATTCGCAACGCATTGCGATGGCCTATTTCGTCACTGCGATGGCATTGTTTGCCGTGCAGGTGACGATGGGCCTGATCATGGGCTGGATCTATGTCAGCCCCAACTTCCTGTCCGAGCTGCTGCCGTTCAACATCGTCCGGATGCTGCACACCAACAGCCTGGTCGTCTGGCTGCTGCTGGGCTTCTTCGGCTCGGCCTATTACCTGATCCCGGAAGAGGCCGAGCGCGAGATCCACTCGCCGATGCTGGCCTATCTGCAACTGGGCATCCTGGTGCTGGGCACCGCGGGCGTCGTCGTCACCTATCTGTTCGACCTGTTTCAGGGCAGCTGGCTGTTCGGCACCCATGGCCGCGAGTTCCTTGAACAGCCGGGCTGGGTCAAGATCGGCATCGTCGCTGCGGCGCTGATCTTCCTGTATAACGTCAGCATGACCCTGCTGAAGGGCCGCAAGACCGCGATCTCGAACGTGCTGATGCTGGGCCTCTGGGGTCTGGCGCTGCTGTTCCTGTTCGCCTTCTACAACCCGGCCAACCTGGTGCTGGACAAGCAGTACTGGTGGTACGTGATCCACCTGTGGGTGGAAGGCGTCTGGGAACTGATCATGGCCGCGATCCTGGCCTTCCTGATGCTCAAGCTGACCGGCGTCGACCGTGAAGTGGTCGAAAAGTGGCTGTATGTCATCGTCGCGACCGCGCTGTTCTCGGGCATTCTGGGGACCGGGCACCATTATTACTGGATCGGGATGCCGGCATATTGGCAGTGGGTCGGTTCGATCTTCTCGAGCTTCGAGATCGTGCCCTTCTTCGCGATGATGTCGTTCGCCTTCGTGATGGTCTGGAAAGGCCGCCGCGACCACCCGAACAAGGCCGCGCTGCTGTGGTCGCTGGGGTGCACCGTGCTTGCGTTCTTCGGCGCCGGCGTCTGGGGCTTCCTGCACACGCTGCACGGGGTGAACTACTTTACCCACGGCACGCAGATCACCGCCGCCCATGGTCACCTGTCCTTCTATGGTGCCTATGTGTGTCTGGTGCTGGCCATCATCACCTATTCGATGCCGATCATGCGCAACCGCGATCCCTATAACCAGGTGCTGAACATGGCGTCCTTCTGGCTGATGTCGGGCGGGATGCTGTTCATGACCTTCGTGCTGACCTTTGCCGGCACGATCCAGACCCACCTGCAGCGGGTCGAGGGGGATTACTTCATGGATGTGCAGGACGCGCTGGCGCTGTTCTACTGGATGCGCTTCGGCGCCGGTGTGGCGGTCGTGCTGGGTGCGGTGCTGTTCATCTGGGCGGTTCTGGTCCCCGGCCGTGAAGTCGTCGATCCGGGCCCGGTGCAGCGTCACAAGGACGTCACCTATGAGCCGGCGGAGTAGGTGATGAACGCGTACTCAAACCCCGAACAGACAGGGGGGGCGGCCACCGCCCCCTTCTATCTTCCGCAATCCGACGAGATCGAGGTCTTCAAGGCGGCCGCCGCCGCCGACATGCCGGTGCTGCTGAAAGGTCCGACCGGCTGCGGCAAGACGCGCTTCGTCTCGCATATGGCCGACCGACTGGGGCGCAAGCTCTACACCGTCGCCTGCCATGACGACCTGTCGGCCGCCGACCTGATCGGGCGCTTTCTGCTGAAGGGCGGCGAGACGGTCTGGGTCGATGGCCCGCTGACCCGCGCCGTGCGCGAAGGCGCGATCTGCTATCTCGACGAGGTGGTCGAGGCCCGCAAGGACGTGACCGTCGTGCTGCACCCGCTGACCGACGACCGGCGCATCCTGCCCATCGACCGCACCGGCGAGGAATTGCAGGCGGCCCCCGGCTTCATGCTGGTGGCAAGCTATAACCCCGGCTACCAGAACATCCTCAAGACGCTGAAGCCTTCGACGCGTCAGCGCTTTCTGGCGATGGAGTTCGAGTTCCCCTCGGCCGAGCGCGAGATCGAGATCGTGACCCGGGAATCCGGGCTGGATGCCGACCGCACCGCCGGGCTGGTCCGTCTTGCCGGCAAGCTGCGCGGCCTGAAAGGGCAGGATCTGGAAGAGGGCGTCTCGACCCGGCTGGTGGTCTATGCCGCGACGCTGATCGCGAACGGGATGCCGCTGAACCGCGCCATCGAGGCCGCGATGATCGAGCCGCTGACCGACGATCCCGACGTCAAGCGCGGCTTGCTGGATCTGGTGGTGGCGGTCTTCGGCTGACACCCAGGGGCGCGGCAGGCTGTGCTGCCGCCGCCCGATGAACAACGGAAAGGGCATCAGGATGGGCGCGGATTGGCGCGGAATCGAGCCATGGGAGCCGGAGGAATCGGTCGGAAAGCTGTGGCATGCCTATGCCAGCCGGCTGGACGCGCCCCCGGACTATCCCGAGGCCGAGGTGATGCTGAACGACGTCTCGGCTCGTCTGGCGGTGCTGTTTCGCGGGCTGGGCGGTGATCACGCGGTCGAACTGCGTCCCGCCGCCGACCGCGTCAGCCGCCACCGGATCAGTTGGCGCCGCCGTCTGGGAACCGACGCCGAGGCGCTGCCCCGCGCCAGCTTCGACGGCGAGGCGCTACGCCTGCCGCTGCGGCTGGCGGTGTTTCCGACCCAGCAGGCCAACGCCGCACTTTACCTGTGGCTGGCGGCCGCTGCCGCCCATGCCACGCTGCCCGCCCATCAGACCGACCCGCTGCGCGCCGATCTGGCGCGGCTGCAATTCGCCCGTGACGTGGTCGCGGCGACGCTGACCCAGGCGCCGGGGCTGCGCGGGCTTTATACCGACCTCGCCGCCGTGGTCCTGTCGCAACGCCCGGTCGCCCGGTTGCAGGGCGACGAGGCCGCGATCGAGGAGCTGGTTCGCCGCGAGTTGGGCGCCGACGATCCGCTGTCGGCCCGCGCGCAGGAATTGCTGGCGGCGCTGAACGGCCGGGCCGAGGACCTGCGCGCCGGCCGCGACTATCGCCCCTTTCGGCCCGTCGTGCTGTGGCCGGAACTCGAGACGCTGTCGGCCTCGGACGCGATGCGCGTCGAAAGCCGCGATGCCGAGGGCACGCCCGAGGAAAGCCATAACGACAGGACCATCCGCGCCCGGCGTCGCAACAGCGACCAAGCCTCGCGCAAGGACAGCCTGATCCTGCACAAGTTCGAGGCGATCCTGAGCTGGGCCGAGTTCCTGAACCTCAACCGCCGGGTCGAGGATGATGACGAGGATGACGCCAAGAAGGCGCTCGACGATCAGGACGAGCTGGGTCTGGGCCAGATCAGCAAGGCCCCCGCGACGCGGCTGAAACTGCATCTCGACCTCGCGCCCGAGGATGCCGACCGCGAGGCCTTGGCGGGGAAATTCACCTATCCCGAATGGGACGCCCGCCGGGGCGTCTATCTGCCCGATCACGTCCGCGTTCTGGCAAACCCCGCCGAAGAGGCCGCCGAGGCGTCGTTTCTGGACGATCCCGCCGCGCAGGCCCGCATCCGTGCCGTCCGCCGGCAGTTCGAGGCGCTGCGGCCGGGCCGGGTCGTCACCACCGGGCATCAGGACGGTGATGAGCTCGACGACGATCTGGCGCTGCGCTCGCATACCGACATTCGCGCCACCGGGCAGGGCAGCGACCGCATCTGGAAGCAGTCGCGGCCGGTGGCGCGCGATCTGGCGGTGTCGATCCTGCTCGACGTCTCGCGCTCGACCGAAAGCGCCGTGACCGGGCGTGCGGTCATCGACATCGAACGCGAGGCGCTGACCGCGCTGTCCTGGGGGCTGGACGCCTGCGGCGATGATTTCGCGATTCAGGCGTTCTCGTCGCTGAAGCGCGACCGGGTCTTTGTCACCGACTGCAAGGCGTTCGACGAACCGATGAGTGCGGCGATCGAGCGCCGCCTCGCCTCGCTGCGGCCGCAATTCTATACCCGCCTCGGCGCCGGCATCCGCCACGCGACGGTGGGACTGACGAAACAGGCCCGCAGGCGGCGGCTGCTGCTGATCCTGACCGACGGCAAGCCCAACGATCTGGACCATTACGAAGGCCGCCACGGCATCGAGGACAGCGCCCGCGCCGTGCGCGAGGCGCGCCGGGCCGGGCATTCGGTCTTTGGCATCACCGTGGACCGCGACGGCAAAAGCTGGTTTCCGCGCATCTTCGGGCAGGGCGGCTATGCGCTGATTCCGCATCCCGACCGGCTGACCGCAGCGCTGCCGCAGATCTATCGCGAGTTGGTCGGCGCATGACCGAGGAACGGCACATCCCCACGCGCCCCGTCTCGGGCTTCCGGCAACTGCCGGGAGAGCTGATCATGTGGGTGCTGATCCTCAGCGAGATCGCGGTGTTCAGCGCCTGTCTGCTGGTGTTTCTGGTGCTGCGCCTGACCGATCCCGTTACCTTCGCCACCTCGCAGGACCAGTTGCACCGGCTGTCGGCGGGGATCAACACCGCCGTTCTGGTGACCTCGGGCTATGCCGCCGCCCGGGCGCTGGCGCTGGTCCGCGATGGGGCCGCCTCGCGCGCGCGGCTGTGGCTGCTGGGCGCGGCGGGGCTTGGCGTCGTTTTTCTCGCGCTGAAGACGGTGGAATATGCCGATGCCGTCAGCCAAGGCATCGGCGTTGATACCAACAGCTTCTTCACGTTTTACTATCTGCTGACCGGCTTTCACGCCGCGCATGTGGTGGCCGGGGTGATCATCCTGATCCTGGTCGCGATCCGGCCCCAGCCCGAGCCGGTGCAGGCCGGTTCGCAATTCTGGCACATGGTCGATCTGGTCTGGGTGCTGCTGTTCCCGATCATCTACCTGCTGCAATAGGGGACCGTCATGCTGGAACGCGCCTGGATTTCGCTGATCGCCCTGAGCCTGCTGGCCACCGCCGTCGCGCTGTCGCAACACCTGCTGCCGGGTTCGGTGCAAAGTGTCGCCGGCGTGGTGGTGCTGGTCCTCGCGCTGATCAAGGCGCGGATCATCCTGTCCGATTACCTGGAACTGGCCGAGGCGCCGGACGTGCTGCGCAGCTTCACGGTCGGGCTGTCGATGTTCCTGATCGCCGCCAGCGTGCTGTATGTGCTGGCGATACTGGTGCAGCCGTCACCGGACCCAGGGCTGGCCCTTGTCCTGATTGGCGAGGTCGCGGAGTAGCTCGAGATCGTCGATGGTGGCGTGGTTGCCCTCGATCCGCACGCCGTGGTCGCGCAGCTTGGCAAAGGCGCGCGACAGGCTTTCGGGCTGGATGCCCAGATGGCCCGCGATCAGCGTCTTGTTATAGGGCAGGGGCAGGCGGTTGTGATTGGGCTGCCCCTCGGCCAGATCGACCAGAAATTCGGCCAGACGCTGCACACCCGACCGCGCCTTCAACTGCTCGACCTGCTCGATCAGCGCATGCAGGTGAACTTGCGTGGCGGCAAGCAGGTTCAGGCCCAGTTCGGGGTTCTCGATGATCTGGCGGCGGATGCGCTTGCCGTCGATCTGGATCAGCGTGCAGTCGCTGATCGCCTCGGCCGAGACGGGATAGGGCTGGTCGCGCAGCGCCACCGCCTCGCCAAAGCTGCGGTTGCGCTTGAGGATCGCCACCACCGCCTCCGCCCCGCTGGTCGAGATGCGGTAGAGCTTCACCCAGCCTTCCACGATCAGAAAGATCGCATAAGCCGGTTCGCCCTGCAGAAAGATCGTCTCGCCGCTGCTGAAGCTGCGCTGCACGCTGTTGGCCATCAGGTTTTCCAGCACCGGTGCGGGCAGTTGGCTGAGCATGGCTGAAGCCTGAGCGGCTTCGACGGACTTGGAATTCATGTTCACGTCAAAAAACTTCCGGAAATGGACTTTGGTCGGCGGGAAAAGGCGGGATCAGGGCAGGACGCGCTGCGAGGACCGGACGCAATAGACCGCCGGGCTGGCCTCGGGCGCGGGGGTGCAGTCGGCGGGCGCGTCCAGCGGCGCGACGTCAAAGCCGGTCTCGCCCACCTCGACCCGGTACAGGAAGGTCGCGGCCTCGGGCGGGACGCCGTGGATATAGGGCGTCAGCCGCAGCCCGGTCTGGCCGCAGCGCGAGACGACCGCCTCGGACCCCTGCGCCTCGAGGATCTGGCCGACCACCTCGCGCTGTGATTCGCAGGCCTCTGCGGTTTCCATGGGCGACATGGTCATGCGGATGTCGCCATCGGCAAGCGCGGTCAGCAAAAGCAGGGCGTGAAAAGACATATGAAATCCCGGGCTGGCTAATCTGGCGGTCAGGAAACGGCGTTCAACTCATCTGTCGATGGTAACCATTTGTTTCTGCTTTACCACAAAGCAAGCCGGAATGGACATGCCCCAGTTGCCGCAGTGCCGCGAGGCGGGGCGCAGGCGCACCGCGACAGGGCTTGCGTTGCGCCGCCAGAGGCCGGAATATCGGGGCGATTTCGACAATGGGGCCGCCATGGTCGCGACGCGGGCGGCGTGAAGGGGATGCAGGATGAACAGGGTTTCGCAGACAAGTTTCGCCGTGACGCCGGCAGAGGCGTTGGTCGGGATCAATGACCGCGCGGCGATGCTGTCGCAACCGGGGTTCGGCAAGTATCTGACCGACCACATGGTGACGATCCGCTATTCGGCCGACAAGGGTTGGCATGATGCGGCGCTGACGGCGCGTCACGACCTGTCGCTGAACCCGGCGACGATGGTGCTGCATTACGCCGGCGAGATCTTCGAGGGGCTGAAGGCCTATCGCCACCCCGATGGCGGCGCGGCGCTGTTCCGGCCCGACGCCAACGCCCGCCGCTTCAACGCCTCGGCCAAGCGTCTGGCCATGGCCGAACTGCCCGAGGATATGTTCGTGGACGCCGTGGCCGAACTGGCCATCCTCGACCGCGAATGGATCCCGTCCGAGGGCGAGGGGTCGCTGTATTTGCGCCCCTTCATGATCGGGACCGAGGTCGCGATCGGGAACCACCCCTCGGACAGCTTCCTGTTTTCGGTGATCGCCTCGCCGGTCGGGTCCTATTTCAAGGGCGGCGTGGCGGGCGTGTCGGTCTGGGTGTCCGACAACTACACCCGCGCCGCACCCGGCGGGACTGGTGCGGCGAAATGCGGCGGCAATTATGCGGCGGCGCTGGCCGCGCAGGCCGACGCGGCGCGGCAGGGTTGCGAGCAGGTGGTGTTCCTCGACGCGGTCGAGCGGCGCTGGATCGAGGAACTGGCGGGGATGAACGTGTTCTTCGTCTTTGACGATGGCAGCCTGCAGACCCCGCCGCTGACCGGCACCATCCTGCCCGGCATCACCCGCGATTCGCTGATCCGTCTGGCCCGCGACAAGGGCATGACCGTGCGCGAGGAACCCTATGCCATCGACCAGTGGCGCGACGATCTGGCCTCGGGCCGGCTGGTCGAGGTGTTCGCCTGCGGGACCGCTGCCGTTGTGGCGCCGATCTCGCAGATCAAGGGGAACGGCTTTGACCTGACCATCGGCGATGGCGGGCTGGGGCCGGTGACGGCCGATCTGCGCAAGACGCTGACCGATATCCAGTTCGGCCGCGCCGAAGGGCCAGAGGGCTGGGTGCACCGCCTGTTCTGACGTGACCCCGGCCTAGACCACCAGCACCGGCATCGGCGCGATGCCGGTGACCTTGTGGCTGACCGAACCGAGCAGGTAGTTCTCGGCCGAGCCGACCCCGCGCGCGCCGACCACGATCAGATCCAGCCCATGCTTGCGGGCAAAGGCCACGATGGTCCGCGCCGGCGGGCCGCTTTTGATGAAGGCCCGCACCTTCTCGACCCCTTGCTGCTGCGCGTGGCGCTTGGCGCGGTCGGCGGCCTCGCGCGCGGCGCCGCGCATGACATCGTCCAGCCGCTCGGGGTCGCTGGCGCGGACCATGGACAGCGACGCCTCGAGCATCGAGTGGCGGCGATAGACGGTCAGCACGTTCAGCGACGCATCGCTGAGCTTGGCCAGCTGAATCGCCTTGTCCAGCGCCCGCTCGGCCCCCGTCGATCCGTCATAGCCCACAAGAATATTGTCGAACATCAGCCCCTCTTACCGGTTGAAGAACAGGTCGCGCAGGAACAGGGCGATCTGCGGGAAGAAGATCAGCGCCACCGCCACCGCCAGCAGGATCGCGATGAAGGGCGGCGTGCCGCGGATCACCTCGACATAGGGCCGCTTGAAGACCGCAATCGCCGTGAAGATGTCGCAGCCAAAGGGCGGCGTGGCCGAGCCTATGGCCACCTGCAGGGTGATGATCGTGCCGACCAGCACCGGGTCCAGCCCCGTCGCGTCCACGACCGGCGCAAAGATCGGCACAAGGATCAGGATGACCACGATCGGGTCCACGAACATGCAGCCGACGAAGAACGCGACCGAGATGGTGAACAGCACCCCGTAACCGCCCATCTGGTCGATGCCGATGGCGGCCAGCACCTGCTGCGGGATCTGTGCAAAGCTGATGACATAGGAAAACGCCGCGCCCGCGCCGACGAGGATGAAGACCACCGCCGTGATCAGCCCGGTCGATTTGGCGGTCGCATACAGCGCCTTGAGGTTCATCTCGCGGAAGATCACCATCTCGAGGATCAGCGCGTAAAGCACGCAGGCCGCCGCCGCCTCGGTCGGCGAGAAGATCCCGCCATAGATGCCGCCGACGATGATGACCGGAAAGCCCAGGGGCCATAGCGCGCGGCGCAGCGCACGCCCCCGCTCGCGCCAGCTGGCGCGGTCCTCGGTCGGGACCTTGTTCCGCACCGCATAGATATAGCTGTAGATCGAGAACAGCAGCAGGATCAGCAGCCCCGGCCCGATCCCGGCGATGAACAGTTCTGAAATCGAGGTGCCAGACACGACGCCATAGATGATCATCCCGATCGAGGGCGGGATCAGGAACGCGATGTCCGACGAGTTGATGATCAGCGCCAGGCTGAAGCTGTCGGAATACCCGGCCTTGAGCAGGCGCGGCCGCAGCGGCCCGCCCACCGCGACCACGGTCGCCTGTGTCGAGCCCGACACCGCCCCGAACAGCGTGCAGGCCGAGGCGGTGGCGACCGCCAGCCCGCCTTTCAGATGCCCGACAAAGGCCATGACCAGATCGATCAGCCGCCCCGCCGACTGCCCCCGCGACATCAGATCGGCGGCAAAGATGAACATCGGCACCGCGATCAGGCTGGCGGGACGGATGCCGGCCAGGATCTGCTGGACCATCGTGTCAAGCTGGCCGAAGCCCCCGAACAGCGTGACAAAGCCGATCAGCGACCCGGCCAGCAGCGGGATCATCATGGGAAAGCCGAGCAGAAGCAGGACGATCATCACGCCGAAAATGGATAGGGCCATGATCTAGACCTCTTCTTCGTTGCTGTCGTCATAGCCTTCCAGCGTGCTGGTCGACAGCCAGATGGCAGGGTCGATGACGTTCTTGATCGCCGTCAGCCCGTATTGCAGCCCGGTCAGGAAGAACCCGACCGGCACCCAGACGATGATCCACCATTGCGGGATGGATAGCGCCGGCAGCAACCGACCGCGGCTGGCCTGCGCCAGCACGTAATCGACCGAATACCAGAACAGCAGGAACATGCCGGCCGCCGTGATCGTCGCGATCAGCGTCATCAGCAGCTTGCGCGGGCGAAACGGCATGGCGTCGAAAAACGCCGACATGCGGATGTGCCGCCCGTGACGCGCCGCGTAAGAGATGCCGGCGAATGTGATCAGGATGATCAGCGCCCGGTTCAGCTCTTCGGTGAACATGATCGACGACCCGAAGACGAACCGGCCGACGACGTTTGACACCGTATTCAGCGCCATCAGCAACACGCCGCTGGCCAGCAGCACCGCCTCGACCCTGGCGACGGCGACATCGACGATGCCGAGGATACCGGGAAGCCCGGACCGATAGGCGGAATCGTCGATGTCGTCGTCCACGACCTGCGCCTGACTCTCGGCCTGGGCGAGCAGGTCGGGATCGAGCTCGGGGCCGGCCCGCTCGCGTGGCGGGATCAGCGGTTGCGAAGCTGCCATCCTGTGGCCTTTCTGCTGTGGTGCATGAGGGGACCGAACGGCACGCGGTTGGGTCGGGTTCCGTCAGGCGCGCCGTGCCGGTGGGTCAAAACGACAACGCCCGACCTTTGCGGCCGGGCGTTGCAATCGCGTTCACCGGATCAGTTCGCCGGGGCGGGGGCGGCGTCCGCCGCAGGTTCCGCCGCAGCGTCCGCCGTGGCGCCGGCATCTGCCGCCGTGTCGCTGGCGGCGCTGTCGGCGGCTGCCTCGCCACCCGCCGCTTCGGCGGCGGCGTCCAGATCGGCCTTCATCTGGTCCAGTATCGTCTGCGCCTGCGGGCCGCCGATCTCGAGATAGGTCTTCTCGACCGCCTCGCGCGTGTCCATGAAGGGCTGGCGCTGCTCGGGCGTCAGCGTGGTCACGGTCAGCGAGGGCTTGGCCGCCTTCATCTCTTCGACCGAGCGCTGGGTCAGCCCCTCTTGATAGTCGAGGATATATTCGAAGGCCACGTCGATGGCGTCCTGCACCACCTTCTGATCCTCTTCCGAGAGCCCGTCATAGAACTCCTTGTTGGCCATGACTGCGGTGGTGTAGTTGTTGTGCCCGGTGAAGGTCAGGTGGTCGGTGACCTCGTAGGCCTTCTGCGAGTTCAGGTAGAAAAGCGGGTTTTCCTGCCCCTGAATGATCCCGGTCTGCAGGCTGCCATAGATCTCGCCCGTGGGCAGCGGCGTCGGCACGGCGCCAAAGGCGCGATAGCTTTCGACCAGCAGCGGGTTGGTCATCACCCGGAACTTGACCTCGTTCAGATCCTCGGGCGAGGTGACCGGCGATTTGGTGATCATCGCCACCTCACCCTCGGGGAACATGGTCAGCAGTTCCAGCCCCTGCTCGGCATAGAGCGGCGGGAACAGCTCGTGGATGGTCTTGGAATTGCGGAAGAAAGAGTTCAGCTGCTCGCCCTCTTGCGGCAGCAGATAGGGGACGAAGAACACCTGCGCCTCGGGGATCAGCGCGCCGGTAAAGCCGGGGGACTGGTCGACGAATTGCAGGATGCCGGACTGCGCCTGCTCCATGGTGTCGGCGGATTCGCCAAGCGTGCCAAAGGGGAAAAGCTGCACCTCGTGGTCGGAATTGGCCTCGACCTCTTCCTTGAACTTCTGGGCGAAGACACCCTGCACCTCGTCCAAAGCCTCTTCCAGCGCATAGCGCCAGGTATCGGCCATGGCGCTGCCGCTGCCGATGATCAGCGCGGCCAGGCTGGCCGCGGTCAGGTTCGTATAGGTCATATGATCTCCTGCGTCGTTGGACGGCGACATGGACCCGCCCGGCAATGAACAGTCAGATTTCTCGACGCGGACAGCACGCCCCCGTCACCCCGCGGTTCGCGTCTTGAGCGGGATAATCCATGCCGATTTATTGCATAAAACATGACAATCGATCCGGCGGCTGTCAAACGATTGGGGGAAATTAGATTTTTAAAGCGCATTATCAGTTGTTTAGCTTAGAGCCTTGCCGCGCGCGGCGGCTCGTCAGCCTACTGCCGCTAGTGATGTGGAGACGTGGAGGCTCGTGGCGTTCGCCACGGCAAAAGCTGGCAGACTGGGATGCTAGGCAACTCGAGCCTGCAGACCGCTTCAGTATGTGGCGAAAACTTTGACGCTCAGTCGCTCTGACGACACCCATGTCCATCGGCATGAGGCGTAACGAAAATCTCTATTAACCTGAAAAGGTGGCAGCCCGTAGGTGTTGCAAATCACATTGAATCTAAGAGAAAAAACTGGCCCGATACCGTCAAAAATACCGTAGATTCACACGCCAAATTTCTCGACCTTCTCAGAAGGGGATTTCTTCCTGCTCAATTTCGGTTGCACCATCGAGGGTGCGGCTTGATTGCGTAGATTGGCTCCGTTGCTCGGCAACTTCTGCCTCGTGCAATCGCCGCGCCTTCTCGCGCTTCTGACGGATGGAGTTCATTTCGCTGGAAAGTTTCTGCCCGCGCGTTGTGGACGAGCCGACGATGGCTTTGATGCCACCAAGATGCGATAGGAGCCGTGTCGCGCTTGAATCCACTTCTTCGAACGTCTGGGAAGCTAAGAACTCGGCCCAGAGTTCTTTTGAACGCAATTCGATACGGTTGGGAACGATGAGGTTCGCACCGACTACACCAACGCCTGTGATGAACACCGGGCGATTTCCGGTTTGGCTGCGCAACTTGTGCGACCGCAATCCGCTTTGCGCAACAATGCTCCGCACGTCCGAACGGAACTCGCCCGAAATTTGAGGACCAGAGATCGTCAGATCATCCACCCATACCGTATAGCCTAGCCCATCCTCGTCGCAACGATCCGCTATCATATCGAACATCGGTCGGTGGACGATTGACGCCAGCACAGGTGTTGACGTTGCCCCCAACTTTTATCCAGCGTGAGCGAGACTCCGGGACTGAGTTTTGCCCATTTGGGCGGGTTGGGCAACGGGGGCTGGCGCGGAGCTTTGCGGATTGCGCAGCGTCAGGCCCGTTGCGGGTGAAGGTTTCGGCAAACTCGGCTGGGGTCTGCCAGCTGAGGCGGGAGTGGGGGCGTTCGGTGTTGTAGTCCGTGCGCCAGGCGACCAGCGTTGCGCGGGCATGGTGCAGGGACGGGAACAGCGTTTCGTTCAAGAGTTCGTCTCGCAGGCGACCGTTGAAGCTTTCGATGAAGGCATTCTGGGTCGGCTTTCCGGGCGCGATGTAATGCCAGTCAAACTTGCGGTCATCCACGAATTTGAGGATCGCATTCGAGGTGAACTCGGTTCCATTGTCACTGACCACCGTCTGAGGCTTGCCGCGGGTGTCGAACAGCGTCGCCAGTTCCCGCGCCACCCTTGCCCCGAGAGCGACGTGTCCGCGATCAGCGCCAAGCATTCCCGCGTGCAGTCATCGACCACGGTCATGATCCGGAACCGGCGGCCATCGGTCAGCTGGTCTGACACGAAGTCCAGCGACCAGCGCTGGTTTGGCAGCAAAGGCAGCACCATCGGGCCCGTGTGCCCATGGCCCGCTTGCGCCCGCCCCGGCGACGGACATGCAACTGCTCTTCGCGGTAGATGCGAAACAGGCGCTTGTGGTTGACCTCGTGGCCCTCGCGCCGCAGGAAGACATGCAACCGACGATACCCGAACCGGCGCCGGACCTTTGCCAATTCTTTCAGCCGCTCGCGCAGCACAGGGTCGTCTTGGCGGACCACCTCATACCGCATGGTCATCCGGCAACAGCCGATCACCCGGCACGCCCGCCGTTCGCTCATCTCGTGACTTGCCACTAGATGCGCGACCGCTTGCCGCTTCGCGGCGGGCGTCACCACTTTTTTCCGAGCAGATCCTTCAAGGCCGAATTGTCGAGCATGGAGTCGGCCAGCAGCTTCTTCAGCCTGCCGTTCTCATCCTCAAGCGCCTTCAGACGCTTCGCCTCGCTGACATCCATGCCGCCATACTTGGCTTTCCACTTGTAAACGGTCGCATCGCTGACGCCGTGCTTACGGCAAAGATCGGCAACGGAAATCCCCGCCTCGTGCTCCTTCAGAATGCCGATGATCTGATCCTCGGTGAACCTGCTGCGCTTCATCTCTGGTCCTTTCGGTTAGGCCAGAGTCTACCTCAAACTGGATTAGGCAGAGGGGGCAACGTCAGAACCAATCGATTGGCTTCTGAAAGCCGCAATCATCAAAAACTTTCGCGATCATGGGAAGGCTCTGACGGGGAGGTTCCTTCATCAGAATCATCGTCAGATGATTGAACAGTTCCCCCGGCGAATAGGCATGACGAAAAACTTCGATCATTGCGGGAAACGTTTCGTCTTTTCCATTTTCCATTTTCTTTCCTTTGGTTAGTTGCCATCTGGGCATTGAGACTGCGCTAGCTAGAGAAAGTGCGGCATGAGGTTGAACTCACTATCTGAGACTCTAGCACGCGTGCTTGACTAGTTCAAGCACACGTGCTAGAGATTGTTGTGACGTCAGCACTAACCGCAGGAAATTCTATGACCGAAGATCAGTTCTCCGCTTCCCAGATTGGGGAAATCCTTGCCGACGCCTTGGAAGTCTCGACGGAAGCCCGGAACAACCTTCAACACCGTGTTCGATACCTCGCAAAGAAGAACTACCTGAAAGAGGGCCGAAAAATTGATCAGCGCGGAACGTTGCAGTTTCCGAAGTCAGAAGTCTACCGCGCGGCTATACTGTGCGAATTCCTCAATCTTTCTATGGATATGAAGATCGCTATCGGTGTTCTTGAGAGGGCCGAACGATTTAATCCCATTGGAGAGCTTCCTGAATCTGCACGGATCAAGGACGGCGGCGGATATACCTTTCACGGCGGACTATCAGATGCCGTGCGCGGGATAGCTTTCGGCGAAAAGTGGAAGCTGATTTTGACTTTGCAACGTTCAGGCTACGAAAGTGATGCTGGAATTGCCGCTCGCTACGTTTCGCCAAAAGAGTCGTCGGTAAACGTGGACCGACTGTTCGGACGGGCTGCGGCTGCAACCATCGTTGCTATCGATCTGACCGCGCTTTTCGAGAAGATCGTGCCTGTCGTTGGCAAGTTCTGACGTGGGCATTTCGGCGCATCATAGAGCTTTGCCGTCCCCGACCGCGCGGCTTCTGTCGCGTCCGGAAGCGGCTGCCTATGCCGGAGTCTCCCCGACGCTCTTTGACCGCATGAGGGGGGACGGCTTGATGCCCGGCCCGAAAAAGGTCTATGGGCGCGTCCTTTGGGATGTTCGCGCGCTGGACGCCGCGATTGATTGCTTGCCGGGCGACGATTTGTCGACGCAAGCTGCGAACCCATGGGACTGACCCCATGGAGAATCGTATGAAAGTGAGAATCAAGTATGTGGTGGAAGATACCGACCGGCATGGAAGCGTCCGCGTTTACTTGCGCAAGGATGGCCGGAAACTTCGACTGCATGGGCCGCTAGGCTCACCTGACTTCTGGCGCGAATATCATGCCGCACTGAAAGCACCGCCCAAGAAACGGGGCGAAACAAAGACTGTTCCCGGCACGATCCAGAAAGGCACGATGCGTTGGCTGGTGGCCCAATACACGGCGTCGGGAATGTTCAAGCAACTTGGGGCCAAGACTCAGAAGGACCGGCGCGCAACGCTGGAACGCTTCTGCAACAACATCCCCAAGGGTAAGACCTTGCCGGATGGAGAACTGCCATTCGATAAACTGCAACCCAAGCACCTGCGGTTGCGCCGGGATGCGATGGTGGCAACGCCAGAGGCAGCCAACACGATGTTGAAGGCGCTCAAGCAGGTGTTCAAGTTCGCGGTGCTTTACGAGCATTTGGCCGCGAACCCGGCTGCGGGCGTGGAACCGCTCAAATCCAAAGGCGACGGCTATCATAGCTGGACCCTGGAAGAGATTGAGAAGTTCGAGAAGGTTCACCCTATCGGCACAACGGCACGGCTGGCCTTGGCGCTGGCGCTCTACACGGGGCAGCGGCGATCCGATCTGGTGCAGTTCGGCAAACAACACGTCCGCGACGGCTGGTTGACCTTTACGCAGTTCAAGGGACGCGAGAACCGGCCTGTCAGGCTGGAACTGCCGATCATCCCGGAACTGCAACGCATCCTTGACGCATCCCCAACGGGCGATCTGGCCTTTCTGGCGACGGCATACGGCAAGCCCTTCACGGCTGCCGGATTCGGCAACCGGATGCGTGAATGGTGCGACAAGGCTGGGCTGTCGGATTGCTCAACCCACGGGCTGCGCAAGGCTGCCGCATCGCGGCTGGCGGAACTGGGCTGCACCGAATTCGAGATCATGGCTATCACCGGCCACCAGACAAGCAAGGAGGTTACGAGATATACCAAGGCTGCATCGCAAAGGCTTCGCGCGGAGTCCGCGCTGGCAAAGCTGACCGGGACTAAAAGCTGAACGAAAGTGTCCCACTTTTGCCCCCCGTTCGACGCGGTGGGACAAAACCGAATGCTAGGCTGCTGATTTTGTTGGGAAAAAATTTGAAGTGGCAGCCCGTAGGGGAATCGAACCCCTCTTTCCAGGTTGAAAACCTGGCGTCCTAACCGATAGACGAACGGGCCAGCCTTGGCGGCGGCGAGCTTTGCTCGCGGCGTGGAGCGGTGTTTAGGTCAGTCCTGTTTGGGGTGCAAGTCGAAAAATCGCGGCCTGCGGTTTTTTCTTTCGCGTTCAGGCGGGTTGCGGTCGTTACAGCGCGGCGACGTCGTCAAGGCGCAGGCGGACGCGGGCGCGGCCGCCCCAATGCGACAGTTCCAGCTTGCCTGCGGCGTGAAAGCGGCGGCCTCGGGCGGTCAGCAGCGCCGGGCCCAACTCTCCGTCCATCGCGCCCCAGGCCACCGCTTCCAGCGGCTTTTGACCGGCGGCGCGGAAGCTGGCGCGCAGGTGGTTCTCGCCCATCGCCGAGGCGCTGTCGAGAATCAGGTCCGAAAACGCAAAACGCGGGGCCGGGGCGGCCTGTCCGAACGGTCCGGCGGAGTCGATCATCTCGAGCAGTTCGGGTGTTGCCGCGGCGGGTTCGATCAGGCCCGAGATGCGCAGATCGGCCAGCAGGCGGCGCTGTGCCATTTGCGGGCCGATCAGCTCGGCCAGACGCGCCATGGCGGCGGGGATTGCCTCTTGGGCGACGGTCAGGCCCGCGGCCATGCGGTGGCCGCCGCCCTTCAGCAGCAGCCCTTCGGCCGCGAGGCGCTGCACCGCCTGACCCAGATCGACCCCGTCGACCGACCGCGCCGAGCCCTTGCCGATGCCGCCCTCGACCCCGATCACCACGGCGGGCAGGCCGCTGCGCTCCTTGACCCTCGCTGCGACGATGCCGACGACGCCGGGGTGCCAGCCATCGCCTGCGGCCCAGGCGAGCGCGGTGTCGCCGCGCGCCTCGACCTGCGACAGGGCCTCGTCGCGGACGGCGGCCTCGATGGCGCGGCGGTCGCGGTTCAACTCGTCCAGCGCCAGCGCCAGACGCCGCGCCTCGTCCGCGTCGGTGGCCGAGAGGCAGAGTGCGCCCAGATCAGCGCGGCCGACCCGCCCCCCGGCATTGACGCGGGGGCCAAGCACGAAGCCCAGATGAAAGCTGGATGGCGCGGTGTCCAGCCGGGCCACATCGGACAGCGCCGCCAGCCCCGGACGCGAGCGCCGCGCCATGATCGCCAGCCCCTGCCGCACAAAGGCACGGTTGACGCCGGTCAGGGGCGCCACGTCCGCCACCGTCGCCAGCGCCACCAGATCCAGCATCGGCAGCAGCGCGGGCTCGGGCGCGCCCTGTTTGCGCAGCACGCGCCCGGCCTGCACCAGCGTCAGGAAGACCACCCCGGCGGCGCAGAGATGGCCGAGGGTGCCGTCCTCATCCTGCCGGTTCGGGTTCACGACGGCCATCGCAGGCGGCAGCGTCTCGGCGCCCAGATGGTGGTCCAGCACGATGATGTCGGTGCCGCGGCCGGCGGCGAGCGCGTCATGCGACAGCGTCCCGCAATCGACGCAGACGATCAGGTCATGGTCGCGGGCCAGCGCCGCGATGGAGGGGGCGTTGGGGCCATAGCCCTCGTCGATGCGGTCGGGGATATACAGCGTCGCGCGGTGGCCAAGCTGGCGCAGCCAGTCCAGCAGCAGCGCCGCCGAGGCGCCGCCATCGACGTCGTAATCGGCAAAGATCGCGATGCGTTCGCGGCCTGTCGCGGCGCTGACCAGACGCTCGGCCGCGGGGCCGATGTCGCGCAGCGTTTCGGGGTCGGGCAGCATGTCGCGCAGGGTGGGGGCGAGAAAGCCCGGCGCCTCGGGCGCCTCGATCCCGCGCTCGGCGAGGATGCGGGCGACCGGCAGCGGCAGGGCCGAGGCCTGCGCCAGCGCCTCGGCGCGGCGGGTCATGGCGTCGTCCGGCCCGACCCAGCGGCGTCCGGTCAGCGAGCGTTCGACATTCAGGAAACTGGTCATGCCCGCCTGATCCTATATGCAGACGCAGGAGGCAAGCGGGATCGGGCGGCGGGCGGGTCTGGCGGCCCGGCCGCGATCAGAAGGCGAAGTTCAGCGTTCGCACGATGCCCAGCTTGACCGAGGGCTGGTTGCGGTCGCGCACCACCGGGCTGTCGGCCGAATCGCCGATGATGCGCCCGAAATTCATCTCGCCCAGAATGGCGGTCGCCGGGTTGACCTGATAGCGCGCCTCGATGCTGGCGGTGGCCGAGTTGAAGCCGTTGCCGGGGGCGTATTCGGTATAGTCGCTGCGCGCGGCCTCGATATCGGTGACGCCGAAATAGGTATCGTTATAGCGCGCATTGCCCCAGCCCGCCTTCAGCCCGGCCCATAGCGTCATGCGGTCGCCGGCCTCGAAGCGGTATTTGCCGCCGATCTCGCCGGTCAGCCCGTGATGGCCGCCAAAGCCCTTGCGGAGCGTGGCATAGCCGGTGGTCTGGCCCATGTTGTAGGTGGCCTTGATGCCGAACTCATAGGCGCGGCTGATGTCGTCGAGGCCCTCCAGCCGGTCGTCGTCATCCTCGTTCCGGGGGCCGACCATATTGGTGTTCAGCGACAGCCGGAACCCTTCGTCGCGGGACGGGCCGGCGCCGCCAAGGGCCAGATCGCGCAGGATCAGCCAGGGCCGGGTCTTGAACTCGTCCGAGCCCTTGTAGGTCCGCGAATAGGCCCCGCCCAACCCGATATCGACCGCCACCTTGTTCTGCCCCTTGCCCAGCACCGTCTGCGCGGCGGCAGGGCTGGCAAGCCCGGCGGCGAGAACGAGGGCGGCAATGGGGCTGGCGATCTGGGGCAGGATGCGGGTCATGAGGGGGAAAAGCCTTTCGCAAGCGGTCGGGCTTGCGCCCCGGTGATGGCCTAGATGGAACGAAGCGGCGCGGGGATCAAGCGGCAGCTTCGGCAGTCGGATCGGCGCGGCCCCCGCCGTGACCCGCAGGCCACAATCGCGGCAGGGTCAGGACGCGTCCTTGGGCCGTTCGGCGGCTTCCAGACGCTCCAACGCCTCCATCCACAGGGCTTCGGCGCGGATCATCGCCTCGGACGCCTCGGCATGTTTGCGGCCCCATTTCTCGACCTCGGTCGGGTCGTCATAAAGCGCCGGATCGGCCATCTTTTCAGACAGCCGGTCCAGCATGTCGGTCAGCTTTTCGACGCGATCTTCGGCGCGGCGGGTTTCGGCGCGCAGGTCAAGGATCTCGTCGCGGCTGGCGCGTTTAGGGACAGGCGACGGTGCAGGCGATGGCGCAGGCTGGGGGCGGGGGCGGTCCTCGGGCTGGGACAGCAGCATGGCGCGGTAATCGTCCAGATCGCCCTGCCAGGGCGTGACCTGCGCCTGATCGACCAGCCACAGCCGGTCGGCCACCAGCGACAGCAGGTGCATGTCGTGGCTGACCAGCACCACGGCGCCGGGATAGTCGTTCAGCGCCTCGGTCAGCGCCTCCCGGCTTTCGATGTCGAGGTGGTTTGTCGGCTCGTCCAGCACCAGCAGATGCGGGGCGTCGATGGTGGCGATCAGCAGCGACAGCCGCGCCTTTTGCCCGCCCGACAGCTGCCGGACGCGGGTCTCGGCCTGCGCCTCCATCAGGCCGAACCCGGCCAGCCGCGCGCGCAGCCGGGCCGGGGCTTCGGCCGGGCGCAGGCGGCGGACGTGGTCGAGCGGGGTTTCGTCCAGTTCCAGTTCATCCACCTGATGCTGCGCGAAATAGCCGACGCGCAGCTTGCTGGACCGGGTGATGCCGCCGACCATGGCAGGCAGCCTTTCGGCCAGCAGCTTCGACAGGGTGGACTTGCCCTGCCCGTTGCGGCCCAGCAGCGCGATCCGGTCGTCCTGATCGATCCGCAGGTTCAGCCCGCGCAGCACCGCGCGGTCGCCATAGCCGACCGAGACGCCCTCCATCGCGATGATGGGCGGGGACAGGGTTTCCGGCGCGGGAAAGGTAAAGCGGTGGAACTTGGCCTCTTCCGGGGCGGTGATCGGCTCCATCCGGGCCAGCATCTTGATGCGCGACTGCGCCTGCTTGGCCTTGGTTGCCTTGGCGCGAAAGCGGTCGACGAAGCTTTGCAGATGCGCGCGGCGGGCGTCCTGCTTTTTCGCCTCGGCGGCCTGCAGCGCGCGTTTTTCGGCACGGGCGCGGGTGAACTGGTCATAGCTGCCGGTATACAGCGTCAGCCGCCGGTCCTCGAGATGCAGGATATGCCCAACGGCGCGGTTCAGCAGCTCGCGGTCATGGCTGATGATGATGACGGTATAAGGATAGCGGGCCAGATAGCTTTCCAGCCACAGCGCGCCTTCCAGGTCCAGATAGTTGGTCGGTTCGTCCAGCAACAGCAGGTCGGGCTGCGCGAACAGCACGCCGGCCAGCGCCATCCGCATCCGCCACCCGCCCGAGAAATCGGCGCTCGGCCGCTGCTGGTCCTCGTCGGAAAACCCCAAGCCTTTCAGGATGGTGGCGGCGCGCGCCTCGGCCGACCAGGCGTCGATATCGGCCAGCCGGGTCTGGATTTCGGCGATCCGGCCGGGGTCGGTGGTGCGGGCGGATTCCTGCAGCAGCGCGGCGCGTTCGGTGTCGGCCTCCAGCACCGTTTCCAGCACGCTTTGATCCGTGCCCGGCGCCTCTTGCGCCACGCCGCCGATCCGCGCCCGCGAGGGCAGGGCGATGGTGCCGCCGTCCAGCGACAGCTCGCCCCGGATCAAGCGGAACAGCGTCGTCTTGCCGGTGCCGTTGGCGCCGACCAGCCCGACCTTGTGACCGTCCGGAATGACCGCGCTCGCCCCGGCGAACAGCGGCCGCCCGGCGATGGAATAGGAAATATCGTCGATACGCAGCATCGGCCTGCCATGCCGCAGGGCGCGGCTTGCGTCAATGCCCCGCCCCCGCATCCCCACCGACACGGCTTTTCAACACAAGGGCCCCATGCTATGCGCCGCCCATATTCGCGCGCCATCAGGTCGCGCCATCTTGACGGAGTTACCCATGGCTACCGAGCGCACGCTCTCGATCATCAAACCCGACGCCACCAAGCGCAACCTGACCGGCAAGGTCGTCTCGAAGTTCGAGGATGCCGGGCTGCGCGTCGTCGCCTCCAAGCGCATTCACCTGTCACCCGCCCAAGCCGGCGCCTTCTATGCCGAACATTCCGAGCGCCCCTTCTATGGTGAACTGGTCGAGTTCATGTCCTCGGAACCGGTCGTCGTGCAGGTGCTGGAAGGCGAGAACGCCATCGCCAAGAACCGCGAAGTGATGGGCGCGACCGACCCGGCCGAAGCCGCCGAGGGCACCATCCGCAAGGATTTCGCGCTGTCCAAGGGCGAAAACTCGGTCCACGGCTCGGACAGCAAGGAATCGGCCGAGCGTGAGATCGCCTTCTTCTTCTCGGGGCTTGAACTGGTCGGCTGACGCCGGACCAAGGCTGACGGATCGGGGCGCTTGCCGCAGGGCAGGCGCCCTTTCTGTTGCCGCGCCCTTTCCGCCGGGTTAGGACGAGGGAAACCGGCAGAAGGGCAAAACCATGCGCGCATTCGTTTTTCCGGGGCAGGGCGCCCAGACCATCGGCATGGGCCGCGAACTGGCCGAAGCCTATCCGGCGGCCCGCGATGTCTTCCGCGAGGTCGACGAGGCGCTGGACGAGGATCTGTCCGGCCTGATCTGGAACGGCGACGCGGATGAGCTGACGCTGACCCGCAACGCCCAACCGGCGCTGATGGCGACCTCGATGGCCGCGTTCCGGGCGCTGGAAAGCGAAGGCATCAACATCTCCGAGGCCGATTACGTCGCCGGACACTCGCTGGGCGAATATTCCGCGCTGTGTGCGGCGGGAGCGATCAGCCTGCAGGACACGGCGCGCCTGCTGCGCCTGCGCGGTCAGGCCATGCAAGAGGCGGTGCCGGTCGGCATCGGTGCAATGGCGGCGATTCTGGGCCTCGATTTTGCGACGGTCGATGAAATCGCGCGCGAGGCGGCGGGGGACGAGGTCTGTCAGGCCGCGAATGACAACGATCCGGGGCAGGTGGTGATCTCGGGCCACAAGGATGCCGTGGAACGCGCGGCGGCACTGGCCAAGGAACGCGGGGCGAAGCGCGCCCTGCTGCTGCCGGTCTCGGCGCCGTTTCATTCGGTGCTGATGCAGCCCGCCGCAGCCGTCATGGCCGACGCGCTGGCCGGCGTCGATATCCAGCCGCCCGCCGTGCCGCTGATCGCCAATGTCCGCGCCGAACCCGTGATCGAACCCGGCGCGATCCGCCGGCTGCTGGTCGAGCAGGTCACCGGCTCGGTCCGCTGGCGCGAATCCATCGCTTTCCTGACCGAGGCCGGCGTCACCGAGTTCTGGGAGATCGGCGCCGGCAAGACGCTGTCGGGCATGATCAAGCGCATCAGCAAGGATGCCGCGACGCGCCATATCGGCGGCCCGGCGGACATCACCGCGCTGAAAGGCGCCTGAAGGAAAGCTCGAGAATTTCGAGGAGAGAGAGACAGATGTTTGATCTGACAGGGAAACGCGCGCTGGTGACCGGCGCCTCGGGCGGGATCGGCGGGGCCATCGCGCAGGCGCTGCACGGCGCGGGCGCAACGGTCGCGCTGTCTGGCACGCGGCAGGGGCCGCTGGACGACCTCGCCGCCAGCCTGGGCGAGCGGGCGCATGTCGTCACCGCCGATCTGGGCGATGCCGCACAGGTCGAGGCGCTGCCGAAAGCCGCGGCCGAGGCGATGGGCGGGGTCGATATCCTGATCAACAATGCCGGCATCACCCGCGACAACCTGTTCATGCGCATGTCGGACGAGGAATGGGCGCAGGTGCTGGATGTCGATCTGACCTCGAACTTTCGGCTGGCGCGGGGCGTGTTGCGCGGGATGATGAAGGCCCGCTGGGGGCGCATCATCAACATCACCTCGGTCGTGGGGGCGACCGGCAATCCGGGTCAGGCGAATTACGCCGCCGCCAAGGCCGGGCTGGTCGGCATGTCGAAAAGCCTCGCCCACGAGGTCGCGAGCCGTGGCATCACCGTGAACTGCGTGGCCCCCGGCTTCATCGCCACTGCCATGACCGACAAGCTGACCGACGACCAGAAGGCGCGGATCCAGACCCAGATTCCCGCCGGACGGATGGGCGATCCCGCCGAGATCGCGGCGGCGGTGCTGTATCTGGCCAGCCCCGGGGCGGGCTATGTCACCGGCGCCACGCTGCATGTCAATGGCGGCATGGCGATGCTGTAAGCCCGGCGCATAGCCGCTTTTCAGCGCCGAATTTGCCGCGAAAGCGGTTGCATGGGTGGGCTTGGCTGCTATATCCCGTCATGAGCCAAGGGGGAACCCCGGCATCGCGGCATGACCGCAACCCTGGGCACATGCCCGCGAACATGAGGAAGAGACATGAGCGATATCGCTGATCGCGTGAAAAAGATCGTTGTCGAGCATCTCGGCGTGGATGAGGACAAGGTTGTTGAAACCGCTTCGTTTATCGACGATCTGGGCGCCGACAGCCTCGACACGGTCGAGCTGGTCATGGCCTTTGAAGAAGAGTTCGGCATCGAGATCCCCGATGACGCGGCCGAGACCATCCAGACCTTCGGCGACGCGGTGAACTTCATCAAGGGCGCGGTCTGATCCAGCCCTGATCCGACAGGAAAACGGCGCCCCCTCGGGCGCCGTTTTTCGTTGCAGCTTATGCCTTTGGAGTTGCCGCTGCGGTGGGAAGTTTCCTCTGGGGCCGGATATCGCGGCTGCGGCCAACGTCGTGTCTGAGTTGCGGCAGCCGCGAGGGCCGCGACCGAGTGGCGGCTGCGGCCAAGATCACTCGCACGGTCTATCTCTACTGCCGCCAGTTCGCGTCCGCACCTACGCGCTCAACCGCCCGCGCCGCGCATTCCGCCGCGTGCGGTGGAGGCGGCACCAAAGCCGCCACGGCTCGACACCTGGGCGCGCGACATGGGCGGCTTGCCGATGGTCGACGGCGCCTTGGCAAAGGCCGAGGTCGGGACCTTGCCCACCCCGCGATTGCTGGCAAAGCTCTGGTTGCCGGACGGCGTCGAAAAGCCGCCCTGCGCGGTCTTGACCATCGGCTGCGAGCTGATCCCGCGCCCGCCGCCCATCATCGAGCCCAGCATATAGCCCATGAACAGCGGCATGAAGATCGACCCCATGCCCCCGCCCGACTGCGCCTGCGCCGGATCGCCGCCGCAGTTTCCGGCGCCATGCTCCTGTTCGCAAAGCTCTTGCGATTCGTAGCGCGGCGCGGTTTCCAGATAATCCTGCTGCGCCTGCGCGAACTGGGTCTGGCAATCCTGCTCGGTGAAGAACAGCGAGCCCTTGCGCGCCTCGGACACGCAGCTGTCCAGATCGGGGAAGGCGGCGGCGTCGGTCTTGTCATCCTCGCAGGCCGCCAGCGTCATCACCGCGGCGCCGGCCAGAAACAGCGCGACGTGACGCGACCGCTTGCGCGGGGCGGGCGGGATGCCGGTCCGTGTCTGCAGTTTTTCGGTCATGCTTAATCCTCGATGTAATGCGGCTTGAAGCGTGAGAGGTTGTGCGTGATCCGGCTGGCATCCTCGCGGATGCCCATGCCGACGCAGCTTTCGCCCACGATCCAGGCCCCGATTACGGCGTGAAAGCCGCCGAACTCCGGCAGCGGGGCGAGGGCCTGAATGATGCGCGGATGGTCGTCATAGCTGTCATCGGGCGCGCGGTCGGTCTCGCGCCCCTGTTCGCGGATGACCACGCCCGCCCCCTCGCGCGAGAAAATCGGCTTGGACACATGCCCCTGCTGCAGCACATCCTGCGCCGCGGCAAAGGCGTTGGCGACCCGTGTCGCGGGCGCGCCGCCGGTCAGCGCCTCGGCCACGTCGGCAGCGAAAAACGCCGGCAGCAGGTTGGGGTGGCCGGGGAACATCTGCCACAGCAGCGGCAGCAGCGCCTTGTTCGACACCACCGCCTTCCAGGGCGGCTCGATGAAGCGCACGCCAGAGGGTCCGAGATGCGCGGCGAATTCGTCGCGCAGCATGTCCTCCCACGGATAGAGCTTGAAGAGCGTGCCGATCACCCGGTCCTGATCGTCGGCGAACTGCCCCTCCTCGGTCAGGCCGATGGCGGCTAGGCTGGTGAAATGCGCCCCCAGCCCGGCCTCGCGCGCGGCCCAGGCGAGGGCCTCGACGGTGGCGTAATCCTCGGGGTTGTCGGGGTCGGCGGCGAAATGGATGTCGGTGTCGGGCGCCGCGATCTCGGCCCAACGCGCGACAAGCGCCTCGTGCAGGGCGTTGAACTGGTCGGTATCGGCCGTCAGGACGCCCAGCCGCTGCTGCTCCTCGAGCCAGTCCCACTGGAACGAGGCGGATTCGTAAAGCGAGGTCGGCGTGTCGGCGTTGTATTCCAGCAGCTTCGCGGGGCCATGGCCGTCATAGGACAGGTCCATCCGGCCATACAGCTCGGGCTCGCCATCTTTCCAGCTATCGGCCAGAAAGTCCCAGAATTGCTGCGGAATCTGCATCCGCTCAAGCCATTCATCGCTGGCGAGCGCGGTCGCCACGGCCTCGCGGACCATGCCATGCAGTTCGGTCGAGGGGTCTTCGATATCGTCCTCGATCTGGCGCAGGCTGAAGCGATAGGCCGAGGTCTCGTCCCAATAGGGCTCGCCGCCCATATCGGCGAAGGTAAAGCCCAGCTCGGTCGCGCGCTCGCGCCAGCCGGGACGCTCGGGCAGGGGGACTTTCTGCATTGCGGCTCCTGTTGCGGCGAGACCACAGATGGCCCGCGAGGGGCGAGGATGCAAGGCAATGGGCGCGCGGGGCCGAAATCAGGCGCCGGTCGCCACGTCGCGCAGGATGCGGCTCAGCAGCCGGTCGGCGAGTTCCGCGCCCGAGACATTGGTCAGCAGATCGAGCCGGGCCGAGACCTGAAGCTGGCCGATCCCGTGGACGGCGGCAAAGATGCCCGCCGCCTCGTCCCGCGCCTGCGCCTCGGTCAGGGCAGGGTTCAACTGGCGCAGCTCATCGGCCGTGCGCCCCAGCAGCCGGCAATCGCCTGCATATACCAGTCGGGAAAGCGATCGCTGCGGCGCGGGCCGTCGAACAGCGCGCGAAACAGCGTCGGTTCGGTCTCGACAAGGCGCAGATAGCGCGCGGCGAGGCTGCGCAGCCGGGCGGTCGGGTCGTCGCCGGGCAGATCCTCGAACAACTCCTCGATGCGCTTGAAATTGCCGCGATTGACCTGCCACAGCACATCCGGCAGCCCGTCGAACAGGTTGTAGATCGTGCCGGGCGTGTATCCCACCGCCTCGGCCAGTCGCCGCGCGGTCAGCGCCTCGGGGCCGTCCGACAGGATGATTTCGCGCGCGGCGGCCAGCGTGTCGGCGCGCAACTCCTCGCGGGTGCGACGCGGCTCGGGGCGCGGCAGCGTCGGCTCGCTGGGTGAAACTCGCTTGCTGGACCTGGGCATCGCACGCTTGAACCTGACACTTGGCTACATCTTTCCGCGCGAGTGTATAAGGGATGGCGGGGGCGTCAAGCAGCGGGATCGGCTGAGGTGCATAGCTGCCGATGCGCGTGTTTTGCGGGTCTGGCGCTGAGTGAGCCTCCTGACCGCACAGCCCTTTCTACCCGATTTCTTTGATCGCTCGCAGATCGCGCCGCGGGCTGTGCCAAGGGGCACCCAAGATCATGAACGACGTTTGCAAAACCTGCGGTGGCGCCATGGCGGCAGGCGCGCTGCTGGTCTATCTTGTGCTGATGTCACCGTTTCTCCGCTCTCCCTACCAGTTTACGATTCTGCTTCACCTTGTGATTGGCAGCGCGCGCTTGGTGCTGACCCTCATCGCATCCGCAGCAAGCCTGCCGCTCCTGATCTTATTGCAGATGGAGATTAAGGTTGTGTTGATCCTCGCAGGGCTTTTCTCGACCCTGCTCTCGCGGTTGTCCAAGCTGTTTCCGGTGATCGACCAGCAGGGGCTGTGCGGCTGGTCCACCCGACGCCACTGCATCAGTCGCGCCACTGCGCCCGGTCTCGCGCCATGACGCCCGGCGCACGAGTGGCGGCCGCGATCCAGATCCTCGACCGCATCCTTGCGGGGCAACAGGCCGAGCCTGCGCTGATCGCCTGGGCGCGCGCCAGCCGCTTTGCCGGTTCCGGCGACCGCGCGGCGGTCCGCGATCTGGTCTTTCAGGCGCTGCGCCGCCGCGACAGTCTGGCTGCGCTTGGCGGCGCCCTGTCCGGGCGCGGGTTGATGCTGGGCATGCTGCGCGCCGAGGGTGCCGATTCCGACGCGATCTTCTCCGGCACCGGCCACGCGCCGCCGCCCCTGACCGAGGCCGAGCGCACCGCTGGCGCCCCCATCGCGCAGGCCGAGGCGCTGCCCGATCTGCCGGACTGGCTCTGGCCGCTGTGGCAGGCGTCTTTGGGCGCGCGCGCGCTGTCTCTGGCCCATGCCATGCGCGACCGCGCGCCGCTCTGGCTGCGGGTCAACCCGCGCCGGGCAACACCCGCGCAGGCCATCGCGGCCCTGACCGACGCCGGGATCGACGCCATCCCCGACCCGCATCTGCCCACCGCGCTGCGTGTCACCTCAGGCGAGCGGCGCGTCCATGGCGCCGCGCCCTATCGCGCCGGTTGGGTCGAGATGCAGGACCTTTCGCCGCAGATCGCCTGTAGCTTGCTCGCGCCCCGTCCCGGCCAGCAGGTGCTCGATTATTGCGCCGGCGGCGGCGGCAAATCGCTGGCGCTGCTGGCCGTGACCGACCTCAGCGTCACCGCCCATGACGCGGCGCCCGCACGGATGTCGGACCTGCCGGAGCGCGCGGCGCGCGCCGGCGTCTCGGTGACGCTCTCGCCGCCCGCGCCATCGGGCCAAAATTATGATCTGATCATTGCGGACGTGCCCTGTTCGGGTTCCGGCACCTGGCGGCGGAAGCCCGACGCGAAATGGCGCCTGACGCCCGAGAGGCTGGCGGAGTTATGTGCGCTGCAGGCAGAAATTCTTGATGATTGCGCCGATCTGGTGAGGCCGGGTGGACGCATCGCCTATATGACCTGCTCGTTACTGGACGCGGAAAACGGCGATCAGATCGATCGCTTTGTTGCTCGGAATCAGCGGTTTACCGAGCCAGAGCGCCGGCTGTTGACGCCCGAGGATGCCTCGGACGGTTTCTTTGTTTCAATTTTGACGCATTCGGCTGGCGCGGCTTAAAACTCTGTTAAGACTTCTGCCCTAAGCCTGATTCCGTGATTGCCTCGGGTGGGACATGAAGCTGCTGCAAAAACTGCCGCGTAACTCAATGATCTGGATGCCGTTTCTGGTGCTGCCGCTGGTCGTATCGGCGGTCGGGCTGCAGGTGCAGCAGGCGCGGCTGGATCAGGGCGCGACGCTGACGCTGGTCTCGCTGGCGGCATTTTTGGCGTGGTATCTGCTGGGCGGCAGCCTCGCCTGCGCTCAGATCCGGCGAGAGTGGCTGCAACGGCGACAGCTTCGTCGGCTGTCCGCGCTGATGGAGCACTCTGGCTGCGCGGAATGTGCCATTGCCGCTGACGGGATGGTGCTGCACCAGTCGCCCGAATCGCTCGATGCGGCGGGCGATTGGCGCGGACGCCCGGTCTTTCAGATGCTCGCGGGACGACTCGCCGATGCCGAGGGCGAGGGCGCCAGTTTGCTGGCCCGTGGCCTGCGGCAGGGTGCGGCGAGCAGCGATCTGCCCGCGGGCGGGCGGCTTTCGATCGAGCGGGTGGGTGACGATCTGCTGCGCGCATCTATTATTACGCCCGCTGCGCTTGCCTGCGCGAATGCGGCGCAGCCCTTCGACTATGACCGTCTGCCGGTCGCGATCATCAGGCTCGCCGCGGATGGAACAGTGCTCGACGTGAACCAGTCCGCCCGCGCCTATGCGGGCGAGGACGTGAAGGGCCGCCATCTCTCGCGCCTGCTCGACGGGCTTGGCCGCCCCATCGAGCAGTGGCTCGCCGAGGCGCTGTCCTCGGGTCGCACCACGCCGCCCGAGGTTCTGCGCGCAAGCCATGCCGGGGCCGACCGCTATGTGCAGGTTTCGCTGCACCCCGAAGCGGAGAGCGGCACCGTCATCGCCGTGCTGTCCGACGCCCGCGCCTTGAAGACGCTCGAGGCGCAATTCGTCCAGAGCCAGAAGATGCAGGCCATCGGCCAACTCGCAGGCGGAATTGCCCACGATTTCAACAACCTGTTGACCGCGATCAGCGGGCATTGTGACCTGCTGATGCTGCGCCATGACAAGGGCGATCCGAATTACGCCGATCTCGACCAGATCAGCCAGAACGCGAATCGTGCGGCCAACCTCGTCAGCCATTTGCTCGCCTTCTCGCGCAAGCAGACGCTGAAGCCGCAGCGGGTCGATCTGCGGAACACCATCGCGGATCTCTCTCATCTGCTGAACCGGTTGGTGGGCGAAAAGGTCAGGGTCGAACAACAGCATGACCCGCGCCTGCTGCCGGTTCGCGTCGATCGCGGCAAGATCGAACAGGTCATCATGAACCTCGTCGTCAACGCGCGCGATGCCATGCCCGATGGTGGCCGTGTCGATATAACCACCCAGAATGTCGATCTGCCGCAGGCGCAGCCGCACGGGCGATTCGCGGTGCCGGCAGGGAACTATGTGCGCGTGACCATCGCCGATCATGGCTGCGGTGTGCCGCCCGACCTGATCGACAAGATCTTCGAGCCGTTCTTCACCACCAAGCGCGTGGGTGAGGGGACCGGTCTAGGTCTTTCGACTGTCTATGGCATTATCAAGCAGACTGGCGGCTATATCCTGTGCGACAGCACGGTCGGGCAGGGGACGGTATTTACCATCTACCTTCCTGTGTTCACCGGTGCCGACCTGCCTGCCGAGGACGCACCTGAAAAACCCGCCGACGCGCCCGCCCTTTCGCCCCGCCACACGCAGCGCGTCCTGCTGGTCGAGGACGAGGCCCCGGTTCGCGCCTTTGCCAGCCGCGCCCTGAAGCTGCATGGCTATCACGTGACCGAAGCCGCCTCGGGCGAGGAGGCGCTGGAGATCCTCAACAACGACCGGTTCGAGGTCGATGTGTTTGTGACCGATGTCGTGATGCCGGGCCTCGACGGGCTGTCCTGGGTGCGCCGGGCGCTGAAGGACCGGCCCGGCAAGGCGGTGATCTTCATGTCCGGATACACCGAGGACGTGTTCGAGAACGGCCGCAACCCGGTCGAAGGCGCGTCGTTCCTGCAGAAACCCTTCTCGCTGACCGCCCTCGTGGCGGCGGTGGGTCAGAAGGTGGAAGGGGCGGCAGCTTCGTCCGAAATCGACGCGTAGAGGGCGAAATCGGCTGCCAGCGCATGTCGAAGCGCGGCATCGGTGTCGGGCTGCAGGGTCAGGTCGGCGGCGGGGGGGACGTTGATCCGCGGCAGGCTGATTGCGCAACCCAGCCAGTCGTCGAGAAAATCCGTGAAGGCCGGCATGTTCTCGTAACGGAAGATCCGGTCGACGCGCGTCCCGCCGCCGGTCAGGAACTCGGCCTGCGTCCCGATCGGGCGGGTCATGCTGTCGGACCGGCGCAGATAGCGCTGCACGAACTGGTCGAAACTTTCCGGGGCACTGTCAGTATCGGATTCGTCGCGGCGATAGAAGCGATACCAGCTGCTCAGCCAGTCCATGGGCTCGCGCATCAGGGCGACCGTGGTGAAGTGATCCGCGGTCAGCTCTTGCAGCCATGGATGGATATGGCGGTGAAAATGCGCGGCATCCGCGTGCTTCATCTGGGGTGGCCGCTGCACGGCGAGGCTGGCAAGCGGTTCCAGCGCCACCTCGACCGCGGTCGAGCCCGCTTTGGGCGTCGCCAGAAAGACCAGTCGTTGTTCCCAGAATATCAGCATCTCACGCCCTTTTATCCGGCCTTGGATAGGCAAGCGCCGGGCGGCTGTAAACCTTCGGTTAAGGATTTCGTGCTAGCTCTGCGCAGGTGAGGCTTGTCACGAGGCGCGTCATCACGTAATTAGAACATTAAAGGAACAAGCCGCGGCCCCGATTGAGCCAAGCACAGTGTTCTGACATAAGGGCAAGGAATTTTGGCAGGATGAGCGACACGAACATGGACAAGAAAGCGGCCGACAAGCAAAAGGCGCTGGACAGCGCGCTGGCGCAGATCGAACGGCAGTTCGGCAAGGGCTCGATCATGAAGCTGGGCGTCGACAACCCGGTGACCGAGATCGAGGCCACCTCGACCGGGTCGTTGGGGCTGGATATCGCGCTGGGGATAGGCGGGTTGCCCAAGGGTCGCATCGTCGAGATCTACGGGCCGGAAAGCTCGGGCAAGACCACGCTGACCCTGCATTGCGTCGCGGAAGAGCAGAAAAAGGGCGGCGTCTGCGCCTTTGTCGACGCCGAACACGCGCTTGATCCGCAATATGCCCGCAAGCTGGGCGTCAATCTGGATGAGCTGCTGATCAGCCAGCCGGATACCGGCGAGCAGGCGCTCGAGATCGTCGATACGCTGGTGCGTTCGGGCGCCGTGAGCATGGTCGTGATCGACTCGGTCGCCGCGCTGACCCCGAAGGCCGAGATCGAGGGCGATATGGGTGACGCGCAGGTCGGCGCCCAAGCCCGGCTGATGAGCCAGGCGATGCGCAAGCTGACCGCCTCGATCGGGCGCAGCAATTGCATGGTGATCTTCATCAACCAGATCCGCATGAAGATTGGCGTCATGTTCGGCAGCCCCGAGACGACCTCTGGCGGAAACGCGCTGAAATTCTATGCCTCCGTGCGTCTCGACATTCGCCGCATCGGCTCGATCAAGGATCGCGACGAGGTGGTGGGCAACTCGACGCGGGTGAAGGTGGTCAAGAACAAGGTCGCGCCGCCCTTCCGTCAGGTCGAGTTCGACATCATGTATGGCGAAGGCATCTCGAAGATGGGCGAGCTGGTCGATCTGGGCGTCAAGGCCGGCGTCGTCGACAAGTCCGGTGCCTGGTATTCCTATGGAGACGAGCGGATCGGCCAGGGCCGCGAGAACGCCAAGCAATATCTGCGCGACAACCCGGCGCTCGCAACTGAGATCGAAGATAAGATCCGCGCCAGCCATGGTCTCGATTTCGGCAGCCCGGCCGGAGAGGACGCGGTTCTGGCGGACGAATAGGGCGCGACGCGAGAGACGCGTAACGCAAGGAAAAACCCCGGACGCGCGTCCGGGGTTTTTATCATTGCAGCGGGGTGTCGAGCAGGTGGCGACGACCATCTCGAAGCCTTGATGAGACCTCAGTCCCCATCCGTCTCGTCATCGTCCCCGAACCGGGCGTCGTCGTCATATTCATCCTCGCCCTCGGGGACGTATTTCGCCGAGTTCATGATCGAGCGGTTGTCATGCATCTCGTCCATGACCACGTCGGCCGGAATCTCGCCCATCAGCCATTCGCGCAGTTCGGCCTTGGCTTCCTCCATCTCGACGCTTTCGGTGGTCGAGATCAGCTTCAGGAAGGCGCGCTGGTCGCCGTCGATCTCGTCGAGGTCAGCTTCGTCCAGATCGGGCCAGCGGTCGATGATCGCCTCGTAGAAAGCGGACCAGTTTTCAGCGACATGTTGCCATTTCATTGGCAAGCTCCTTCTTGAATTCCGGCCGCGGCGCGGCCCTCGGTTGCAGAACGACGACGCGCGGCAAGGGGTTCCGTCCTCACCCCTTCGGCTCGCGCCACCAGGTTTCCGGCAGAAAGCCCGGATAGTCGCCGTAAAGCGGGATGCGGTCGGGGAAGTGCAGCTCGGCGTCATGGGCGAGATGGCCGACAGGCGAGAAGCCGGCCGGGATCACATAGCGCCCGGCGGTCAGCACGCGGTCGAGCGCGTGAACGGCGGCGATGAAATCCTCGCGGCTGTCGGCGTTCAGCATTTCGGTCACCATCGCTTCGGCCGCGGGCGAGTTCATGCCCATGAAGTTCCGCGTCCCCGGCTCGGTCACGCCGGCCGCGCCCCAATAAAGCAGTTGCTCATTGCCCGGCGACAGCGACAGCGCACGGTCATACCAGGTCATGTCGAAGGCGTAGTTGGTCGTCCGTTCGGTATATTGGGCACTGTCCAGAAGCGAGACCCGCGCCTCGATCCCCAGATTGCGCAGCGCCTGCACATAAATGTCGGCCATCTGCCGCGTCTCGGCCGCCGTGGTCATGGCGCCGCCCGAGAGGTTCAGCAGGATCTCGAACCGGAAGGGCTCGCCCTTGGCATTCTGCAGGCTGCCGTCGCGGATGGTCCAGCCGGCCTCTTCCAGCAGCTTCAGGGCGCGGCGCAGCGCGCGGCGGTCCAGCGGCTCGGCGCTGCCCTCGGGCAGGGCATAGCCGTCGATGGTGCCGGGCAGCAGATCGGCGGCGAAGGGTTCCAGCAGTTCCAGCTCGCGCCCCTCGGCGGGCGCACCGGGGGTCATCGCCAGCTCGGAATTGGCGAAATACGAGGTGATGCGCTGATCCTGACCGCCCGAGACGGTGGCGTTGATGAACTGCCAGTTGAACGCCTCGATCATCGCCTGCCGCACCCGCCAATCAGCGAAGAGCGGGTTTCGCGTGTTCATCACGAAGCCCATGATGCCCGAGGGGCGTTCATTCGGGATGTCGGATTTCACCACCTCGCCCGAGGTCACCCGCGGGAAGTTGAACTCGTTTTCCCATTTGCTGGGGCTGAGCTCGCGCCAGACGTCGATCTCGCCGGCCTTGAACGCCTCGAACATGGCGTTGGCGTCGCCGTAATAATCATAGGTGATGGTGTCGAGGTTGTGCAGACCGCGATTGACCGGCAGATCGCGGCCCCACCAGTCGGGGTTGCGGCGCAGGGTCAGCGCCCGGCCCGGATCGACGCGGTCGATGGCATAGGGGCCAGAGCCGATGGGCGGCTCGAGCCCGGCGGCCGAGAAATCCTTGTCCTGCCACTGCGCCTTTTTCAGCACCGGGCGCATCCCCATCAGCAGCACCAGTTCTCGGTCGGGGGTGTTGAAGGTGAAGCGGATCTTGTTCGGCCCGGTCTGTTCCATCTTGGCGACCTTGGCCCAGGCGCCGCGATAGCGCGGGTGGCCCTGGGTGCCGAGCGTCTCATAGGACCACATCACATCCTCGACCGTGACCGGGCTGCCGTCGGAAAACCTGGCCTCGTCGCGCAGGGTGAACTCGACCCAGCTGCGATCCGGGGCGGTTTCGATGGTTTCCGCCAGCAGGCCGTAAAGCGTGAACGGCTCGTCAAGGCTGCGCAGCATCAGCGTCTCGGCCACGACGCCGGGCATGGTATAGATCGGCCAGGCCGGATTGCCCTTGAGCACCCAGGGCTTCAGCGAGTCGAACCCGCCTGATTCGGCCAGGCGAATCGAGCCCCCTTTCGGGGCGTCGGGATTGGCATAAGGCAGGTGATCGAAACCCGCCGGAAGGGCAGGTTCCCCATACATCGCAATGCCATGCGCGGGTTCGGCATGGGTTGCCAGCGGCATCGCGGCAACAGTCGAGAGCGCCAGCAGCGCGGTGCCCAAGGCACGTCTGATCGCGGAATCGTTAGGGTTTTTGAAGATTCGCATTCCTGCTGTTGGCCCCCTGCGGCAAAGTTAAGCGATTTCAACCGGCAGCCTATCCGAGCGGCTGGGGCATGACAAACATCAGCCTTGGACTCGGGCGCCGTTTCGCCTATAAATGGTGCACTGCTCGATAGGTTTCTTGCCTGTATGAAACCTGCCTCATGACTTGCGCCCGCCTTGTGCGGGCGCTTTTTTTTTATCCCAGTCCTTCAGCTTGGCCGTGGCAGATCGGCGTTGCGCGCCTGCGCAGGCCGGTCCAACCTGCGCGCAGATTTGAGGAAAGGACGACAGATGTTTGAAGACATGCTGAAAGGCCGTGTGGCGGTGGTCACCGGCTCAAATTCGGGGATCGGGCTGGGCATCGCGCGGGAACTGGCGCGGGCGGGGGCCTCGGTCGTCTTGAACAGCTTTACCGATGACGAGGCCGATCACAAACTGGCCGCCGATCTGGGGCAGGAATTCGGGGTCGAGGCGCGCTATATTCAGGCCGACATGTCCGCGCCGGACCAGTGCCGCGCGCTGATCGAAAAGGCCGGCGGCTGCGATATTCTGGTGAACAACGCCGGCATTCAGCATGTCGCGCCGATCCCGGAATTTCCGGTGGACAAGTGGAACGCGATTATCGCGATCAATCTGTCCTCGGCCTTTCACTGCACCGCCGCCGCCCTGCCGGGGATGAGCGACAAGGGCTGGGGCCGGGTCATCAACATCGCCTCGGCCCATGGACTTACGGCAAGCCCCTACAAATCGGCCTATGTCGCGGCCAAGCATGGCGTGGTCGGGCTAACCAAGGTGACGGCGCTGGAACAGGCGGGCAAGGGCGTGACCTGCAACGCGATCTGCCCCGGCTATGTGCTGACGCCCATCGTGGAAAAGCAGATCCCCGACCAGATGAAGACCCATGACATGAGCCGCGAGGACGTCATCAAGAATGTCATGCTGGCGCGCCAGCCCTCGGGCGAGTTCGCCACCGTCGAGCAGGTCGGCGGGACGACGGTGTTTCTGTGCAGTGACGCGGCGGCGCAGATCACCGGCACCACGATCAGCGTCGACGGGGGCTGGACGGCGCTGTAGCGCGCGGGCTTGCGTCGCATCCTTCGCAGAAGGCGCGGATGCGGCGCAGCGCCTCGGTCAGCGTGTCGGTGCTGGCGGCGTAGCTGATGCGGAAATGCGGCGACAGGCCGAAGGCCGCGCCAAAGACCACCGCCACGCCGGCCTCGTCCAGCAGCGCATTGGCGAAGACCTCGTCATCCGTGATGGGCGTGCCGGCGGGGCTGCGCCAGCCGATCATTGCCCGGATCGAGGGGTAGACATAGAACGCCCCCTGCGGCACCGGGCAGTCGATGCCGGGGCAGTCGTTCAGCCCCGCCACCACCAGATCGCGCCGTGCCTGAAAATCGTCGCGCCAGCCCTGCAGGAACTCCTGCGGCCCGCTGAGCGCGGCCAGCGCGGCGTGCTGGCTGATGGTCGAGGGGTTGGACGTCGATTGCGATTGCAGCTTGGCCATGGCGCGGATCAGCTCGACCGGGCCGGCGCCGTAGCCAATCCGCCAGCCGGTCATCGCATAGGCCTTGCTGACCCCGTTCATGGTCAGCACCCGATCCCTGAGGCGCGGCTCGACCTGCGCCGGGGTGGCAAAGCGGAAGCCGTCGAAGCAGAGATGTTCGTAGATGTCGTCGGCCAGCACCCAGACCTGCGGATGATCCAGCAGCACCGCACACAGCGCCCGCAGCTGCTCGGCGTCATAGGCCGCGCCCGAGGGGTTCGAGGGCGAGTTCAGGATCAGCCATTTCGTCTGCGGCGTGATCGCCCGGCGCAGCGCGTCCGGGGTGATGCGGAACCCGTCCTCGGCCCGGCTGGGCAGGATGACCGGCGTGCCCCCCGCCAGCGCCACGATGTCGGGATAGCTGACCCAATAAGGCGCCGGGATGATGACCTCGTCACCCGGGCCGACGCTGGCCAGCAGCGCGTTGAACAGGATCTGCTTGCCGCCGGTGCCGACACTGATCTGGTCGGGGGTATAGTCCAGCCCGTTTTCCCGCGCGAATTTCTGGCAAATCGCCTGTTTCAGCGACGCCATCCCGTCGACGGCGGTATAGCGCGTGTGACCGGCGTCGATGGCCGCCTTGGCGGCCTCGCGGATATGGGCGGGCGTGTCGAAATCCGGCTCTCCCGCCGACAGGCCGATGATGTCGCGCCCCTCGGCCTGCAGCGCCGCGACGCGCCCGGTCATCGCCACGGTGGGCGAGGGCTTGATGCGGCTGACCGCCTTTGACAGGAAGGGCATCGCGGGCTCCTTGGAAGTGACAGGCTTTCGTCATAGGCTGCGCGCGCGTTTGCGACAAGCGAGGCAATGATGGAAGACCCCGAGATCCGGCTGAAGCGGCTGCGGATGCGAAGCTGGCGGCGCGGCATGAAAGAGATGGACCTGATCCTCGGCCCCTTTGCCGACACCCAGCTGGCCCAGCTGTCCGAGCCGCTGATCGCGCAATACGAGCAGGTGATGGGCGAGAACGATCAGGACCTGTATCTGTGGGTCACCGCCCGCGCGCGCGGCGAAAGCGCCGGCCCGGCCGAGATCGCGGGCGTGCTTGACGTCATCGCGGATCACGCCTTTGGCCGGCTGGCCGGAAATCCGGCCGAGTTCACCAATCGGCCGCAAATAATCCGGCCCGATTAACCGCAGGTTTGGAAATTTGGTCCATGGTCCTCCTGAAGAAAGGGATGACCAGATGACCATTGCACTGAACGGACAACAGATTCGGCCTCAGGGCGATCCGGTGGCCAGCTATTTCCAGTGTCTGCAACTGCTCGAGCGGCTGCATCGGCTGATGCTGGACCTGATCAAGGATGATTTCGAGCGGGTCGGCCGCAGCGACCTGACGCCGGTCCAGGCCCTGCTGCTGTATAATCTGGGCGAGGCCGAGGTCTCGGCGGGCGAGCTGCGGTCGCGCGGCATGTATCAGGGCTCGAACGTGTCCTATAACCTGAAAAAGCTGGTCGGGATGGGCTATGTCCTGCACGAGCGATGCGATCAGGACCGGCGCTCGGTCCGGGTCAGGCTGTCGGATCGGGGCCAGCAGGTGCGCGACCAGATCGGCGAGCTGTTTGCGCGTCACGCGGGCGACCTGGACTGTTCCGGCGTGCTGGACGATCCGCCGCTGGATGCCGTGAACCGGCAATGGCGGCGGATCGAGCGGTACTGGGCCGAGCAGATCCGCTATATCTATTAGCGTCCGCTCCGGTCAGGCGCTGCGGAATTACCAGTGACCGGTGTTTTCCATGCTGGCCCAGGGTTCTTTCGGTTCCAGCTTGCCGTCCTGCAGCAGCTCGATCGAGATGTTGTCCGGGCTGCGCACAAAGGCCATGTGACCGTCGCGCGGCGGGCGGTTGATGGTGACGCCCGCATCCATCAGCTTCTGGCAGAGCGCATAAATATCATCGGTCTGATAGGCGAGATGCCCGAAATGCCGGCTGTCCGAGGGCAGGCCCTCATCGCCGTCCCAGTTATAGGTCAGCTCGACCGGACATTCCGGCTGGCCGGGCGGGGCCATGAAGATCAGCGTGAAGCGACCCTGCTCGTTTTCGGTGCGCCGTGTCTCTTCCAGACCCAGCAGGCGATAAAAGGCCATGGACTTTTCCAGATCCTTGACCCGGACCATGGTGTGCAGATAGCGAAGCGACATGATGACTCCTTTGTTCGTCGGCGTTTCGGCACCTTGGCACGCGACGGGCTTGCGCACAAACGATCCTCCATGGCGCTTATTCGGTCTGTTGCGCGTGGCCTCGGGACGTTATGAAGGGCCCCGGCACAGGAGGGCGGGATGCAGCAATATCATCAGGCGCTGAAAACAATTCTGGACGAGGGTGAGGAGACCACCGACCGCACCGGGACCGGGACCATCGCCTGTTTCGGGATGCAGGCGCGCTATCGGCTGTCGGACGGTTTTCCGCTGGTGACGACCAAGAAACTGCATCTGCGCTCAATCATCCACGAGCTGCTGTGGTTTCTGTCCGGCGACACGAACATCCGCTATCTGAACGACAACAAGGTGCGGATCTGGGACGAGTGGGCCGATGAAAAGGGCGATCTCGGCCCCGTCTATGGCCAGCAATGGCGGCGTTTCTCGGCGCTTGAACCCGCCGGGACCGACACCGCGGGGCGGCGCGTCTTTTACGCGCGTCACGTCGATCAGATCGCCGAGCTGGTCGAGAACATCCGCACCAATCCCGACAGCCGCCGGCTGATCGTCTCGGCCTGGAATCCGGGCGAGGTGCCGCGCATGGCGTTGCCGCCCTGCCATACGCTGTGGCAGGTCCGCATCATCGGGCGCAAGATGCATCTGCAGCTGTATCAGCGCTCGGCCGACATGTTCCTGGGCGTGCCGTTCAACATCGCGTCTTACGCGCTGCTGCTGGCGATGCTGGCCCATGTGACCGGCTATGAGGCGGGTGATTTCGTCCATACCCTTGGCGACGCGCATATCTATTCCAACCATCTCGATCAGGTGCGGCTGCAACTGTCGCGGACGCCCAAGCCGCTGCCGAAGCTGCGCTTTACCCGCGAGGTGTCCTCGATCTTCGACTTCCGCTATGAGGATTTCGAGTTTCTGGGCTATGATCCCGACCCGGCGATCAAGGCGCAGGTGGCGGTCTGATGCTGTCGCTGGTCGTCGCCCGCGCGCGGAACGGGGCCATCGGCAAGGATGGCGGCATCCCGTGGCACATCCCCGCCGATCTGGCCTTCTTCAAGCGCGAGACGCTGGGCGGCGCGATCATCATGGGCCGCCGCACCTGGGAGAGCCTGCCGCGGCAGCCGCTGCCCAGCCGGCTGAACCTTGTCGTTAGCCGCAGTCTGGACCTGCCCGGCACCGCCCACCCCGATGTGGACAGCGCAATCACCGCCGCGCATGAGGCGGGTCACGCGCGGATCTATGGCATCGGCGGCGCGCGCATCTATCAGGAGATGCTGCCGCAATCCGACCGCCTGCTGATCACCGAGGTCGACACCGTCATCCCCGACGCCGACACGTTCTTCCCCGATTTCGACGAGGCCGAGTGGGTCGAGACGCTGCGCCGCCCGCTGCCCTCGGACGGGCCGGGCTGCGTGCTGCGCGAATTGCTGCGCCGGCGCTGAGGTCAGGCGGCGCGGACCGCCTGCAGCCAAGACCTGATCGCGGCCACCGCCTCGGGTTCGTCCAGCCACGGCACATGGGCGCGGTCGGGCACCTCGGCATAGATGGCGTCGGGGCGTTCCTGCTGCATCCGCTGAAACGCGGCCTCGCCCAGCAGATCCGAATTCGCCCCCCGGATCACCGCGACCGGCATCCCCTGGGTCGCCTGCCACAGCGGCCACAGATCGGGCGCCTCGCCCTGAAAGGCGGCCAGAAACGCCTCGCGCAGGGCGGGGTCGTAATTGACCTGCAGCCCGTCCGGCGTCTGGACATAGAACCGCCCGGCATCCTCGCGCCAGCGGCCCTTAGGCACATTGTCGAAGCCCGGCGCCATCTGCGCCATGCGCTGCGCCACCTGGTCCAACGTCTTGGCGGACGGGTTGCGGCCGACATAGTCGAAGATACGCTCCAGCCCCGTGCGCTCGATCTCGGGGCCGACATCGTTCAGGCACAGCCCGGTCAGGCGGTCATGCGCGATGGCGGCCAGCAGCAGGCCGATCAAGCCGCCGCGCGAGGTGCCCAGCACCGCCGCGCGCTCGATCCCCAGATGATCCAGCAACGCCAGCGCGTCGCGGGCCTCTTGCGGGACGGTATAGCTGTCGGCGCCGGTCCGGTCGGACGCGCCGCGCCCGCGATAATCCATGCGGATCAGGCGGACATCGGACAGATGCGGCGCGACGTAGTCGAAATCGGCCATGTTGCGCGTCAGCCCGGCCAGACACAGCACCGGCAGCCCCTCGCCCTCGTCGCGATAGGCGAGCTTTGCGCCATCGGCGGCGTGAAAGAACTGCGCGCTCACAGGTTTTCGCTCTGCGGCATGCCGAGGACGTGATAGCCGCCATCGACGGTCACGATCTCGCCCGTGGTGCAGGCGCCCCATTCGCTGGTCAGCCAGACCGCCGTCCCCCCGATCGCCTCGAGCGTCGCGTTCGCGCGCAGCGGCGCGTTGGCCTGGGTGTGGCGGAAGGTCTTGCGCGCGCCGCCGATGGCGGCCCCGGCCAGCGTTTTCATCGGGCCCGGGCTGACCGCGTTGACGCGGATGCCGTCGGGGCCGAGATCGTTGGCCAGATAGCGCACCGACGCCTCGAGCGCGGCCTTGGCCACGCCCATCACGTTATAAAACGGTGTGACCCGGTTCGACCCGCCATAGGTCAGCGTCAGGATCGAGCTGCCCGGCCCCATCAGCGGATGCGCGCGGCGCGCCACGTCGATCAGCGAATAGCAAGAGATATCGAGCGAATTCTTGAAGTTCTCTCGGCTGGTGTCGACAAAGCGGCCGGTCAGCTCGTCCTTGTTGGAATAGGCGATGGCGTGGACGACGAAATCCAGCCGCCCCCAGTCATTGCCGATCCGCTGAAACGCCGCGGCGAGGCTGTCGTCATCGGTCACATCGACGTCGATCAGCAGGTCGGAGCCGACCGATTCCGCCAGCGGCTTGACCCGCCCCGCGAACATGTCGCCCTGATAGCTGAAGGCCAGTTCCGCCCCCTGCGCCGCCATGGCCCGCGCGATCCCCCAGGCAATCGAGCGTTCATTCGCGACGCCCATGATCAGCCCGCGCTTGTTCTTCAGCAGATCTCCCATCTGCGTCACTCCTGAAATTTCGACATGACAAGCGAGGCGTTGGTGCCGCCGAACCCGAAGCTGTTCGACAGGACCGAATCGAAATCCACATCGTCGACGCGTTTCAGGGCGATTTCCTCGGGCTTCAAATCGGGGTCGAGTTCGGTGACGTTGGCCGAGGCCGAGATGAAGCGGTTCTGCATCATCAGCAGGGAATAGATCACCTCATGCACGCCGGTCGCGCCGAGGCTGTGGCCGGTCAGCGATTTGGTCGAGGCGATGGGCGGGGTCGAGCCCTCGCCAAAGACGCGGCGGATGGCCTTGACCTCGCCGATGTCGCCGACCGGGGTCGAGGTGCCGTGGGCGTTGATATAGCTGATCTTGCGGTCCTTGGGCAGGGTCGCCAGCGCCACGCGCATCGACCGCTCGCCGCCCTCGCCCGAGGGCGCCACCATGTCGTGGCCGTCCGAGGTCGCGCCATAGCCGGTCACTTCGGCATAGATCCTGGCGCCGCGGGCGCGGGCGTGTTCCAGTTCTTCCAGCACCACGACGCCGCCGCCGCCGGCGATGACGAAGCCGTCGCGGGTGACGTCATAGGGCCTTGAGGCGGTTTCGGGCGTGTCGTTGTATTTCGACGACATCGCGCCCATCGCGTCGAACAGGCAGGACAGCGTCCAGTCCAGTTCCTCGCCGCCGCCGGCGAACACGATGTCCTGCTTGCCCATCTGGATCTGTTCGACGCCATTGCCGATGCAATGGGCCGAGGTCGAGCAGGCCGAGGTGATCGAATAGTTCACGCCCTTGATGCGGAACGGCGTCGCCAGACAGGCGCTGTTGGTCGAGGACATGCAGCGTGTGACCATGAACGGCCCCATGCGCTTGGGGCTGCCCTTTTCGATGACGATCTGATGGGCGTCAAAGAAGTTGCTGGTCGACGGCCCGCCCGATCCCATGATCAGCCCGCTGCGCGGGTTCGAGACGTCGCTCTCCTCCAGCCCGGAATCGGCGATCGCCTGCTCCATCGCAAGGAAGTTATAAGCCGCGCCCGGACCCATGAAGCGCAAGTTGCGCTTGTCGATATGATCCTCGAGCTTGATCTGCGGCATGCCGTGAACCTGGCTGCGAAAGCCATGCTCGGCATATTCGGGGGCGAACACGATGCCCGAGCGACCGACCCTCAGGCTTTCGGTGACTTCGGCGGCATTGTTGCCGATGGGCGAGATGATCCCCAGCCCGGTGATGACGACACGGCGCATACACGCTCCTTCATTTCCTGCCATTGCGATCGGCGCTGTCTGCGCGACCCAATTTGACGCGACGATAAGGCCGCGCCGCCTGACAGACAAGACGCGCGGCCCGGAAACGACGCCCGAAGGCCCCGCCGCGCCGGGTTTGCGCCTGCCAGCCTAGCCGATTTGCCCATGCCCAGAAAGTCGCGCATTGCCTCTGGGCGGGGCGCGCATCTGCGGGCATAAGATGGCGCGGACGCAAATGCTGACCCAAGGGCAGCACGGAAAACAACAGGAGACCGACATGTCGATCGAACGCATCCAACCCGGCCCCCGGATGAGCCAGGCCGTGATCCACGGCGACACCATCTATCTGGCCGGCCAGCTTGGCGATCCCTCTGCCGACATCGCCCAGCAGGTGCGCCAATCGCTGGCCGGCGTCGACAAGGTCCTGGCCGAGGCCGGCAGCGACAAGTCCAAGATCCTGTCGGTGATGATCTGGCTGGCCGATATGGGCGATTTCGACGCCATGAACGCCGAATACGAGGCGTGGCTGGACAAGGACAACCCGCCCACCCGCGCCACCGGCGAATCGCGTCTGGCCACCCCCGACCATCTGGTCGAGGTGATCGTGGTCGCCGCGCGCTAAGGCTTTGCGGCAGGCGGGTCAGGTGGCTCGCCTGCCTCTGAGGGGCCGGGTGTGCCCGGTCGCGTTCATCAGGGGAGGAAAGGCGATGATGGGGATGGTCCGGGTGGTGCTTGCCACCGCATTTGTGCTTGCATCGGGGGCGGGCGGCGTGGCCGCGCAAGAGCATGTCTTCAAGCTGCATCATTTTCTGGGGGCCGAGGCGACGGTCCAGAAACACATGCTGGAGCCATGGGCCAGACAGGTCGAGGAGAACTCGGGCGGTCAGGTCAGGATCGACATCTACCCCTCGATGACGCTGGGCGGCCGCCCGCCGGAACTGGTGACGCAGGCCCGCGATGGCGTCGTCGATCTGATCTGGACGCTGAACGGTTATACCCCCGGCGTCTTTCCCCGGACCGAGGTGATGGAGCTGCCCTTCGTCTATCTCAACGACCCCGGCGCGGCCAATCTGGCGCTGGCGGATATGTATGCCGACCATCTGGCCGAGGATTATCGCGGGCTGGAGCCGATGTTCCTGCATGTCCATGCCGGGCAGGCGATCCAGACCGTCTCGGAAGAGGTGCGGCTGCCGCAGGATCTGCCGGGCATGAAGATGCGGATTCCCACCCGCACCGGCGCCTGGGTGATCGAGGCGCTGGGCGCGCAGCCGGTGTCGATGCCGGTGCCCGACCTGCCGCTGGCGCTATCCAAGGGCGTGGTCGACGGCGCCTTCATCCCGTTCGAGATCATCCCGACGCTGAAGATCCAGGACCAGACGCAGTTCCAGATCGAGGGCGCGGACGGCATCCGCTTCGGCACCTCGGTCTTTCAGGTGTCGATGAACAAGGCCCGCTGGGACAGCCTGCCGCCCGATGTGCAGCAGGCGTTCCGCGACGCCTCGGGCCGCGACTGGCTGGTCGAGATCGGCCGGGTCTGGAAACAGGCCGAGCTGGACGGGATCAAGGCCGCGACCGATGCCGGCAACATCCACGTCACCCTGACGCCCGAGGAGACCGAGGCGTTCCGCGAAAAACTCGCCCCGGTCATCGACCGCTGGGTGGCCGAGGTGACGCCGCTGGGCATCGACGGCGCGGGGCTGGTCACGCAGGCACGCGATCTGGTGGCAAAATACCGTAAGGAAACACAGGCGGAATGAGGCAGCCGGATGCGTCACCCCCTGCGACCGGGCTGACCGGCGCGGCTCCCGATCCCGCCGCCGTCACCCGGCAGCGCAGCGGTCTCGCGGCGGGGGTCGCGGTGGCGGCAATGGTCTGGGCGCTGCTGGGCGGTGCGGTTCTGCTGGGGGTGGTCGGCATCAACGCGGCCTCGGTTCTGGGCGCTGCCTTCGGCCACCCGCTGCCCGGCGATTTCGAGCTGACCGAGATGGGCATCGCGCTCGCCGTCTTTGCCTTTCTGCCCTATTGCCAGCTGACCGACGCCAATGTCACCGCCGATATCTTCACCGCCCGCGCCGGTTCGCGGATGCGGGGGGCGCTGCGCGCGCTGGGGTCGCTGGCGGCGCTGGTCTTTGGCTGCGTGCTGTTGTGGCGCATGTCGGCGGGGCTGGTGGATCACCGGCTGTACTCCTCGGTGACGGCGATCCTGCAGATCCCGCTGTGGTGGGCCTTTGTGCCGGTGCTGATCTCGCTGGCGCTGCTGGCCGCGACCGCGCTGCTGACCCTGACCGAAAGCCTGCGCGAGGCCCGTGGATGAGCGATCCGCTGCTGCTGGGCGGGCTGGCGCTGACGGCGCTGGTGGCGCTGATCGCCATCCGCCTGCCCATCGCCTATGCCATGATCGCGGTCGGCGCCGGGGGCATCATGTGGCTGAACGGCCCGACCCTGCTGCTAAGCCAGCTCAAGACGCTCGCCTATGGGCAGTTCTCGGTCTACGACCTGTCCATCGTGCCCATGTTCATCCTGATGGGAGAGCTGGCGACCGTCGCGGGCCTTAGCCAGGCGCTGTTCCGGGGCGCGAATGTCTGGCTGGGCTGGATGCGGGGCGGCACGGCGATGGCGGCGATCGCGGCCTGCGCGGGGTTCGGCGCGGTCTGCGGATCGTCGCTGGCGACCGCCTCGACCATGGGCAAGGTCGCGCTGCCGGAACTGCGGAAATACAACTACTCGGGCGCGCTGGCGACCGGGACTCTGGCGGCGGGGGGCGTGCTGGGCATCCTGATCCCGCCCTCGGTCGTGCTGATCGTTTATGCGGTCATTGTCGAGGCCAACATCGTCACCATGTTCGCCGCCGCCCTGATCCCCGGCCTGATCGCGGTGCTGCTGTTCATCCTGACCATCGCGCTCTATGTCACGATCCGCCCGCAGGCCGGTCCCGCCGGCGGCGCCGCCAGCCGCGCCGAGTTCATCAGCGCGACGCTGGGTCTGCTGCCGGTCACCATCATCTTTGGACTGGTGCTGGGGGGCATCTATGGCGGGCTGTTCAACCCGACCCCTGCCGCCGCCGTGGGGGTGGTGCTGGTCGCGGGCTATGGGCTGGTCCGGGGCGCGATCGGCTGGCGCAACCTGACCGGGGCGCTGCTGGCCACGGCGCGATCCGCGGGCATGATCTTCCTGATCCTGCTGGGCGCCGAGTTGATGAAGATATTCATGTCCCGCGCCGGTCTGCCGCAACAGGCGGCGGCCTGGATCGCCGACAGCGGCATGTCGCCCCTGTCGGTCATGGTGGTGATCCTGTTCGCGCTGATCCTGCTGGGTTGCCTGATGGACAGCCTGTCGATGATCCTGCTGGTGATCCCGTTCTTCTGGCCGATGCTGCTGGAGTTGAACGGCGGCATCTATCAGACCACGGGCGAGGGCGCGGGTTTTGCCATGTCCACCGACGAGCTGAAGATCTGGTTCGGCATCCTCGCGCTGATCGTGGTGGAACTTGGCCTGATCACGCCGCCGGTGGGGATGAACGTGTTCATCATTTCCAGCATGGCGCGCGACACGCCGATGATCGAGACCTTCAAGGGCGTGCTGCCATTTTTCATGGTCGAATTGCTGCGCGTGGCCCTGCTGCTGGCCTTCCCGGCGATCACGCTGTTCCTGCCGCGCCTGCTGGCGGGGTAGCGTTGCGGGGCAGGCGCTCGGGGCTGCGTATGCCCGCAGATTGGCGGCTAGGTCGCCTTGCTGTCGTGCCTGCCGTCTGACGAAGCTCGGGCTCCGGCTGGCGCGCGACCCTCGCCGCAGGCCAGCCGCTGCCGGGTCAGCTTTCGGACAGCGCCACCTTCATGTCCTTGACCTGATAGATGACCTCGCCATCGGCCTCGACGATGCCGTCGGCCACGCCCATGGTCAGGCGGCGGGTCTGCAGCGCCTTGGTGAAATCGACGCGATAGGTCAGCATCTTGCGGTCGGGACGGACCATGCCGGTCAGCTTGACCTCGCCCACGCCAAGCGCATAGCCGCGCCCCTTCCAGCCCCGCCAGCCGAGGTTGAAGCCGGTCAGCTGCCACAGCCCGTCCAGACCCAGACAGCCGGGCATGATCGGGTTGCCGGGGAAGTGGCAGGGAAAGAACCACAGGTCGGGCGAGATATCGAACTCGGCCGTGATATGGCCCTTGCCATGCGCGCCGCCATCCTCGCTGACATCGGTGATGCGGTCCATCATCAGCATGGGCGGCGCGGGAAGCTGGGCGTTGCCTGGGCCGAACAACTCGCCCCGGCTGCAGGCCAGCAGGTCGTCCTTGTCGAAATACGTCTTCTGCATGGCCATGGGCGCGTCCTTCGGTTTCCGGTTTCTGCTCATCGTCAATTCCGCGCCTGTCTAACGATCAGGACCGAGTGTCGCAAGCGCGGGCAAGGGTGGGGCGTTCAATACCACTGCCCCGGCTCCATCAGCCCAAACTCCATCAATTGCTGCGCGCTCCAGTCGAAGGGGTGAGAGTTGCGCCACATGAAGCTGTCGATCCGGTCGCGCGAGGCGGGGTTGCGGCGCAGCGCCTTGGCGACCCGGAACGAGACGATGGCCGCCGTCAGGTTGTTGTGCCAGCGGCAGGCATAGGTGTTGTATTCCTGATCGTCGAAACGGTGATCTTCGAGCAGGCGCAGGCCGGGGCGGCTGCGAAACAGCGCGATGCGGTCGATCCGGCGGCGGTCTTCGGGCAGGTATTCCTCGAACCGCCAGCGCAGCCCGCCGTGGAAATCGAGCTGCCGGTCCAGCGTCTGCCCCGACCCGTCGGTGCGGCCAAGCGCGTAATAGCCGGTGCGGTCAAACATGGCGTTGTCGAGGTTCACCGCATCGGGATAGCGGGCCAGATCGGGCGCATACAGGTCGATGACATAGGTCAGCATCGCCGCCCGGCGTTCCTCGGCGTGAAAGGCCAGCATCTCGCCCACCTGCCGCGTTTCCGAGAAGGGAAAGAACAGATATTCGGCGTTATAGCCGTAGTAGAGCCACGTGCCGGGGGGCACGGCCTCGTTCACCGCGTTCACGGCATCGACATGGGCGCGCTTGCGGCGGCTGTCGAAGGTCAGGTTGACGATGGCGGGATGGGGCGCGGACAGCGCCAGCGGCTCGGGCGACAGCGCCAGGATGGTGCGGAAACCCGCCTTGACGGCGTGGGCAAGGGTCGAGGCGGTCTCGACCTCGTCCTCGATCAGCAGGATGGCGATGGGGCCAGTGCGCAGCGCGGCAGGCTTGGCGGCCAGAAACTGGTCGAGCGTCGGGGTCATGACAGCAACTCGCGGATGCGCGCGATCTGCGGCGCGCGTAAGGTAGTGGAGGGCGCGGCGTCAGGTGGCGCGGTGGCGTCAGCGGGCGGCGGTGTCGAGCCAGCTTGCGCGGTGTCAGGCGCGGGGTAGGGCTGCGTGATGATCTTGCGGATCTGATCCACCAGTAGCGTGCGCTTTCGCTCGACCAGCGGATTGCCGGCGGAGGGCAGGGCCTGCAACGCGGCCTGCACCTCGGCCGCAACGGGGGCGGGCGCGTCCAGCAGCGGTTGCAGCGCGGCGCGCAGATCGGCCTGCGCGGCCTCGGCGGCCTCGGCCTCGGCCCGGGCCACGGCGGCGGCGCGGGCGCGGGCATCGGCGGCGGCGATGGCCAGTTCCGCCACCCGCTCGGTCTCGCGCGCCAGATCGCTGCCGGTGTCGGGCGGCAGGGGCGCGTCCTGCGCGGCGGGGGTGGCGGGCACGGGCTGAGCCGTCTGAACGGGCGTTTCCGGCGGCGCCGGTTCGGGTTCGGGCTGCGGCACCAAAGGCCGCGCCACCGGGCGCTGCGACAGCCCGCCTGCGACCGGCGGGCGCGGCGAGATCCCCTCGCGCAGGGCCGCAGGCAGCAGTTCCGGGTTCGACCAGCCCCACCAGCCCGCCGCCAGCAGCACGAGGAACGCGACAATCGCGGCGATCAGCCTTCTCATCCGGGGGTTTCCTTCCTGACGCCGCTCTCTGTTGCCACAACAGCACGGCGCCGGAAAGCCCGCTGGACGATATCGCGGGCAAAGCCGCAATTCCGGGGATTCAGGTTGTCACTTGCCGCGCGAGTGCTTATTTTGCACGCCATTCGACTGCATCCATAAAAGGAATCCAACCATAGCTCGTCGTCCGCACAATGCGCCGCCCCCCAACCGTGACGCCGGTCCCCGCGTCAATGAACGAATCCGCGTTGCCGAAATCCGGCTGATCGGCGCGGATGGTGAAAATGTCGGCGTCGTCACGCCCGCCCGCGCGATGGAGATGGCGCAGGCTGCCGGTCTGGACCTGGTTGAGATTTCGCCCAACGCGTCGCCGCCGGTCTGCAAGATCATGGATCTGGGCAAGTTCAAGTATGAACAGCAAAAGCGCGAGGCCGAGGCCCGCAAGAAGCAGAAGATCATCGACATCAAAGAGGTGAAATTCCGCCCCGGCACCGATACCCATGACTATGACGTCAAGATGCGCAATGTCATGAAGTTCCTCGAGGCCGGCGACAAGGTCAAGGTCACGCTGCGCTTCCGGGGCCGCGAGATGGCGCACCAGAATATCGGCATGGACCTGCTGCACCGCATCCGCGACGAGGTGGGCGAGGCCGGCAAGATTGAGAACATGCCCAAGCTGGAAGGCCGGCAGATGGTGATGATGATCGCGCCGAAATAGCGGCGTGTCTGGCCGCCGGGCCTCTGTCCGGGGCCTGCGATGAAGGGGACCGGAATGGCGCCCGAAATTCTGATCGTAAAGGATGACGGCGCCGATCCCGATCTGCCGCTGCCCGCTTATGAAAGCGCGGGCGCGGCGGGGGCCGATCTGCGCGCCGATCTGGGGCCGGGGCAGGTGGTCGTGCTGGCCCCCTTGCAGCGGCAGTTGATCCCGACCGGCCTGCGCATGCAGATCCCGCCGGGGTTCGAGGTGCAGATCCGCGCCCGGTCCGGCGCCGCGCTGCGCGAGGGGCTGTCGCTGGTCAACGGCGTCGGCACCATCGACGGCGATTATCGCGGCCCGGTCGGGGTGATCGCGATCAACCTTTCGGACCGTCCGCTGACCATCAACCATGGCGACAGGATTGCCCAGATGGTCGTCGCGCCCGTGGTGCAGGCGCGGTTTTCGCATGTCTCGACGCTGGAACAGACCGCGCGCGGCGCGGGGGGCTTTGGCTCGACGGGTCGAGGCTAGGCGATGGGCCTGATGGCTGGGGCCGCACTGGCGCTGATGGCGGTGGGCTGGTGGCGGGGCTGGTCCCTGCCGCGCGTGCTGATCCTGCTGGCGGCGCTGTGGCTGCTGGTGCTGGCGCTGCTGCTGATCGTGCCGGCCCTTGCGGCGCAAGCGGGGCTGGGCGCCGATCCGCGGGTCTGGGCGGTGGGCGGGCTGCTGCTCGCCGGCGCCTCGGGCTATGGGGCGCTGATCGGGCGGGCGCGTATCGCGGCGCACCGTCGCTGGGGTGCCGGGCAGATTGCGCCGCCGGGGCAGCCGCAGACCGTGCACGACACTTCACCCGCCAGTGACGATGCGCTGGAACGCTATGCCCGCCACATCGTCCTGCGCGAGATCGGCGGGCCGGGCCAGCAGATGCTGCGCAAGGCGCGCGTGCTGATCGTCGGCGCGGGCGGGATCGGCTCTCCGGTGGCGCTGTATCTGGCCGGGGCCGGGGTCGGGCATCTGACGCTGGCCGATGATGACGATGTCAGCATCTCGAACCTGCAACGCCAGATCCTGTTTCGCACCCGCGATGCCGGCCGCGCCAAGGTCGATGCCGCCGTCGAGACGCTGCGCGCCCTGAACCCGCTGATCGAGGTGACGGCCCTGCCACGCCGGCTTGGCGCCGAGGATGCCGAGGTGATGCGCGGCTTCGATCTGGTGCTGGAAGGGACCGACAGCTTTGCCTCGCGCAAGGGGGTGGCGCGGGCCTGCGTCGCGGCGGGTGTGCCGCTGATCGCCGGGGCCATCGCGCAATGGGAAGGGCAGGTCACGATCTATGATCCCAATGCCGGGACGCCCTGCCTCGACTGCCTGTTTCCCGACGCGCCCGCGCCGGGGCTGGCGCTGTCCTGCGCCGAGGCCGGTGTCGCAGGGCCGCTGCCGGGGGTCATCGGATCGATCATGGCGCTTGAGGCGATCAAGGCGATCACCGGCGCGGGGCAGGGCCTGCGTGGTCAGATGCTGATCTTTGACGGGCTGTGGGGCGAGACGCGGCGCATCGCGCTGCAGCGCCGCGCCGATTGTGCGGTCTGCGGGGGCATCCCAGCCTGAAAGACGCCCACCGTCGGCGGTTTTTCCGCGATTTCAAGCCGTCCCATTCAAATTTCGGGAACGAATGCGTGAGGTTGCGCTTTTGTTACCAGGGCGCAGACCACACTGAAGCGCGCCGGAACATAGAATGGAGTGCATCATGAAGATTCTGACCACAATTGGCGCCGGTGCGGCGGTTGCCTTCACCCTCGTCGCCTGCGCCCCGACCGAAGAGACCCCGATCACCCGCGCCGAAGCGGATCTGATGGTCGAGGAAACCGTCGCCCCGGCAGCCCCGGTCGCGGCCTCGGGCGCGGTCGCGCCGGCCAACAGCGTGAACGGCAGCTATAACCTGCGCGCCAGCGAGTGCGGCCAGCCCGGCAGCGAGGGCGCGCTGAACATCCAGGGCAACAAGTTCGTCTTCCACGAGTCGGAATGCACGGCGATCTCCAGCACCAACAAGGGCGACGCGACCGAGGTCGAGCTGTCCTGCACCGGCGAGAACCAGGGCTTCACCCGCCTCACCAAGCTGCGCCTGTCGCCGGGCGTGCTGCGGCTGGAAGAGAACAATGTCGGCCTGCGCTACTACCGCTGCCCGGCGGCGACCTGATCGCAGCCTGACGGCAGGCCGCGCGGTCCTGCGCGGGCATCCGACAGCCAGATAAAAATGGGCGGCACCCGTGGGGGGCCGCCCTTTTCCGATCGTTTCTGCCGTTCAGACGACCTCGATCCCTGCGCCGGGCAGGGCCTCGCCGATGATCGCCGCCTGCGGATGCAGCTTGCGGACGCGGGCCAGCACCTCGTCGACGGTCTCGGGATCGACCGCCAGCAGCAGCCCGCCCGAGGTCTGGGGGTCGGTCAGGATCGTGCGTTCCGCCTCGGTCACGTCGTCGGGCAGGCTTGTGTGTTCGCCCACCGCATCCCAGTTGCGCCCGCTGGCGCCGGTGCGATGGCCGCTTTCGGCAAGTTCTGCGGCGCGGGCCAGCAGCGGCAGGGCGTCGCGGCGGATGCGCAGGCGCAGCCCCGCCCCCCGCGCCATTTCCATGCCGTGGCCCAAGACGCCAAAGCCGGTGACATCGGTGATCGCGTGGACATGGGGCAGGGTCGCCAGCTCGACCCCGATGCGGTTCAGCGTCGTGCAGCTTGCCACCATCTCGGCCACGTCGCTGGGCGTCGCGGTGCCCTGCTTGATCGCGTTGGAATAGATGCCGACGCCAAGCGGCTTGGTCAGGATCAGCACATCGCCCGGCTTGGCGCCGGTGTTGCGCCGCACATCCTCGGGCGCGCAGAGACCGATGACGGCGAGGCCATAGATCGGCTCGGGGCTGTCGATGGAATGGCCGCCGGCGATGGGGATGCCGGCCTCGGCGCAGATCTCGGCCCCACCGCCCAGGATGTCGCGGATGGTCTGGGCGGGCATCTTGGCGATCGGCATTCCAAGGATCGCCAGCGCCATGATCGGCCGCCCGCCCATCGCATAGATGTCGGAAATGGCGTTCGTCGCGGCGATCCGCCCGAAATCGCGGGCATCATCGACCATCGGCATGAAGAAATCCGTGGTCGCGATCACGCAGGTCTTCTCGTCCACCTGCCAGACCGCCGCATCGTCGGATTGCTCATTGCCGACCAGCAATTGCGGGATCGCCTGCGCAAGCGGTTGATCGGCCAGCAAATCGCGCAGCACCGCCGGTCCCAGTTTGCAGCCGCAACCGCCGCCATGCGCCAGATCCGTCAGTTTCATGCCCGTCTCCTTTATTGCCGGGCCATCCTATCGGGCGCGAAACCGCAAGCTCAAGCGCTATCTCGCACTTGCAGCAAAGGCGCGGGCATGGCTAATCTGCCGCGACATGATACGCAGCATCGCCCCATCCGACATCGTCGCCATCGCACCCGATTCGGGGATCGACGCCGCTGTCCATGGCTGGCGGGCAAAATGCCTGCAACGTCTGGTGCGGATGGATCTGCCGGTGCCGCCGTCGCACGCGCTGGCGGCGGGCGCGGTGCGCGCCCTGGCGCAGGGCGCGGTGCTGGATCTGGACGTGCTGCGCGCGCTGTTTCAGGGCGGGACCGGGCTGCTCAGCGTCCGGCCGTCGGCGGTGAAGCCGGAATGGGGCGGGCCGGGGACGGTGCTGAATGTCGGCATCAACGACGCCTGCCATGCCCGGCTGGTCGAGACGCGCGGGCAGAAAGCGGCGGATTCGATCTATCTGGGTTTTGTCCAAGCCTATGCGCAGAACGTGGCGCGGCTGGATTTCGACAGTTTCGACAGCGGCGGCGAGAATGCGCTGCAACGCGCGCTGGCGCTGTATCGGCAAGAGATGGACGAGGATTTCCCCCAGGATCCGGCGCGGCAACTGGCCGAGGTGCTGCGGTCGATGGCGCGGGCCTGGGACGCGCCCACCGCGCGCATCCTGCGCAGCGCCAAGGGCGCGCCGCAGGACGCGCCGCTGGGGCTGGTGATGCAGCAGATGGCGCTGGCCATCGGGCCGGGCGTGACCGGGTCGGGCACGATCCAGACGGTGGACAGCGTGACCGGCCTGCCGGTGATGACCGGGCGCTTCAAGGGGCAGATGCAGGGGCCGGCCAAGGGGCAGGGCGCGCAGACCATGTATCTGACCCGCGACACGCGCGGCGACTCGCTGGAAGACCTCGCGCCCGAACTGTTCGCGGATCTGGTCGGCTACTGCGCCGCCGCCCGCGAAAAGCTGCGCGACGAGATGCAGATCGAGTTCGTGCTGTCCGATGGCAAGCTGTCGATCCTGGACGCGGTGCGGGTCAACCGCTCGTCCCGGGCGGCGGTGCGGATCGCGGTCGCCCTGGCGCAGGACGGCGTGATCGCCCCGGCCGAGGCGGTGATGCGGATCGAGCCGCGCGCCCTGTCCGAGCTGATGCACTATCAGACCGACCCGAACGCGCCGCGCGACATCATCGCCCGCGGCATCGACGCCAGCCCCGGCGCCGCCACCGGGCGCATCGTCTTCAGCGCCGCCGCCGCCCAGGCCTCGGCTGCGCGGGACGAGCCTTGCATCCTCGTCCGCCGCGAGACCCTGCCCGAGGATATTCGCGGCATGCACGCCTCGGTCGGGGTGCTGACCGAACGCGGCGGCATGACCAGCCACGCCGCGGTGATCGCGCGCGGTCTGGGCCTGCCCTGCATCGTCGGCGCCACCGGCATCAGCATCGATCCCCGCGCCCGCTTGCTGCATTGCGGCACGCGCAGCTTCCGCGAGGGCGAGGAGATCACCATCGACGGCACCTCGGGCGAGGTGCTGGCCGGGGCGCCGGCGCTGCTGGAACCGGCGCTGGACGACAGCTTCAACCAGCTTCTCGACTGGGCGGACGATTTCCGCGACATGGGCGTGCGCGCCAATGCCGACACCGCCGAGGATGCCCACACCGCGCTGATGTTCAAGGCGCAAGGCATCGGGCTGTGCCGGACCGAGCACATGTTCTTTGACGAGATCCGCCTGCCGATCATGCGCGAGATGATCTTCGCCGACACGCCCGAGGATCGGCGCATCGCGCTGGCCCGGCTGCTGCCGATCCAGCGTCAGGACTTTGCCGAGCTGTTCCGGATCATGGCCGGGCTGCCGGTCACCATCCGCCTGTTCGACCCGCCCCTGCACGAATTCCTGCCCCAGCACCGCGAGGGCATGCGAGAGCTGGCCGAGTCGCTCGACCTGCCGCTGTCCGACGTGACCCGGCGGATCGAGGCGCTGTCCGAGTTCAACCCCATGCTGGGCATGCGCGGGGTGCGGCTGGGCGTCACCGTGCCGGAAATCTATGACATGCAGGCCCGCGCCATCTTCGAGGCCGCGATTGCCGCCGCCGCCATCGGCGCCCCGGTGGTGCCCGAGATCATGATCCCGCTGGTCAGCGCCCGGCGCGAGGTCGAGATCGTCAAGACCCGCGTCGATGCCGTGGCCGCCGCGGTCCGTACCGAAACCGGCACCGACTTTACCTATCGGCTGGGGGTGATGGTCGAAACGCCCCGCGCCTGTCTGCGGGCGGGCGATATCGCGCGGCACACCTCGTTCCTGTCCTATGGCACGAACGACCTGACGCAGATGACCTACGGGCTGTCGCGCGACGATGCCGGCCGCTTCATGGGCACCTATGTCCAGCAGGGCGTCTATCCCGAAGACCCGTTCCACATCCTGGACGAGGAAGGCGTGGGCGAGCTGCTGCTGCTGGGCACCGAACGCGCCCGCCGCGTGCAGCCTGGCATCACCATTTCCGTCTGCGGCGAACATGCCGGCAACCCGCAGACCATCGCCTTCTGCCACCGCGCGGGGATGGATTACATCTCTTGCTCGCCCTTCCGGGTGCCGGTGGCGCGGCTTGCTGCAGCGCAGGAAGCGATTCGCAGCAAGGCACAACCCAAGGGTTGATTCGCCTTTTTTCTGCTGTCGCTCTGCGCGATGCCGCAAGTGCGAAATGGCATAAATCCGCCAGATCGCTGCCGAGGCTTCGGCGAAAACTCGCCAAAAAGCTGGTTAATCAGGGTTTTCGCGGAACCTCACGCCGTCTCGCGTGGCGGCCTGGTGTTTTGGCTGCGTAGGTTCCGCTCAGAAACAAGCCGGCCTCTGCTCGGTCGGCGACCCCTGAGACAGGAATACTGCCATATGCTTACGCTCACCCGTAAACTGGCCGCCCTCGTTGTGAGTGTGTCGCTGGCGCTGCCCCTTGCCGCCGCAGCCGACCCCGCCAAAGGACCGGAAACCCTGACCAACACCAGCTATGGCGGCGCGGATTCGCTCGCCTGCCTGACCGAGGCGCTGTATTTCGAGGCCCGCGGCGAGGGTCGCAGCGGCCAGCGCGCCGTGGCCGAGGTCATCCTGAACCGCGTCGACAGCCGCACCTTCCCGAACTCGGTCTGTGGCGTCGTCCATCAGCGCGGCCAGTTCACCTATAACAAGGGCCGGCGCATGTCGAACGCCGCCGCCGCCGCCCGCGCCCGCCAGATCGCCGCCGACGCGCTGGCCGGTGCCCCGCGTGAACTGACCAACGGCGCCACCTATTTCCACACCACCGCCGTGCGCCCGTCCTGGTCCAAGCGCTTTACCCGCACCCAGAAGATTGGCAGCCATGTGTTCTATCGTCAGGGCCGCCGCGTCGCCTCGAAATAATCTCGCATGACGCGATGAAGGTCGCGCCCCGCCCCTTGCGGCGGGGCGTTTTCTTTGGGATCTGGGGCCATGGACGAACCTGACCAGATCCATCTGCGCGACTACCTGATCGAGGCCGAGATCGGCGCCTTTCAGTCCGAACGCGGCCATCGCCAGCGGCTGCGCTTTAACCTGACCGCCGATATGGCCGACGCCGTGGACGCGGCGGGCGATGATGTGGACCGCATCCTGTCCTATGACGTGCTGACCGATGCGGTGGCGACGGCGCTGGCGGATGCGCGGTTCAACCTGCTGGAAACACTGGCCGAAAAGATCGCGGCCGAGGTGCTGGCCCATCCCGCTGCCGCCTGCGTGCGGGTCAGCGTGGAAAAGCTGGACCGCATCCCCGGCGCGCTTGGCGTGACGCTGCTGCGCCGCCGTGGCCGCGTCGATCCTGTGCAGGCCGCGCCCGCCCCGGTGGTGCTGTTTCACGGCGCGCCGGTGCCGCCGCCGACCGGCGCGGTGATCGTGGTCCCCGACGCGCCCGGCCTGCCGTTGCCCTCGGGCGGCAATGCGCGGCGGATCGCGCTGCTGGCGCTGGATCAGGCGGCCTGGGCCTTGGGCGGGCAGTTGGGGCTGCATGTGGCCGACAGCCGGACCGAGCTTGACTGGGCGGTGAAAGAGGGCCGCCCGATCCTCTGGGCGCCGTCGCGCATGGCGGCCGATGTGCCGGACCTTGCGGCCGAGCCGGTCAAACTGGCGCTGTGGCTGGCCGAGCGGATGGCGGCGAGCCGCCTCGATCTGGCGCTGCCAGCGGGGGCGGCAATGCCCGAGCTGACGACCGAAATCCCCCTGAACCGGGTCGGCGGATGAGCGAATTCTACTGGCGTCCCATTCCGGTCAGCGAGGGCGCGCTGCCTCTCGCCGGTGGCTGGCTGCGCTTCGATCATATCGAGCGGCTGTCGCGCCACGCCCCACCGCAGATCCTGCCCTCAAGCGCCGCGCCCGCCGATGTTCTGGCGCGGCTGACCGCGCCCCGACCGCCGATCATGGGGCTGGCGCTTGACCGGCCGCAGATCATGGGCGTGGTCAATGCGACGCCCGACAGCTTTTCCGATGGCGGGTTGCACGAGCCCTTGCGTCACGGCACCGCGCTGATCGAACAGGGCGCGGATCTGCTGGATATCGGCGGCGAATCCACCCGCCCCGGCGCCGCTGACATCAGCGAGGCTGACGAGCTGTCGCGCATCCTGCCCACCATCACGGCGCTGTCTGCGCGCTGCCCGATCTCGGTCGATACGCGCAAGGCGGGCGTGGCCGGGCCGGCGATCCGGGCCGGGGCCGGGATGGTGAACGACGTCTCTGGCCTCGATTTCGATCCGGCGCTGGCCGGGGTGGTGGCGGGTAGCGGCGTGGCGCTGTGCCTGATGCACGCGCAGGGCGTGCCCGCGACCATGCAGAACGATCCGCGCTATGATGATGTGCTGCTGGATGTCTATGACGCGCTGCAGGAGCGGCTGGACCGGGCGCTGACGGCGGGCATCCCGCGCGCGCGGATCGTGCTGGACCCCGGCATCGGTTTCGGCAAGACGACCGCGCATAACCTCGCCATCCTCGCGCGGATCGGGCTGTTTCACGCGCTTGGCTGCCCGGTTCTGCTGGGCGTCTCGCGCAAACGCTTCATCGGCGAGATCGGCCAGGCGCCGGACCCGCTCGACCGTGCGCCCGGCACGCTGGCGCTTACCCTTGCGGCGGTGGCGCAGGGGGTGCAGATGCACCGGGTGCACGACGTGGCAGTGGTGCGGCAGGGCCTGGCCCTGTGGCGCGCCGTGACAGAAAGGACAGAGGCAGGATCATGACCCGCAAGCTTTTTGGCACCGATGGGGTGCGTGGACGCGCCAACAGCGATCCCATGACGGCCGAGATGGCGCTGCGTCTGGGCGCGGCGGCGGGGCGCTATTTCCGCCGCGACGGGCGCAACGGGCATCGCGTGGTCATCGGCAAGGACACAAGGCTGTCGGGCTACATGCTGGAAAACGCGCTGACCGCCGGGCTGACCAGCACTGGCATGAACGTGCTGCTGCTGGGTCCGGTGCCGACGCCGGCGGTGGGCTATCTGACGCGCTCGATGCGGGCCGATCTGGGCATCATGATCTCGGCCAGCCACAACCCGGCGGACGATAACGGCATCAAGTTCTTCGGCCCCGACGGCTTCAAGCTGTCCGACGAGGCCGAGACCGAAATCGAGACCATCGTCGCCGGCCAGATCCGCCCCGCCGATCCCGCCAATATCGGCCGCGCCAAGCGCATCGATGACGGGCGCGGGCGCTATGTCGAATATGCCAAGACCACCTTCTCGGCCACCAAGCGGCTGGACGGGCTGAAGGTCGTGGTCGATTGCGCCCATGGCGCCGCCTATCGCGCCGCGCCGGATGTGCTGTACGAACTAGGGGCCGAGCTGGTGCTGATCGGTGTCGAGCCGAACGGGCGCAACATCAATGACGGCGTCGGCTCGACCCACCCCGAGGCCTGCGCGCAGGCGGTGCTGGATCACCGTGCCGATCTGGGCATCTGTCTGGACGGCGACGCCGACCGGCTGATGCTGGTCGATGAAAAGGGCCGCGTGGCCGATGGCGATCAGCTGATGGCGCTGCTGGCCGGGCGTTGGGCCGATCAGGACCGGCTGCGCGGCGGCGCTCTGGTGGCCACGGTGATGTCCAATCTGGGCCTCGAACGCTTCATGCAGGCGCGGGGCCTGCGGCTGGAACGCACCGCCGTCGGCGACCGCTATGTGGTCGAGCGGATGCGCGAGGGCGGCTTCAACCTCGGCGGCGAGCAGTCCGGGCACATCGTCATGACCGATTACGCCACCACCGGCGACGGGCTGATCGCGGGGCTGCAATTCCTGGCCGCCATGCTGGACACCGGGCGCAGCGCCTCGGACCTGCTGACCCAGTTCGAGCCGGTGCCGCAAATGCTGAAGAACGTCCGCTTTGCCGCGGGGACCACGCCCCTGTCCGCAGACGGCGTCAAGACCGCCATCGCCGAGGGCGAGGCGCGGCTGTCGGGCACCGGCCGGGTGCTGATCCGCAAATCGGGCACCGAGCCGCTGATCCGCGTCATGGCCGAGGCCGAGGACGAGGCGCTGCTGCGCGATGTGGTCGAAACCATCGTGGCCGCCGTCCAGAAAGGCGCCTGAGCGGCGACCCTAGGGGCGGACAGCCAGCGGATCGTGGTCATAGATCCAGTCGAAGCGCCCCATCAGCAGCCCCGGCGCCAGCCGCGACAGGCCGCGCAGCCCGGCATGACCAAGCAGCCGCGCCGGGCCGGTCAGGTGATAGTTGCGGGCATTGCCGTTCGCGGCCTCGATCACCCGCGTCACGCGCGGCACCCGCAGCGCCTGATAGCGCGCCAGCGCCCCCGCCTGATCTGGGATTGCGTCAAGACAGGCGGCCAGCGTCCACGCATCCTCGATCGCCATGACCGCGCCCTGCGCCATGAAGGGCAGGGTCGGATGGGCGGCATCGCCCAGGATGACGCGCCGCCCGTCCTGCCAGCAGGGCGCGACGCGGTGGCGGAACAGGCCCCAGATGCCGGTCTGCTCGACCCGCGCCAGCCAGCCGGGCACCTTGCCGCCAAAGCCCGCAAAGGCGGCGCGCAGATGGGCGGGGTCGTCCTGATGCGACCAACCCTCGGCGGTCCAGTCGGGACGCTCGACCACGGCCACGATGTTGCGCAAACCCCGTCCCAGCGGATAGCTGACCAGATGCCGACCCGGCCCCATGAACAGCCGGGCATAGGGATCGGGCGTGCCGGGATCGTCGGGGATCAGCGCGCGCCAAGCGGTCTGGCCGGTGAAAAAGGGCGTCTCCGGCCCGTTCAGCGCGCGGCGCACGCGGCTGTGCAGCCCGTCGGCGCCGATCAGCAGCGGCAGCTCGGGCAGCTCTGCCACCTCGCGATCCAGCGTGACGGTGACGCCGGCGGCGCGGGCGGCGCGTTCCAGCACCTCGACCAGCCGCGCGCGGTGGATCATCCGGAACGCAGCCCCCGGCCGATGCGCGGCCAGCGGCATCCGCGCCACCTGCCGCCCGGCGCGGTCATGCAGCACCACGCCGTCCGAGCGCACGGAGACGGCATCCAGCGCCGGACCAAGGCCAAGCGCCTCGAGCACGCGGCCGGCATTGGGCGAAATCTGCAAGCCCGCGCCCACCTCGCGAAACGCGCCGGCGCGTTCCAGCACCGTGACCTGCGCGCCGCGCTGCGCGAGCGCCAGCGCCACGGTCAGCCCGGCGATCCCGGCGCCGATGATGGTGATGTCACGCGATTGCAGATGGCCGGTCATGGCACCCCCGGTCGGAAAACAGGCGACCCGGCCGCGACCATCCGCGGCAGGGCCAGAGTTCGGGATAGAGAGCGGAAGGAGGCGGCGACATGCGGCATCTGGGCGCGGGGCGTCGGCAGGCACCATCAGAAACCGCAGCAAGAGGTCGGGCGATGGGCGGGGCGATCAGCCCCATGCCCGTCAGCGATCAGTCGTCGCGGTGCACCCGCTCGCGGCGCTCGTGCTTTTCCTGCGCGGCGACGGTCATGGTGGCGATGGGACGTGCATCCAGCCGCTTGAGGCTGATCGGCTCGCCCGACACCTCGCAATAGCCGTATTCGCCGTTCGCGATCCGGCGCAGCGCCGCGTCGATCTTGCCCACCAGCTTGCGCTGGCGGTCGCGGGTGCGCAGTTCCAGCGCCCGGTCGGTTTCCTCGGACGCGCGGTCGGCTAGGTCGGGGACGTTGCGCGCGCTGTCCTGCAAGCCTTCCAGCGTTTCGGCGGATTGCTCGATCAATTCGGCCTTCCAGGCCTCCAGCTTGCGGCGGAAATACTCCAGCTGGCGGTCGTTCATGAAGGGCTCGTCCTCGGCGGGGCGATAGTCATCGGGCAGGAAAATCTGCTGTTTCATACATCCTCCGATGGCGCGGGGTGCCTGTCCCCCGATCCTTGCGCCCCCTTTAAGGGATGCGCGGATGCTTGTCACTAGCGGATCGATTGCGTCACGCTGCCGCGACTTGTCCGGCGATTGCGACGCCGTTAGGGTCCGCGCAGACGCGACCCTGCCGAAGATGTGCGGCCGGGGCAGGAAAGGAACCGCAGATGCAATTCGCCTCGACCCAGACATATATCGCCCCGCCCGACCTCGCGATCGCGGTGAACGCGGCGGTGACGCTGGAACGCCCGCTGCTGGTCAAGGGCGAGCCGGGGACCGGCAAGACCGAGCTGGCCCGGCAGGTCGCGACCAGCCTTGGCCTGCCGATCATCGAATGGAACGTGAAATCGACCACCAAGGCGCAGCAGGGCCTGTATGAATACGACGCCGTCAGCCGGTTGCGCGACAGCCAGCTGGGCGATGCGCGCGTCCATGACGTCGGCAATTATATCCGCAAGGGCAAGCTGTGGCAGGCCTTCGAGGCGCCGGGCAAGGTGGTGCTGCTGATCGACGAGATCGACAAGGCCGATATCGAGTTTCCCAACGACCTGCTGCAGGAACTCGACCGGATGGAGTTCCACGTCTACGAGACCGGCGAGACCATCCGCGCCCGTCACCGGCCGGTCGTCATCATCACCTCGAACAACGAAAAGGAACTGCCCGACGCCTTCCTGCGCCGCTGCTTTTTCCATTATATCCGCTTTCCTGACGCCGAGACGCTGGCGCAGATCGTGGCCGTCCACTACCCCGGCCTGAAACCGCGCCTGCTGGACGAGGCGCTGACCCGCTTTTTCGAGATCCGAGAGGCGCCGGGGCTGAAGAAAAAGCCGTCGACCTCCGAGTTTCTGGACTGGCTCAAGCTGATCCTGGCCGAGGATCTGACCGCCGAGGATCTGAAGAAGGCGCCGGGCGAGATGCTGCCGCGCCTGCACGGCGCCTTGCTGAAGAACGAACAGGATGTGGCGCTGTTCGAAAAGCTGTCCTTTCTGGCCCGACGGCAGGGGCGTTAACCGCCGGGATCACGGGCGGATGGGCAGGGCGGATGCCCCGCCGCGTCCCGTGTCAGCCGGTCGCTATTCCCACTCGATCGTGCCGGGCGGCTTCGAGGTGATGTCATAGGTGACGCGGTTGATGCCGCGCACCTCGTTGATGATCCGGGTCGCCGTTTCGCCCAGGAATTCATGGCTGAACGGATAGTAATCCGCCGTCATCCCGTCGACCGAGGTCACCGCCCGCAGCGCGCAGGCGAAATCATAGGTCCGGCCGTCGCCCATGACGCCCACGGTGCGGACCGGCAGGATCGCCACGAAGGCTTGCCAGATATCGTCGTAAAGGCCGTGGCGGCGGATCTGGTCGATGAACACCGCATCGGCCTTGCGCAGGATCTCGAGCTTTTCGCGGGTGATCTCGCCGGGGCAGCGGATGGCCAGACCGGGTCCGGGAAAGGGGTGGCGGCCGATGAAGCTGTCGGGCAGGCCAAGCTCGCGACCCAGGGCGCGGACCTCGTCCTTGAACAGTTCGCGCAGCGGCTCGACCAGCTTCAGCCCCATCTTTTCGGGCAGCCCGCCGACATTGTGGTGCGACTTGATCGTGACCGACGGCCCGCCCGAGAAGCTGACGCTTTCAATGACGTCGGGATAGAGCGTGCCTTGCGCCAGGAACTCGGCCCCGTCGATCTGCGCGGCCTCGCGCTGGAAGACGTCGATGAACAGCTTGCCGATCAGCTTGCGCTTTGTCTCCGGGTCGCTGACGCCTTCAAGCGCGGTCAGGAACAGGTCGCTTTCATCGGCATGGATCAGCGGGATGTTGTAATTGTCGCGGAACATGGTCACGACCTCGTCCGCCTCGTTCAGGCGCAGCAGGCCGTGATCGACAAAGACGCAGGTCAGTTGATCGCCGATCGCCTCGTGGATCAGCACCGCCGCGACCGAGCTGTCGACCCCGCCCGACAGCCCGCAGATCACGCGCTTGTCGCCGACCTGTTCGCGAATCTTGCGGATCGCCTCGTCACGATAAGATGCCATGGTCCAGTCGCCGGTGAACCCGGCCAGACGGACGAAGTTTTCCAGCATCTGCGCGCCGTTCGGCGTGTGGTGCACCTCGGGGTGGAACTGCACGGCATAGAAACGCCGCGCCTCGTCCGCGATCATCGCCAGCGGCGCGTTGGGCGAGGTGCCGATGACCTCGAACCCCGGCGCGATGCGGGTGACGCGGTCGCCATGGCTCATCCAGACCTGCTCGCGCCCGTCGGGGAACAGCCCGGCAAAGATGCCATCGCCGCGATGGCCCTCGGCCGGGGTGACATAGGCGCGGCCATATTCCGCGTGGTGCCCGGCCTCGACCTGCCCGCCAAGCTGCTGCATCATCACCTGCTGACCATAGCAGATCCCGAACACCGGCACCCCCAGCGTCCACAGGCTGTCGGGCGCGCGCGGGCTGCCCTCGCGCGTGACGCTGTCGGGGCCGCCGGACAGGATCACCGCCAGCGGCGCGATCTCGGCCAGCTTGGCGTCGGTGACCGCCTGATAGGGCAGGATTTCGCAAAAGACGTTCAACTCGCGCAGGCGGCGCGCGATAAGCTGCGTCACCTGAGAGCCGAAATCGATGATGAGAAGGCGCTGATGCTGGGTCATGTGCGGGATTTACGCGCCGCCGCCGGGCAAGGCAAGAGCGGGTGGCAAGCCGCGCCGCAGGTCGCGCGGGCGGCGCGTGGGGGAACCTTGCGGCTGCGGCGGGCGTTCCGATTTATCCGCGATCTCAATATCTTCCCCGCGAACAGGAGAGTGTCCATGCCGCGTCCCGCCAGCTTTTTGTCATGGGCCCTGGCCCCCGCGCTGATGCTTGGGCTTGCCGGCTGCGAGTTGCCCAGTGCGGCGGGCGACTCGGAACAGCCCTTCACCACACCCGCCACGGCCAATCCCAACCTGCCCGCGCCTGCGACCGAGGAGTTGGCGCCGCTTTGCCCCGCGCCCGATCCGGCGCAGCTGGCGGTGCTGGAACAGCAGATCAATGCCGAACGGACGCGGCTGGGGCGCAGCGCGTTGACCTTCCGGCCCGAACTCGCGGTGGCGGCCCAGGCCCATGCCTGCGACATGGCGCGGATGGGGCGGCTGGGGGTCGCCGGGTCGAACGGCTCGTCGGTGGTCGACCGGATCCGGGCGGTGAATTATTCGGCCTGTTCCTCGGCGCAGCTGATCGGGCAGCAGGGCGGGGCGACGGGCCAGATGGCGCAATGGCTGGCCCACAAGCCCGATCAAGAGATCCTTGTCCACAACAAGTTCGACGATGCCGGGATCGGGATGGTCGCCTCGGGCGGGCGCTATTGGTGGTCGCTGGTGATGGCGGATCGCTGTAGCTAAGCCGCCGTTCGGGGATGAAGAAAGGGGCCTCGCGGCCCCTTTTCCTATTTCTCGGGCACCAGACCCCGTGGCGAGAAGCGCAGCACCAGCAGCAGCACCGCCCCCATGGCGATGAACCGCATATGCGCGGCGCTTTCCATCAGGTGCTGTTTCAGCGCCCCGGCCGGCAGCGGGCTGGTCAGCAGCGCGATCAGCTGCGGCCCCCAGCTTTCCGCCTTGGTCCACAGGAACCAGATCAGGATGCCGCCAAGTGCAGCGCCCCAGTTGTTGCCGGACCCGCCGACCACGACCATGACCCAGACCAGGAAGGTATAGCGCAGCGGGTTATACTGGGTCGGCGCCATCAGCCCGTCATGGGTGATCATCATGGCACCGGCCAGCCCCATCACCGCGCAGCCGATGACGAAGACCTGCAGATGCCGTCCCGTCACGTCCTTGCCCATCGCGTCGGCGGCGACCTCGTTGTCGCGGATCGCGCGCATCATCCGGCCCCATGGCGATTTCAGCGACAGTTCCGCCAGCAGGATCAGCGCGATCAGCACGACGCTGAACAGCCCCGCATAGGCCAGCTTGACCCAGATGCCAGAGGCCTCGGCCAGCGGAATCCCCCAAGACGCGGCGCGGGCGACGAATTCGGGGTCCTGCTGCAACTGGATCTCATACGGGACCGGGCGCGGGATCGAGGTGACGTTCTTGACCCCGCGGGCCAGCCATTCCTCGTTCTTCAGCACGGCGACGATGATCTCGCCGATGCCCAGCGTCGCAATCGCCAGATAGTCCGAGCGCAGCCCCAGCGCCACCTTGCCCACGCCCCAGGCGGCGGCGGCGGCGAACAGCGCGCCCACCGGCCAGGACAGCAGCACCGGCAGGCCCAGCCCGCCGAGATTGCCATATTGCGCGGCCTGATTGGCCTCGATCGCCATGACCGCCGGATCGAACAGCCAGCGATACAGCGCAAAGCCGATGATCAGCACCGCCAGCAGCGCCGGGACGCGCCATGTCCCGCGCAGCTTGCGCCAGGTGTAAGAGGCCAGAAACAGCGTCCCCAGCCCGACGATCAGCGCCACGGCGACGCGCATCCCGCCCGCCGACCAACTGCCCTCGACCGGCGCGACCGAGATCAGCACCGGCGCCAGCCCGCCAATGGCCAGGAACCCGACCACGCCAGAGTTGAAGAGCCCGGCATAGCCCCATTGCATGTTCAGCCCCAGCGCCATGACGGCCGAAATGATGCCCATGTTCAGGATCGCGAGCGAGGTGTTCCATGACCCGCTGAACAGCGCGTTGCGGGTGGTGCCCTCCAGCACGAACAGCAGCGCCAGCACCCCGAACAGGATCGGTGCGCGCCAGGGGCTGGACCTTTCGGCTTGACGTGTCGTTGCCATGATCTGACCCCCTTACACGGACTTGCCGCGGAACAGGCCGGTGGGCCGGAACAGCAGCACGATGATGAGGATGACGAAGCTGACCGCGAATTTGTATTCGGTGGACAGCAGTTGCAGCAGCGAACCGCCGGTTTCGATCCCGAGGTGATCGGCGACCTTCTTCCACGGATAGGTGATCGCGACCTCGGAAAAGGCGACGATGAAGCCGCCGGCGATGGCCCCGATCGGGCTGCCCAGACCGCCGACGATGGCGGCGGCGAAGATGGGCAGCAGGATCTGGAAATAGTTGAAGGGCTTGAATGCTTTGTCCAGACCGTAAAGCGTGCCGGCAATGGTCATCAGCGCGGCGGCGATGATCCAGGTCAGCCGCACCACCCGGTCCGGGTCGATCCCCGACAGCAGGGCCAGATCCTCGTTGTCGGAATAGGCGCGCATGGCCTTGCCGGATTTGGTGCGGTTCAGGAACCAGAACAGCGCCCACACCACCAGCACGGCCATGACCACGGTGATGACCTGCGTGGTGCGCAGGGCCAGCCCCTCGGACAGGCCGGACCATTCGCGAAAGCTGCGGACGTCGATGACAAAGCGCGCGCCGTCGGCAAACCGGATCTCGTCCACGCCGATCAGCAGGCGGGTCAGGCCGTTGGTGACGAACATCACCCCGACCGAGGCCATGACCAGGATGATCGGATCGGATTTCTTGCGCCGGTAAAAGCGATAGACCACGCGGTCGGTGGCCAGCACCATGATCGCGCAGCCGATGATGCCGAAGGGCAGCGCAAGCAGCGCCACCGGCAGCGGCCCCAGGCTGACGCCCAGCGATTGCAGCGCCCAGGTCGCGATGATGGTGATCGCGGTGCCAAAGGCCATGGTGTCGCCATGGGCAAAGTTGGAAAACCGCAGGATGCCGTAGATCAGCGTGATGCCCAGCGCGCCGAGCGCAAGCTGCGCCCCATAGGCGGCGGCCGGGATGAAGACAAAGTTCAGGAATGCCACGAGGGCGTTGAGAATATCCATTATCGCGCGACCTCGCAGGAGCCGATATGGGTGATCGCCATGATCGGATCGGTCAGATGTGTGGTAAGGCGGGCCTGCCCGTCCGGCATGACGCTGAACATGCGCGGCTTGCCGGTCTCGGGCGCGGCAGAAGCGGCGATGACGCGGCCGCCCTGCACCGCTGCGGCAAGCGCCAGGGTTTCAGCGCCGTCCTGCCAATCGGCGGCGGACAGCCCCGCGCCGTCAGAGATCACCGTCAGCCGGCCCCCATAGTCCGAGGCCGCGCAGTCGGTGTCGCTGCATTCGGTCTGAAAGCTGCACTCGAAGGTCATCGACTGCGCGTCCGGCGTGCCGTCCTGCATCGGTGCGGCGTCCGAGATCGGCGCGATCTGATCCACCGGCGCCGCGCCAGCGGGCGGCAGGTCCGCCGTCTGTGCGGCAAGGGGGGCGGCGAGACAGGCCGTCAGCGCCAGCGCCGCGAGCAGGGGCAGGGGGGTGCGGACAGCCACGCTCAACCCCCCAGGAAGGTGCGGCGCACCTCGGGGTTGGCCATAAGCTCTTGCCCGGTGCCGGTATGGGCGTTGGCGCCCTGCACCAGCACATAGGCCTTGTCGGCGATGTTCATGGCCTGCTTGGCGTTCTGTTCGACCATCAGCACCGGCAGCCCGGTGCGGGCAATCTCGATGATGCGGTCGAACAGCTCGTCCATGACGATGGGCGAGACGCCGGCGGTGGGTTCATCCAGCATCAACAGGCTGGGCCGGGTCATCAGCGAACGCCCGACCGCGACCTGCTGGCGCTGCCCGCCCGACAATTCGCCCGCCGCCTGCCGGCGCTTGTCCTTCAGGATCGGGAACAGGTCGAAGACCTGGGCCATCGTCTCGCGGATGTCGTCCTCGCGGATGAAGGCGCCCATTTCCAGGTTCTCCTCGACCGTCATCGAGGGGAAGATGTTGTTGACCTGCGGCACAAAGCCCATGCCCGCCTTGACCCGGTCCTGCGGGTTCAACTGGGTGATGTCCTTGCCGTTCAGCCGGACCGAGCCCTGACGCAGTTCCAGCATCCCGAACAGCGCCTTCATCGCGGTCGATTTGCCGGCCCCGTTCGGGCCGACGATGACGGCGATCTGGCCCTTTTCGACGGCGATGGTGCAGTCGTGCAGGATGTCGGGGCCCTTGCCATAGCCGCCGGTCATGTTCTCGCCGATCAGGAAGGGATCGTCGGGCCGGCCGGGGCCGACGGGGCCGGATCGACGCTCGCCATCGACCTGACCGCGCCCGTGGGGGTTGACGATCGAGCGGTCGCGGTTGCCGCGTCCCGAAAATGGATCGCTGTCGCTCATGCGCGGGATGTCTCCTGCTGGTGGGTCGCGCGGACGCGGCCGGGCCGCGATGCCGCCGCCGGCGCGGCAACGCCCGGCGCTGGATGGGGCCGGGGGACGCGGGCGGGCTGGCGGGTCATGCGCTGACCATGTCCTTGTTCTTGAGGCCGCGGCCCAGATAGGCCTCGATCACGGCTTCGTTCTGCATGATGCTGTCGGCGCTGCCCTGGGCCAGAACCTTGCCCTCGGCCATGACAATCACCGGGTCGCAGAGCTTGCCGATGAAATCCATGTCATGTTCGATGACGCAGAAGGTATAGCCGCGTTCCTTGTTCAGCCGCACGATGGCGTCCGCAATGGTCATCAGCAGCGTGCGGTTCACGCCCGCCCCGACCTCGTCCAGAAACACGATCTTGGCGTCGACCATCATCGTGCGGCCCAGTTCCAGCAGCTTTTTCTGCCCGCCGGACAGGTTGCCGGCGCGTTCCTCGGCCAGATGGCCGATGGTCAGGAAATTGAGCACCTCGTCGGCGCGTTCGCGCAGGGCGCGTTCCTCGGCGCGGATGCGGTGGCGGGCGAACCATGTGCTGATCAGCGTCTCGCCGGTCTGGCCCGCGGGCACCATCATCAGATTCTCGCGCACGGTCATCGACGAAAACTCGTGCGCCAGCTGGAAGGTCCGCAGCAGCCCCTTGTGGAACAGCTGGTGCGGGGCAAGGCCGGTGATGTCCTCGCCATCCATCCAGACCCGGCCCGAGGTCGGCTTGTGAACCCCGGCGATCACGTTGAACAGCGTGGATTTTCCGGCGCCGTTGGGGCCGATCAGCCCGGTGATGGACCCGGTCTCGATCCGCAGGCTGGCGCCATCGACGGCAGAAAATCCGCCAAATTTCTTGTGCAGGTTCTCGACCCGGATCATTCCGCCCCCTGTCGTGCGAATGACAAATCAGTGCGGCCGCCCTTTAGCGTAACCGAAAAAGCGCCGCCAGAGATAATGAAAACGGCCCGACGCCACCGCGCCGGGCCGAAGACAGGGTCGATCAGTGATAGGCAACCACTTCCAGCTTGCCGTCCTTGATCGTCGTCTCGCGATAGGAACCGGCGCTTTCGCCCGGCTCGACCAGCTCGACCGAGGACGCGCCGACATAGTCGATGTCCTCGCCCGCGGCCAGCAGTTCCAGCCCCTTGGCCAGTTCGCCCGGCAGGATCTGCTCGCCCGGCGCGTTCGCGACCTCCATCACCTTTTCCTTGGCGGCGGCGGGGTCGGACGACCCGGCAGCCTGCATCGACAGCAGGATAAGGGCTGCGGCGTCATACGCCTCGGCCGAATAGGGGCCCGAGGCGTCGAAGCCGGCTTCCTTGGCCAGTTCCTCGAAGCGGTCGCGGCCATCGCCTTCGGCGGCGGGGTTGATGCCGATCGAGCCTTCGATTTCCGAGCCGAAGCGGTCGACCAGTTCCTGCCCGATCATGCCGTCGGGGAAGATGAACTTGTCGAATGCGCCGGTATCGAGCGAGGCACGGGTCACGCCCGAGCCGCCCTGATCGACATAGCCGACCACCGCCAGCGCGTCGCCGCCGGCCGATGCCAGTGCCGCGACCTCGGCCGAGTAATCCGCCTTGCCGTCGTCATGCGCGGACGAGGTGGTGACCGTGCCGCCCTGCTTTTCAAAAGCCGCCTGGAAGCTGTCGGCCAGACCCTTGCCATAGTCGTTGTTGGTATAGGTGATGGCCACCGATTCGATGCCCTGCGCCTTGGCCAGTTCCGCCATGACCTCGCCCTGACGCGCGTCGGACGGCGAGGTGCGATAGAACAGGTTCTGGTCGTCGATGGTGCTGAGCGCCGGCGAGGTGGCCGAGGGCGAGATCATCAGCACGCCGTTCGGGATCGCGACCTTTTCCAGCGTGGCGATGGTCTCGCCCGAGCACTGGCCGCCGACCATGGCGCGGACGCCGTCGGCGACCTGACGCTCGGCCGCGGATACGCTGGCGGCGGCGTCGATGCAGGTGGTGTCGGACCGCGGCGTCACCACCGTCGAGCCGTCGAGGAACTTGCCGGATTCGCTGATTTCCTTGGCCGCGGCCTCGGCCCCGGCGGCGATGTTCGGCGCCATCGATTCCAGCGGGCCGGTGAAGCCCAGGTGCAGACCCAGCTTGACTTCCTCGGCTCCGGCGGCGCCGGCGATCAGCGCGGTTGCGGCCGTGGCAAGAAGCAGACGTTTCATGTTTTTAATCCCTGTTGGTCTTGTTGATGACAGAGACGTTAGCGAAGCCCCGCCGCAAAAGTAAAGTTGTTTCACTTGATCCCGCATTACATGGTGAACGGGCCGCCGGGCCGGGCAAGGTTGGGGTTCCGCTTTGCCCCTGCAGGGCTTATACATGCGGCGGCCATATCTAAGGGAGACCTCGCCATGACGCAGGATCAGCGCCAGACAACCGCCGCCGCCCCCTGGGACAAGGCCGGCTGGCGCGCCTATCCGCGCGTCCAGATGCCCGATTATCCCGATGCCGACGCCCTGAACGCGGTCGAGGCGCAGCTGGCGAAATACCCGCCGCTGGTCTTTGCCGGCGAGGCACGGCGGCTGAAGGCGCATCTCGCCCGCGTGGCCGAGGGGCAGGCCTTCCTGCTGCAAGGCGGCGACTGCGCCGAGAGCTTTGCCGAGTTCAGCGCCGACAACATCCGCGACACCTTCAAGGTGCTGTTGCAGATGGCGGTGGTGCTGACCTGGGGCGCGCAACTGCCCGTGGTCAAGGTCGGCCGCATGGCGGGCCAGTTCGCCAAGCCGCGCAGCGCCGCGACCGAGACCGTGGACGGGGTCGAGCTGCCCAGCTATCGCGGCGACATCATCAACGGCTTCGACTTCACACCCGAGGCGCGCATCCCCGATCCGCAGCGGATGCTGTCGGCCTATACGCAGGCCGCGGCCTCGCTGAACCTGCTGCGGGCGTTCTCGACCGGCGGTTATGCCGATATCCACCGCGTGCAAAGCTGGATCGCGGATTTCACGTCAGGCCCCGAGGCCGAGCGTTACCGCGACATCGCCGACCGCATCCGCGATGCGATGGCCTTCATGCAGGCGGCGGGCGTCACCTCGGCCACCGCGCATGAGCTGGGGCAGGTGGATTTCTTCACCAGCCACGAGGCCCTGCTGCTGGAATATGAAGAGGCGCTGTCGCGGATCGACACCACCACCGGCCTGCCGGTGGCGGGGTCGGGCCACATGATCTGGATCGGCGACCGCACCCGGCAGCCGGACGGCGCGCATGTCGAATTCGCCCGCGGCGTCCAGAACCCGATCGGGCTGAAGACCGGGCCCAGCACCACCGCCGACGACCTGAAGCGGCTGATGGAGAAGCTGAACCCCGACAACGAATCCGGTCGGCTGACCCTGATCGCGCGGTTCGGCGCGGGCAGCGTGGGCGAGCATCTGCCCCGGCTGATCCGCACGGTTCGGGAAGAGGGCGCGAATGTCGTCTGGTCCTGCGATCCGATGCACGGCAACGTCATCAAATCCTCGACCGGCTACAAGACCCGGCCCTTCGATTCGATCCTACGCGAGGTGCGCGAGTTCTTCGCCGTCCACAAGGCCGAGGGCACCATCCCCGGCGGCGTGCATTTCGAGATGACCGGCAAGGACGTGACCGAATGCACCGGCGGTCTGCGCGCGGTGACGGACGAAAACCTCTCGGACCGCTATCACACCGCCTGCGACCCGCGCCTGAACGCCAGCCAGTCGCTTGAGCTGGCGTTTCTGGTCGCCGAAGAGCTGCGCAACCGCCGCGTCGCCGACCCCGAGGCCCGCGCCCGCGCCGTCTGACGCCGGGACCGCTGACCAGATTGAAAAAGGGGGCCGAGGCGGCCCCCTTTTGCTGTTCTATCCGGCGTCGGGCGTGGCCCAACGGATCAGCGCCACAGCGTCGACAGCTTTGTGCTGGGGGTCTCGTCGCCCCAGATCTCGGGCCCGATGGCCAGGAAATCGGTCATCCGCGACAGGGTGGCGATCAGCGCGGGGTCCAGCCCGCCTTCGGCCACCACCGGCACCTCGATCATCTCGGACCACCACTCGAACAGGTCCAGCGGCGCGGTCTCTCCGTCGCCCAGGCCGGTCTCGCCGGCCGGGCCAAAGCTGACGTAATCGGCGCCGGCCTCGGCCGCGCTCAGCCCCTCGTGGCGCGACGCGCCGCAGAAGGCGCCGACGATGGCGTCCGCGCCCAGTTCCTTGCGGGCATAGCGGACCTGCTTGGCGCCGGTGGTCAGGTGCACCCCGTCCAGCCCGTGTTTCTGGGCCAGCTGGATATGGTCGTCGATGACCACGGCGATGTCATAGGCGTGGGCGATGTCGCGGATCACGTCGGCGACCCGGCCCAGCCGATCCTCGTCGCCCGCGCCGGGGATGCGGATGCAGGCGGGGCGGAACCGCTCGACGATCTCGGCCAGAAGCGGGGCGATGGCGCCCGGAACGGCCCCGACCGGGGCGATCAGGTAAAGCTGCGGCGCGGTGGCGGCGTCGGGGCTGGCAGGGGTGTCAGGCTGCTGGGTCATCCGGAGTTTCCTTTTGGTGTCGCCGACATAGCAGCGCAGCCCCCGCCGCGCCAGTGCCCGCAGGCGCGGCGCGGCGGGCCGGTCGGCATCGTGACCGCTTGCGAGGAAAAGCGCCCGGCGCTAACAACCCGCATGAGCCAGCACAGACCGCCCCAGACCGACCCCGCCGATCCGCCGCGCGGCACCATGCCCGACGGGGGTCCGGTGATCATCCTGACCCGCCCGCAGATGGGCGAGAATATCGGCGCTGCCGCCCGCGCCATGCTGAATTTCGGCCTGACCGAGCTGCGGCTGGTCGATCCCCGCGACGGCTGGCCCAATCCGCGTGCGGTGGCCATGGCCTCGGGCGCGGCGGGGCGGGTGCTGGACCGGGCGCGGGTGTTTCCGACGCTGGCCGAGGCGATGGAGGGGATCAGCTATGCCTTCGCCACCACCGCCCGAGGGCGCGAGCTGACCAAGCCCATCTTCACCCCCGCCACCGCCGCCGCCCACGCCCGGACCGAGATCGCCCAGGGCGGGCGCGTGGCCTTCATCTTCGGGCCCGAGCGGGCGGGGCTGGACAATGCCGATGTCGCGCGCGCCAGTGCCATCCTGACGGTGCCGGTCAATCCCGACTTTCCGTCGCTGAACCTTGCCCAGGCGGTGCTGCTGCTGGGTTACGAATGGGCGCAGGACCGGCTGCCCATGCAGCCCATGCCCGCCGGCCGCCGCCCGCCGGGCGAGATCCCCGCCGATCGGGTCGAGGTCGAGCGGCTGGGCGATCACTATGAAAGGCGGCTGGACGAGGCGGGTTATTTCTTCCCCGAACTCAAGGCGCCGTCGATGAAGCAGAACCTGCGCAACCTCTGGGCGCGGATGCCGTTGACCCGTGCGGATGTGCAGGTGCTGCACGGAATGCTGCGTCACCTGACCCGCGCCCGCTAGACCCCGCCCCGGCAAGAGGGTAACAGGCAGCCATGACACGGACCCCCACACCGCAGGACCGCAAGCCGCAGGATCAGGACCGCGAGGATCGGCTGGCCGCCGCCCTTCGCGCCAATCTGGCCCGACGCAAGGCGCAGGCCCGTGCCCGGGCCGAACAGGACACCGACCCCACAGACGCGCCCGATGCGGGGCGGCGACCGGACGCGCCGCCACAGGCGCCCGCAGAAAGCGAGGAATGATGGATCAGATCATCGTGCAGGGTGGGGGCGAGCTTCACGGCGAAATTCCGATCACCGGGGCCAAGAACGCCTGCCTGACGCTGATGCCGGCGACGCTGCTGACCGATCAGCCGCTGACGCTGACCAATGCGCCGCGCCTGTCGGACATCCAGACCATGACCGCGTTGCTGCAATCGCTGGGGGCCGAGGTCGCCTCGATGCAGGACGGGCATGTGCTGGCGATGTCCAGCCACAACCTGACCAGCCAGATGGCCGATTACGAGATCGTGCGCCGGATGCGCGCCTCGATCCTGGTGCTGGGGCCGCTGCTGGCGCGCTTCGGCACCGCCACCGTGTCGCTGCCCGGCGGCTGTGCGATCGGGGCGCGGCCGGTCGATCTGCATCTGAAGGCGCTCGAGGCGATGGGCGCCTCGCTCGACCTGCGCGACGGCTATGTCCACGCCCGCGCCCCCTCGGGCGGGCTGAAGGGTGCGCGGATCGACTTTCCGCTGGTCTCGGTCGGGGCGACCGAAAACGCGCTGATGGCCGCGACGCTGGCGCGAGGGACGACCGTGCTGACCAACGCCGCGCGTGAACCCGAAATCGTGGATCTGGCCGAATGTCTGCGCCGCATGGGCGCCCAGATCGAGGGCGAGGCGACGGGGACGATCACCATTCAGGGCGTCCAGACCCTGTCCGGCGCCACCCATCCCGTCGTCACCGACCGGATCGAGCTGGGCACCTATATGCTGCTGCCCGCGATCTGCGGGGGCGAGGTCGAATGTCTGGGCGGCCGGATGGACCTGATCGCGGCCTTCGGCGAAAAGCTGGACGAGGCCGGGGTCGCGGTCAGCCAGACCGAACGCGGCATCAAGGTCAGCCGCAAGAATGGCCGCGTCCGCGCGGTCGATGTGGTCACCGAACCCTTTCCCGGCTTTCCGACCGATCTTCAGGCGCAGATGATGGCGCTGATGTGCACCGCCGACGGCGTCTCGGTCCTTGAAGAGCGGATTTTCGAAAACCGCTTCATGCACGCGCCCGAACTGATGCGGATGGGCGCCAAAATCGAGGTTCAAGGCGGCCACGCCACCGTCACCGGGGTCGAGAAGCTGCGCGGGGCGCCGGTCATGGCGACCGATCTGCGCGCCTCGATCAGCCTGATCCTCGCCGCCCTTGCCGCCGAGGGCGAGACCGTCGTCAGCCGCGTCTATCACCTCGACCGCGGTTACGAGCGCGTGGTCCGCAAGCTGCGCGGCGTCGGCGCCAATCTCAAGCGCATCAAGGAGGCCCATCCCGATGAGTGACGCAAGTTTCCACGACGCCGATCCCGGCCCGCTGCAACTGCGCGGCGAAAGCGCCGAGGATGTCTCGGTCCTGTCGATGCTGGTGCAGGACTCGGTGCTGACCGGCGCCGACATCACCTTTGACCGCCAGCGCCGCCAGCTTGCGCTGCTGCTGAACCGCTTTCGCTGGGAAGACGCCGAGGCCGCCGACCGCGAGGGCCGCCCGTTCGAGCGTGTGCGCGCCCTGCTGGTCCTGTCCGACATCACCGGCCTGCGCGCCGATGGCATCAATCGCGGCGACGCGGACGAGGTGCTGTCGCTGCTGGCCCTGCGCTGGCAGCCGGGGCCGGACGGAACCGGGGTGCTGGAACTCGATTTCGCCGGGGACGCGACGATTCTGGCGGATATGGAATGTGTCAGCCTCGATCTGCGCGACGTCACCCGGCCCTATGTCGCCAATTCCGGCAAGATGCCGCGTCACGACGACCGCTGACCGGTGACGCTGCGGCTGTGGCAACTGACCCCGGACCGGGCGCGGGAATGGTGCGACATCCGGCAGCGGGCGCTGCGCGATTCGCCCGCAGCCTTCGGCGCCGATGCCGGGGCCGAGGCAGACTTGTCGCTGTCTGACCACGCCGCCCGGCTGGCCGCCTGCGATATCTGGGCCGCAGGGCTTGAGCCGGGCCAGCCGCTGGCCGTCGCCGGGTGGGAGACGGGGATTTCGCCTGCCGAGCCGGATCTGGGCTGGATCGGGTCGGTCTTCGTCGATCCGCAGGCGCGGGGGCAGGGTCTGGCCGATGCGATCTTGGCCCGGCTGGCGCAGCGCGCCGCCCGCGCCGGGATGACGCGGCTGGGCCTGCATGTCGCGCATGACAACCACTTCGCACACGCGCTTTATTTCCGCGCGGGCTTTGTCGCCACCGGCAACCCGCCGATGCTGAACGCCGCCGGGCAATGGGAAATCGAGATGCGCCGCATGTTGCGCCCGCCGCTGCTGGTGCGCCTGCGCGCTTTGCGCGCTTGAGGGCCGCGCGCCGGGCGGTTAGACATGGCCCGGAAAAGGAGCCGCAGATGCCCGTCACCCTGACCACCACCGACGCCGATTTCGAAGACCGCTTCACCGCGATCCTGTCGTCCAAGCGCGAGGATTCGGCGGATGTGGGCGACGCCGTGGCGGCCATCATCGCCGATGTCCGCGCCCGTGGCGATCAGGCCGTGGTCGATTTGACCGCGCGTTTCGACCGCATGCAGGTGACGGCGAAGGAACTGCGCGTCTCGCAGGCCGAGATCGACGCCGAGACCGCGAAGGTCAGCGGGGCCGAGCGCGCGGCGCTGCAACTCGCCGCCGAACGCATCCGCGCCTATCACGCCCGCCAGATGCCCGCCGATCAAAGCTGGACCGATGGCATCGGCGCGACGCTGGGCTGGCGCTGGACGCCGGTCGCGGCGGCGGGGCTGTATGTGCCGGGCGGGCAGGCGAGCTATCCCTCCTCGGTCCTGATGAACGCGGTCCCGGCGCGGGTGGCGGGGGTCGAGCGGCTGGTGGTCTGCGTGCCGACGCCGGACGGGGTGATCAACCCGCTGGTGCTTCTGGCCTGCGAACTGGCGCAGGTGGACGAAATCTATCGCATCGGCGGGGCGCAGGCGATTGCCGCCATGGCCTATGGCACGGACAGCATCCCGCCCGTGGACAAGATCACCGGGCCGGGCAACGCCTATGTCGCGGCGGCCAAGCGGCAGGTCTTTGGCCGGGTCGGGATCGACATGATCGCCGGCCCCTCCGAGGTGCTGATCATCGCGGACGACGACCAGAACCCCGACTGGCTGGCGCTGGACCTGATGGCGCAGGCCGAACATGACGCCGACGCGCAGTCGATCCTTGTCACCCCTTCCACCCGGCTGGCCGCGGCGGTGACGCAGGCGGTCGAGCGGCTGATCCCGACGCTGCCGCGGTCCGACATCGCGGCGGCAAGCTGGCGCGATTATGGCACCGTCATCGTCACCCGCGATCTGACCGAGGCGGCGGCGATTTCCGACCGCGTGGCGCCCGAGCATCTGGAACTGTGCGTGGCCGACCCGCAGACGCTGTCGGCCCGGACCCGCCACGCCGGCGCGATCTTTCTGGGCGCCCACACGCCCGAGGCAGTCGGCGATTATGTCAGCGGGCCGAACCATGTGCTGCCGACCGCGCGCTCGGCCCGGTTTTCCTCGGGCCTGTCGGTGATGGATTTCCTGAAACGCACCACCTTGGCGCAGTTGACGCCGGGGGCGCTGGCCGCCGTCGGCCCCGCCGCCGTGACGCTGGCCCGCGCCGAGGGGCTGGATGCCCATGCCGATTCCGTTGCCGCCCGACTGGCGGCCCTGAACGAAAGGACAGCATCGTGAGCAGGCTCTGCCGGGTCGATATCGACGAAAGCTCGCTGCCCGATGCCTCGCCGGACGTCGTGCAGGAACGCCGCGTGGCGATCTATGATCTGCTGGAAGACAACAGCTTTGCGCTGCCCGGCCGCGACGGGGTCGAGGTGCCGCCCGGCCCCTATGCGCTGGTGCTGGCGATCCGCGACGGGCGGTTGGTCTTCGACATCGCCACCGAAGGCGGCGACCGGCTGGGCGAGTTCCACCTGTCGCTCGGCCCGTTCCGGCAGGTGGTCAAGGACTACTTCCAGATCTGCGCCAGCTATTACGACGCGGTCAAGACCATGCCGCCGGCCCAGATCGAGGCCATCGACATGGCCCGCCGCGGCATCCACAACGAGGGCGCGCGCACCCTGCAGGAACGTCTCGAGGGCAAGGCCCAGATCGACATCGACACCGCCCGCCGGCTGTTCACCCTGATCTGCGCGATGATTCCTCAGGGCTGACATGGCAGGACCGATCCCACAATCGGTTCTGTTCTGTTGCGATCACAACGCGATCCGCTCGCCAATGGCCGAAGGCATGATGAAGCGCTTCTATGGCCGCAGCGCCTATGTCCAGTCCGCCGGGGTCAAGAACGACATGGAGGTGGACGGCTTCGCCATCGCCGTCTGTCAGGAGCTGGGGATCGAACTGGCCCGGCACCGCGCCCGTTCCTTTGACGAGATGAAAAGCTGGGGCGACGATCTGACCAGCTTCGATCTGATCGTGGCGCTGTCGCCGGCCTCGCAGCGGCAGGCGATGGAACTGACCCGCCACGCCCATATCGACATCGAATACTGGCCGATCCTCGACCCGACGGGCCTCGCCGAAGGGCGCGAGGCGGTGATGGCCAAATACCGCGACACCCGCGACCAGATCCGCGACCGCATGATCGAACGATTCGGACCGCCGACGACACCATGACCCCTTGACCCGCAGGCGCCACGCTTGCGCAACCGCTTGAACGGAGGAAGCCATGTCTCATCCCAATTCCGACGCCGATCCGGTGGTCATCGTCGGTGCCGCGCGCACGCCGATGGGCGGGTTCCAGGGCGATTTTGCCACCACCACCGCCGCCGAACTGGGCGCGACCGCGATCCGCGCCGCCGTCGAACGTGCCGGCATCGCCGCCGATCAGGTGGACGAGGTGGTGATGGGCTGCGTGCTGCCGGCCGGGCAGGGGCAGGCCCCGGCGCGGCAGGCGGCTTTGGGTGCCGGGCTGCCGCTGGCGGCGGGGGCGGTGACCGTCAACAAGATGTGCGGATCGGGGATGCGGGCGGCGATGCTGGCCCATGATATGATCCGCGCCGGCAGCGCCGACGTCGTCGTCGCCGGCGGGATGGAGAGCATGTCGAACGCCCCCTATCTGCTGCCGAAGGCGCGGGCCGGGATGCGGATGGGCCACGCGCAGGTGATGGACCACATGTTCCTGGACGGGCTCGAGGACGCCTATGACAAGGGCCGGCTGATGGGCAGCTTCGCCGAAGAATGTGCCGACAGCTATGGCTTCACCCGTCAGGCGCAGGACGAGTTCGCGCTGACTTCGCTGGCGCGGGCGAATGACGCGATCCAGGGTGGCCGGTTCCGGGACGAGATCGCGCCGGTGACGGTCAGCGGGCGCAAGGGCGAGCGTGTCGTCGACACCGACGAACAACCCGACCGCGCCGATCCGGGCAAGATCCCGACGCTGAAACCGGCCTTCCGGCAGGGCGGCACGGTGACGGCGGCGAATTCGTCGTCGATCTCGGACGGGGCGGCGGCGCTGGTGCTGATGCGCCAGTCGCAGGCCGAGGCGCAGGGGCTGACCCCGCTGGCGCGGATCGTGGGCCATGTCGGGTTCGCCGACAAGCCCGCGCTGTTTCCCACCGCCCCGGTCGGCGCCCTGCGGCGGCTGGCCGAGCGGACGGGCTGGGACATGGACAGCGTCGATCTGTTCGAGATCAACGAGGCGTTCGCCGTCGTCACCATGGCCGCGATGCGCGATCTGGACCTGCCGCATGACAAGGTGAACATCCACGGCGGCGCTTGTGCGCTTGGCCACCCCATCGGCGCCTCGGGCGCGCGGATCATGGTCACGCTGCTGGCCGCGTTGCAGACCCACGACCTGCGCCGCGGGGTCGCCGCCCTGTGCATCGGCGGCGGCGAGGCCACCGCGATCGCCATCGAACGGCTAAGCTAGCCCAAGACTACAGGATCGCGCAGGCGCCGTCGGTGGCGTCGCCTGCGGCGGCGCGGAACAGGCTGAACATCTCGCGCCCCATGCCGTGCTGGTTGGCCGACAGATCGGCCGTGACCGGGCTGCGCGTGTCGAAATCGGGCGCAAGGCAGTCGATTGTCCCCCGCTCGGCATCCAGCCGGATCATGTCGCCGTCGCGCAGACGGGCCAGCGGGCCGCCCTTGGCCGCCTCGGGCGACAGATGGATCGCCGCCGGCACCTTGCCCGAGGCGCCCGACATGCGCCCATCGGTCAGCAGCGCCACTCGCAGGCCGCGATCCTGCAGCACCGACAGCACCGGCGTCAGCGAGTGCAGTTCCGGCATCCCGTTCGCCGCCGGTCCCTGAAAGCGGACCACGATGACGGTGTCGCCGGTGATCTCATCGGCGCGGAAGGCCGCCTTGACCTGTTCCTGATCGGTGAAGATCCGGGCCGGGGCCTCGATCACATGGCGGTCGGGCGACACCGCAGAGACCTTGATGACCCCGCGCCCCAGATTGCCCTGCAGCTGCTTCAGCCCGCCGGTCGCGGCAAAGGGATCGCGCGCCGGTCGCAGGATGCGGTCATTCAGCGATTCGGCGCTGCCCTTCTGCCATTCGACGCGGCCCCCGCGCAGACGCGGCTCTCGGACATAGCTGCCCAGACCGCCGCCGGCGACGGTCAGCACATCGGCGTTCAGCAGCCCGGCATCCAGCAATTGCCCGATCATGAAGCCCAGCCCGCCGGCCGCATGGAAATGGTTCACATCGGCCAGCCCGTTGGGATAGACCCGCGCCATCAGCGGCACGGCCTCGGAAATGTCGTGGAAATCCGCGATGTCCAGGATCACCCCCGCCGCCCGCGCCATGGCCGGCAGATGCAGCACCAGATTGGTCGAGCCGCCCGTCGCCATCAGCCCGACGATGCCGTTGACGAACGCGCATTCGTCCAGAATCCGGCCCACCGGCAGGAAACCGTCGCCCAGGTTGGTGATCTGCGCCGCGCGTTCGGTCGCGGCGGCGGTCAGCGCGTCGCGCAGTTCGGTGTTGGGATTGACGAAGCTGGTTCCGGGCAGGTGCAGGCCCATGAACTCCATCAGCATCTGGTTCGAGTTCGCGGTGCCGTAAAAGGTGCAGGTGCCCGGCCCGTGATAGGACGCCATCTCGGCGGTCATCAGCGCGGCGCGGTCGACCTCGCCCGCGGCGAATTGCTGGCGGATGCGGGCCTTTTCGTCATTGGGCAGGCCCGAGGGCATCGGCCCAGCCGGCACGAAGACCGAGGGCACATGGCCAAAGCTCGCCGCAGCGATCAACAGCCCCGGCACGATCTTGTCGCAGACCCCCAGATACAGAGCCGCGTCAAAAGTGTCGTGCGACATCGCCACCCCGGCCGCCAGCGCGATGACGTCGCGGGAAAACAGCGACAGCTCCATCCCCGCCCGGCCCTGGGTGACGCCGTCGCACATAGCCGGCACCCCGCCCGCGACCTGCGCCGTGGCGCCCGCGCGGCTGGCGGCGGCGCGGATGATCTCGGGGAAACGCTCATAGGGCTGATGGGCGGAGAGCATGTCGTTATAGGCGGTCACGATGCCGATATTGGGTTTGCGTGACTGCGCCAGATCGTCCTTGTCCGGCATCGCGGCATAGGCATGGGCCTGGTTGCCGCAGGACAGATGCGCCCGGCGCGGCCCCTCGCTCGCGGCGGCGGCGATGCGGGCCAGATAGGCCGCCCGGGTCGCGGCAGAGCGTTCGCGGATGCGGTCGGTGACGCGGTCGATCACGGGATCAAGTGGCATGGGGGACGTCCCTGGCTGCGGCAATCTTTGCCGACAGGTCTAGACAGTTATCGCTAACATTGCAACTATCCCGGCCGGTGCGACGCCTTGTCTGGCGGGCGGCAGCGTGTCACATCGGTCGCAGCAAAAGGACGCAGACCATGACCACCGAGCACGTTATCCGGCTGAAGCCGAAGACCAAGCCGCAGGCGATCCGCCACGGTTTTCCCTGGGTTTTCGCCGATGAGGTCGTCACCGACCGCCGCACCCGCGCCATTCCACCCGGCAGCTTCGCCGTGTTGGAAGACCCCGAGCGGCGGCCGCTGGCGCTGGTGACGGTGAACCCGAACTCTCGCATCTTCGCGCGCGTCATGGACGCCGACCCGCAGGCGCAGATCGACGCGGCGTGGCTGGAAGCCCGCCTGACCCGCGCGCTGCGGCTGCGCGAGCGGCTGTATGACCAGCCCTTCTACCGCCTTGTCCATGCCGAGGCCGACGGGCTGCCCGGCGTCATCATCGACCGCTTTGGCGATCACGCGGTGATCCAGCCCAACGCCGCCTGGTCGGACGAGATGGCCCCCCTGATCGCCGAGACGCTGCGCGCGGTGACCGGCGTCGGCACGGTGATCCTGAACGGGCAGGGCCGGACCCGCGGCCTTGAAGGGCTGAGCGAGCGGACCGAGGTTCTGGCCGGCACCGCGCCCGAGGCCCCGATCCGGGTGCCGATGAACGGCGCGACCTATCTGGCCGATCTGATGGGCGGGCAAAAGACCGGCCTGTTCTACGATCAGCGGCCGAATCACGCCTTTGCGCAGCGGCTTGCGACGGGCCGGGTGCTGGATGTGTTCAGCCATGTCGGCGGCTTCGGTCTGGCCATGCTGGCGGCGGGGGCGGAGCACGCGACCTTCGTCGACGGCTCTGCCCCGGCGCTGTCGCTGGTCCAGCAGGGCGCGCAGGCGATGGATCTGGACCCCGACCGGACTCAGATGATCCAGCAGGACGCCTTTGCGGCGCTGGAAACCCTCGCAGCCGAGGAGCGGCGTTTTGACGTGGTCATCTGCGATCCGCCCGCCTTCGCGCCCGCGAAGCCCGCGCTCGAGGCCGGGCTGCGGGCCTATGAACGCATCGCCCGGCTGGCCGCGCCGCTGGTCGCGCCGGGCGGTTATCTGGGCCTGTGTTCCTGCAGCCATGCCGCCGATCTGACCAGCTTCCGCAACGCCAGCGCGCGGGGCATCGGGCGTGGCGGGCGGCGGGCGCAGCTGATCCACACCGGGCAGGCCGGCCCGGACCACCCCATGCTGCCGCAGCTGGCCGAGACCGGCTACCTGAAGGCGCTGTTCTTCCGGCTGGACGGATGATCGCGGTTCTCGACGCCAATGTGCTGTTCCCGACCGTGCTGCGGGAGATTCTGGCCGACTGCGCGGCGTCGAACCTGTTCACCCCCATCTGGTCGGAACGCATCCTGCAGGAATGGACCCGCGCCGCCGGCCGGCTTGGCCCCATCGCCAGCGACATCGCCGCGGCCGAGGCGGCGCTGCTGCGCGACCGCTTTCCCGCCGCCGCCATGCCGGGGGACGAGGATCGCGCCCGTGGCTTCGACCTGCCCGACCCCGCCGATCTGCATGTGCTGGCGGCCGGTCTGGAAAGCGGCGCGCAGGCGGTGGTGACGCTGAACCTGCGCGATTTCCCGCGCCGCGCAATGGCCGCGGCGGGGCTGCGCGCGCTGCATCCCGACGCCTTCCTGATGGAGCTGTGGCTGGACGATCCCGACGCCGTCGCCGCCGCCGTCACCGCCGCCCATGCCAAGGCCGAAAGCCTGGGCGGCCCGGTCCCCCTGCGGTCGATGATGAAGCGTGCGCGGCTGCCCCGGCTGGGCCGTGCGCTTGGCGGCCGGGGCTGATCCCTTGCCGCGTCACCGGGCAAAGGCTACTCATTTGACGATAGCGGAGGCGCTGATGGTCGTAAGGACGATACCCGTGGACAGTTTCGATCTGGTGATCTTCGGCGCGACCGGCGATCTGGCGCTGCGCAAGATCATGCCCGCGCTCTACCGCCGGTTTCTGGCCGGTCAGATGCCGCATGATGCCCGCATCATCGGCGCCGCCCGGTCCGAGATGACCGACACGCAGTTCCGCGACACGGTCCGCGCCGCGATCCGCGAACACGCCGCCGGGGCCGATCCGGGGCAGTTGGACGGGTTTCTGGACCAGATCCATTACGTCGCCATCGACGCGCAGGGCGTGGGCGGCTGGGACCACCTGTCGGCGCTGATGCGCGACGATGTGGTGCGGGCGTTCTATTTCTCGGTCGCGCCGTCGCTGTTTGGCGATCTGGCGCGGCGGCTGTCGGAACACGGCATCGCCGATGGTGACAGCCGCATCGTGGTGGAAAAGCCCTTTGGCCGCGATCTGGAGTCGGCGCGCGCGCTGAACGCCACCCTCGCCCGCCATTTCGGCGAGGGGCAGATCTATCGCATCGACCATTATCTGGGCAAGGAAACCGTCCAGAACCTGATGGCGGTGCGCTTTGCCAATATCCTGTTCGAGCCGCTGTGGAACGCGCAATATATCGACCACGTCCAGATCACCGTGGCCGAAACCGTGGGAGTGGGCGGGCGCGGCGGCTATTACGACCATGCCGGGGCCATGCGCGACATGGTCCAGAACCACATGATGCAACTGCTTTGCCTGACCGCGATGGAGCCGCCCTATCACTTCGACCCCGACGCCGTCCGCGACGAAAAGCTCAAGGTGATCCGCGCGCTGGAGCCGGTCTCGGACGCCGATATCGTGCGCGGCCAGTATCAGGGCGAGGGCGACGCGCCGGGCTATCTGGAAGACGTGGACAACCCCGACAGCCGCACTGAAAGCTATCTGGCGCTGAAGGTCCGCATCGCCAACTGGCGCTGGCAGGGCACGCCCTTCTACCTGCGGACCGGCAAGAAGCTGCGGGCGCGCACCAGCGAGATCGTCATCACCTTCAAGCCGCCGCCACATTCGATCTTTGACGAGGCCGGACCGCGCGCCAACCAGCTTGTCATCAAGCTGCAGCCGGATGAAGGCATGGACCTGTTCGTGATGATCAAGGAACCCGGCCCCGGCGGGATGCGTCTGGTGCAGGTGCCGCTGGACATGTCCTTTGCCGAGGCGCTCGGCCCCGAGGGCGCGGACATGCCCGACGCCTACGAACGCCTGATCATGGACGTGATCCGCGGCAACCAGACCCTGTTCATGCGCGGCGATGAGGTCGAGGCCGCCTGGGCCTGGGTCGATCCGATCATCTCGTCCTGGGACGACAGCAAGCACCGGCCCGAACCCTATGACGCGGGATCCTCGGGACCGGACGAGGCGTTGCGCCTGATGCACCGCGACAACCGACGCTGGAGAGAGATCAGACCATGACCCTTGACGTCATCACCTATCCCGACGCCGAAATGATGGCCCTGTCGCTCGCCGACCGGATCGCGGGCGAGCTGCGCCAGCAGCTTGACGCGGTCGGTCCGGCAAGCCTCTGCGTGCCGGGCGGATCGACGCCGGGGCCGATGTTCCGGGCGCTGTCGGGGCTGGCGCTGGATTGGGGGCGGGTGACGGTGCTGCTGAACGACGAAAGATGGGTGCCGGGGGATCATCCGCGCTCGAACTCGGCGATGCTGCGCAAGACGCTGCTGACCGGACCGGCGGCGGCGGCTGACTATATCGACCTCTACACCGGCGATCCGACGCCGGAAGGCGCCGCGCCGGGTCTGTCGCAGCGCGTGGCCCCGCATCTGCCGCTGACGGTGCTGGTGCTGGGCATGGGCGACGACATGCACACGGCAAGCCTGTTTCCCCGCGCGCCGGGGCTCGACGAGCTGCTCTCCCCCGACGCGCCGCCGGTCATGGCCGCCAAGGGCGGCGACGAGCCGCGCATCACCCTGACCGCGCCGGCGCTGCAATCGGCGCTGCATATCCATGTGATGATCGCGGGCGAGAAAAAGCGGGCTGCGCTGGACGCCGCCAGCAAGGCCGATCCGATGCAGGCGCCCATCGCGGCGTTTCTGCGCGATGCGGTGATCCATTATGCCGATTGACGCCGTCTGGGACCGCCTGACCGCGCTGCATCAGGCCAGCGCCCTGAACATCCCCGCCCTGTTCGCCGCCGACCCCGACCGGGCCGAAGGTTTCACCATCCGCGCCGACGGCATGGTCTTCGACTACTCCAAGACGGCCATCGACCGCGAGACCCGTGACGCGCTGCTGGCCCTGACCGCCGATCTGAACGCGCGCCGCGATGCGATGTTAAGCGGCGAAAAGATCAACGAGACCGAAGGCCGCGCCGTGCTGCACGCCGCCCTGCGCCACCCCGACACCCCGCTGTGGCCGGGCGGAGAGGCGGTGCGCGCAGGCGTCGCCGCGACGCTGGCCCGGATGGCGTCCTTCGCCACCCATATCCGCGACGGCGAGATCCGCGGGCAGGGCGGCGCCTTTACCGATGTCGTCAATATCGGCATCGGCGGCTCTGATCTGGGGCCGGCGATGGCGGCGCGGGCGCTGACGCCGTATCAGGACGGGCCGCGGCTGCATTTCGTCTCGAACGTGGACGGGGCCGATCTGGCGGATACGCTGCGCGGGCTGGACCCGGCGCGGACGCTGGTGATCGTGGCGTCCAAGACCTTCACCACCATCGAGACGATGACCAACGCCCGCAGCGCGCAGGACTGGCTGGCGGCGCATGTGGATGATCCGGCGCAGCAGTTCGCCGCGGTGTCCTCGGCCACCGACAAGACCGCCGAATGGTCCATCGACCCCGACCGCGTCTTTGGGTTCGAGGATTGGGTCGGGGGCCGCTACTCGGTCTGGGGACCGATCGGGCTGTCGCTGATGCTGGGCATCGGGCCGCAGCGGTTCCGCGAGTTCCTGCGCGGCGGGGCGGCGATGGACGACCATTTCCGCAGCGCACCGCACGCCCGCAACATGCCGGTGATGCTGGCGCTGGTCGGGCTGTGGCATCACCAGATCTGTGGCTATCCGACCCGTGCCGTGTTGCCCTACGCGCAGCGGCTGGGGCGCCTGCCGGCCTATCTGCAACAGCTCGAGATGGAATCGAACGGCAAGCGGGTGGCGATGGACGGCAGCGACCTGACCCATGGCTCTGGGCCGGTGGTCTGGGGCGAGCCGGGGACGAACGGGCAGCACGCCTTTTATCAGCTGATCCATCAGGGCACGCAGATCGTGCCGTGCGAGTTCATCGCCGCCGCCTGCGGGCACGAACCCGCGCTGGACCATCACCACAAGCTGCTGCTGGCCAACTGCCTCGCCCAGTCCGAGGCGCTGATGCGCGGCCGCGACCTGGACGAGGCGCGGCAGCTCATGGCGGCGCAGGGCCTGACCGGTGCCGAGCTGGACCGACAGGCGCGGCACCGGGTGTTTCCGGGCAACCGCCCCTCGACCACGCTGCTGGTGCGGCAGGTGACGCCCTATACGCTGGGCCAGATCATCGCGCTGTATGAGCACCGGGTCTTTGTCGAGGGCGTCGTGCTGGGGCTGAACAGCTTTGACCAATGGGGGGTCGAACTAGGCAAGGAACTGGCGAAATCGGTGGCGCCGCTGCTGGATGGCAAGACGGTGCCGGATCAGGATGCCTCGACACTGTCACTGGCCGAGGCGCTGCGCGAAATGCGGGGTGGCGAGGGCTGACGCTTTGGCGCGTGTAGGCTTGAAGGCGCGGCGGTTCTTCGCCACGCCCGAACCTTAGGCGGCGCGGAACCGGATCGGAACGAGTCAGCTCCGCCCTCTACGCCATCTTCGGCCGCAGCCGCAGCCAGATCAGCGCGCCGCCGGCCAGCACCAGCAGCGGCACCATCGCCAGATTGACCGCATTCCATCCCGCCTGCGCGTCCATTCCCGCCGCGCAGTTCATCAGCCCGCCCGAGGACAGCGAGGCGAGGAACACGCCGCTGAACACGACCAGATCGTTCATGCCCTGCACGCGTCCCCGCTCGGCCGGGCTATGGGCCTGGGTCAGCATCGAGGTCGCGCCGATAAAGCCGAAGTTCCAGCCGATCCCCAGCAGGATCAGCGACAGGTAGAAGTTCTCCAGCTCGACCCCGGTCAGCGCCACCGCGCCCGAGGCCGTCAGGATGGTCAGCCCGACCCCGACGATGGCCGTCGCGCCGAACCGGTTGATCAGATGCCCGGTGAAGAACGACGGCACGAACATCGCCATGACATGGGCAAAGACCACATCGCTCGCCTGCGACTGTTCCAGCCCGCAGCCGACCATCGCCAAGGGCGTCGAGGTCATGATCAGGTTCATCAGCGCATAAGACACCATCCCGCAGATCATCGCGACGATGATCGTCGGGTCGCGCAGGATCTCGGCCATGGGCCGCCCTTCGGCGGCGACACCGGGACGCGGGGCGGCGGGGCGGGGGATGTCGAGGCCCAGAAACAGCAGCAGCCCGCCGAGGTTCAGCAGGATGATGACCGAATAGCTGTACAGAAACGGGATCGCCGACAGCCCCTCGGTCAGGCGCAGCAGCGCCAGCGCGACGACGGCGGATGCCAGCCCGCCCGCCATGACCAGGCTGATCGCGCGCGGGGCGAAGGATTCGGGCGCGGTGTCGGTCGCGGCAAAGCGGAAAAACCCCTGCGCGGCCATATAGACGCCGGTCAGTAGCGAGCCGATCAGATACAGCGTGAAACTGCCTCGATACAGCCCAAGCGCCGACACCGACGCCCCCAGCATCCCGCTGATCGCGGCCAGCTGGAACCCCGCCCGCCGCCCGTGGCGCTGCATGAAACCCGACAGCGGCCGCGCGCTCAGCGCCGATCCCAGCACGATCATCGAGATCGCAAGCGTCGCAAAGCACGGGTTCGGCGACAGCATCTGCCCGGCCAGCCCGCCGATCGTGAAGATCATCGGCATCTGCGCGCCCATCACCGCCTGCGCGAGCAGCAGGATGATCACGTTGCGCCAGGCCCGGCGCATGGTGGCCGGATTGTCCACGATTCCTTGCGTCATCGCCCTAGCCCCGCAAATGGGCGGCGCTGCGGGCGCGGGCCTCGATCCCGGACCAGTCACCGGCGGCGATGGAATCGGCCGGGGCGACCCAGCTTGACCCGACGCAGACGACGTTCTTCAGCGCCAGATAATCGGTGGCATTGGCGGCGGTGATCCCGCCGGTGGGGCAAAAGCCGATATGCGGCAGCGGCCCGGCCAGTGCCTTCAGCGCCGGCGCCCCGCCCGAGGTTCCGGCCGGAAAGAATTTGAGCATGTCGAACCCGTATTCATGGGCGAGCATCACCTCGGACGCGGTGACGGCGCCGGGCAGCAGCGGCAGCGAGGCATCCTCGCAGGCGCGAATCAGCGTCTCGGTCGCGCCGGGGGCGACGGCGAAGGAGGCACCCGCATCCTTGGCGCGATAGACCTGATCGCGCGTCAGAACGGTGCCCGCGCCGACATGACCGCCGGTCACCCGAGACATCTGCCGGATCGCGTCCAGTGCGGCCTCGGTCCGCAGCGTCACCTCGAGCACCGGCAGCCCGCCTGCGATCAGCGCCTGCGCCAGCGCCTCGGCCCGGCTGGCATCGTCGATGACCAGCACCGGGATGACGGGGGCGATGGCGCAAAGCGCGCGGGTGCGTTCGGATTGGGTTTGCGGGATCATGCGGCGTTCCTGACTGACTGCGCGGAAACTGGCCTGTCTGGCCGCGCCTTGCAAGCCCCGGCGCGCGAGGTCGCGTCAGCGCAGCAGCCCGGCCTCGCGATAGTAGCGCTCGGCGCCCGGATGCAGCGGGATCGGGATGCCGGTGACGGCGTTCTCGGGCCGGATGCGGCGGCCGATGCGGTGGCCATAGCCAAGCTGGCGCAGCGTGTTGTCGTTCCACAAGACGCGGGTGATGGCGTGGATCAGCTCTTCGGGTTGATCGGCGCGGGTGATCCACAGCGCCCCGACCGACAGCGTGGCGATGTCGTCGGGATTGCCGCGATAGGTGCCCGCGGGCAGGCTGTCGCGGGTGAAGAAGCTGCGTTCTTTCGTCAGCCGGTCCATCACCGCGTCATCCAGCGCGATCAGCCGCACCGGCGACTGCCCGGCCAATTGGCTGATCGCGGGCGCCGGATAGCCGCCGACGAAGAAGAAGGCGTCAAGCTCTCCGGCCTGCATGGCCTGCGCGGCGCGGGCGGCGGGCAGGTGCAGCACGGTCATCTCGTCATCGGCGATACCCGCGGCGTCCAGCACCAGCCGCGCATCGACCAGCGTCCCCGAGCCCGGTTCGTCCAGCGAGACCCGCATCCCGCGCAGATCGGACAGGCTGCGGATCGGCGCGTCGCCGCGCGCGACGATGTGCAGCGCCTCGGGGTAGAGTTTCGCGATGGCGCGCAGGTCGGCAATCGCCGGCAGCCCGGCAAAATCGCCCGTCGCGGTCTGCGCCCAATAGGCGACATCGGCCTGGGCAAATCCTGATTCGGCGCGGCCGCTGCCCACCGCCTCGACATTGGCGACCGACCCGGCCGAGGCGACGGCGGTCGCCAGCAGCCCCGGCACGCCGCAGGCCCCGCCGTCGGCGCAGGGGGCGCCGCCGGGCGGGTTCGAGATGGCTGAGGCGATGATCCCGCCGATGGGGTAATAGGTGCCCGCGGTCGAGCCGTTGGCGATGCGGAAATAGGTGACGTCGGCGGCTTGCGCGCGGGCCTCGCCCGGCAGCCATGCGGGGCCAAGCGTCAGCGCCGCGACAGCGCCCGCCACAAGACCCCGCCGGCCGATCACCTTGCGCGTCCGGTCATGCCCGCAACCCGGTTTCTTTCAGCAGGCCTTTGCGCTTGGCCTCGTAGTAATAGCCGCGCGCATACCAGCCGATGGCCGCGTCCTGATTGCGGTCGGCCACCAGATAGGCCCCGCGCAGATAGCGCCCGGCATATTTCAGGTTGGTGTCCGCATCCAGAAGCCCCGTGGCCGGGCCGGTATAGCCCATCGTCCGCGCGGTCTGCGGCATGATCTGCATCAGGCCATAGTAAGGCCCGTTGCGCGCCTCGGGGCGATAGCCGGATTCGCGCTGGATCACGCGGTGCAGCAGCGCGGGCGGGATCTGGTGCTGCGCGGCCCAGTAATCGACCTTGCGGCGCATCTCGGGCGTCTCGCCGGGGTGCAGGTTGGGCGACAGCAGGCTCATCCGCGGGGGCGCGGGGTCGGGCCGCCCGCCGCAGGCGGCAAGCGCCAGAACCGACAGCACCATCCCCCGCCGCGACAGGCGCAGGCCGGGGCGGGCGGGGTCCGTCCGCAGCGGATCAGACATGGATCGCGCCATCGCCAAGGGCCAGGGCAGCCTCTCGCACCGCTTCCGAGGTGGTCGGGTGGGCGTGGCAGGTCATCGCGATATCCTCGGCCGAGGCGCCGAACTCCATCGCGACGCAGACCTCGTGGATCATGTCGCCGGCATTGGGTCCGATGACGTGGCAGCCCAGCACGCGGTCGGTTTCGGCATCCGCGATCATCTTGACGAAGCCGTCGCCCGCGAACATCGCCTTGGCCCGGGCGTTGCCCATGAAGGGAAACTTGCCGACCTTGATCTTGCGGCCGCTGTTCTTGGCCTCGGCCTCGGTCATGCCGACGGCGGCGACCTCGGGGGCGGTATAGATGACGCTGGGGATGACGCCGTAATTGACGTGCCCGGCGCGGCCGGCGATGACCTCGGCCACGGCCATCCCCTCATCCTCGGCCTTGTGGGCCAGCATCGGGCCGGGGACCGCGTCGCCGATGGCATAGATGCCCTTGGCCGAGGTGGCCCAGTGGTCGTCCACCTTGATCTGCCCGCGCTCGGTCAGCTCGACCCCGACCTTGTCCAGCCCCAGCCCGTCCAGATAGGGGCGGCGGCCGGTGGCCAGCAGCACCACATCGGCGTCGAGACGGTGGTCGCTGTCATCCTTGCGCAGCTTGTATGCGACGCTGGCGCGGCCCTTGCTTTCGCTGGCCGACTGGACAGCGGCGCCCATGACGAATTCGAGGCCCTGCTTGGTCAGCGTGCGCTGCAACTGTTTCTGGATCTCGGCATCCATGCCTGGGGTGATGGCGTCGAGATATTCGACCACGGTCACCTTGGTTCCCAGCCGCGCATAGACAGAGCCGAGTTCCAGCCCGATCACGCCCGCACCGATCACCACCATGCTTTCGGGGATCTTCGCCAGCACCAGCGCGCCGGTCGAATCCACGATCACGCCCTTGTCGTTGTCGACGGTGACGCCCTTCAGGGGGCTGACCTCGGAGCCGGTGGCGATGACAATGTTCTTGGCCTCGTGGACCTCGTCGCCGACCTTGACCTTGCCCGCGCCTTCGATGCTGGCCCAGCCCTTGATCCAGTCGATCTTGTTCTTCTTGAACAGGAACTCGATGCCCTTGGTATTCGTCTCGACCGTCTCGGCCTTGTAGCCCTGCATCACGTTCCAGTCGATGGTCGGCGGCTCGCCCTTGAGGCCCATCTTGGGGAAGTTATGCGCCGCCTCGTGATACATGTGGCTGGAATGCAGCAGCGCCTTGGACGGGATGCAGCCGACATTCAGGCAGGTGCCGCCGAGCGCGTCGCGGCCCTCGACCACGGCGGTCTTCAGGCCCAACTGCGCGGCGCGGATCGCGCAGACATAGCCACCGGGACCGGCACCGATCACGATCAGGTCATAGCTGGACATCTTCACTCCTTCAAAAAGCAGCCGCAGCGCCCTGGCCCGGCGAAGTTCTGGTTCTGATACACGATCGGAAAGGGCCAATCACCCGTTAAAACGCCGCAGCCGGGCGGCGCGGCGGCTAGAACAGCGCCCGCAGGATCATCGCGATGACCGCCGCAAAGCCCACGCCCCAGATATAGGAACGCCACGGCGTCCAGCCGTAGGCATAGGCCGGGACATACAGCACCCGCGCGCCCAGATGCAGCCATGCCGCCAGCGCGGTCCAGCCACCGGCCTTGCCGCTGACCGTCAGCAGCAGCACCGCGATGGTCAGGAAGGCGAGCGATTCAAAATGGTTGTTCACCGCGCGCTGCAGACGTTTGGTCTGGTCCGAGAACTGAGGCTGGCGGTCGCGCGGCCCCATGTTCCAGTCGAGGCCCGCGTCGCGGGAAATTCCCGCGCCCGCCAGCCCGATCTGGACCACCTGCAGCAGCGCCGCCAGCGCAAGGACGGTCAGTTCGGGGGTCATGAGGATGATCCTTTGCGCGCCGGCTCAGGCGGTTTCAAGCATATGCGCCCGCGTCGCGCTGACGCCGGCCTGGCTGTTGAACACCCCCGCCGCGCCGTCCAGATAGGCCCGCGCCTTCTTGGCGTCGTGGACCTGGAACAGCGCCCAGACGCTGTCCCCGCCCTCGCGCCACAATTGCAGCAGCGACATCGAGTTGTTGCTGCGATCCTCGGCATCGGCGTCGAAGGCGGACTTGAAGCGGGCGTAATCGTCAATCGAGTAGTGAACGAGCATCTGCATGGGTCAGTCCTTTCGTGTCACATGAGGCGGGCGGTGCGTCGCGATCGGGCAGGGGCCGGACGCGATGCCCGACCCCCACCTTTTGCGTTTACAGATCCATTAGCAGGCGGCGCGGGTCTTCCAGCGCCTCCTTCACGCGGACGAGGAAGGTCACCGCGCCCTTGCCGTCGACGATCCGGTGGTCATAACTCAGCGCCAGATACATCATCGGCCGGATGACGATCTCGCCACCGACGACGACCGGGCGTTCCTGGATCTTGTGCATCCCCAGAATCCCCGACTGCGGCGGGTTGAGGATGGGCGAGGACATCAGCGAGCCATAGACCCCGCCATTCGAGATGGTGAAGGTGCCGCCCTGCATGTCGTCCATGGTCAGCTTGCCGTCGCGGGCCTTGCGGCCAAGCTCGCCGATCTCCTGCTCGATCCCGGCAAAGCTGCGCTGGTCGGCATCGCGCACGACCGGCACCACCAACCCCTGCGGGGTGCCCACGGCCACGCCCATGTTGACATAATTCTTGTAGACGACATCGGTGCCGTCGATCTCGGCATTGACCTCGGGCACCTCTTTCAGCGCATGGCAGCAGGCTTTGACGAAGAAGGACATGAAGCCCAGCTTGACGCCGTGCTTCTTCTCGAACTGGTCCTTGTACTCGTTGCGCAGGTCCATCACGCTTTTCATGTCCGCCTCGTTATAGGTGGTCAGCATGGCGGCGGTGTTCTGCGCGTCCTTCAGGCGGCGGGCGATGGTCTGGCGCAGGCGGGTCATGCGGACCCGTTCCTCGCGGCCCGACTGGTCCGCGCGGCGCGGGGCCTGGGCGGCGCGGGCGGGCGCGGACGGGGCCGGCGCGGATTCGGCGCGGGCCACGTCTTCCTTCATCACCCGGCCATCCTTGCCCGAGGCCTGGACCTGGTCGCGGCTGATGCCCTTTTCGGCCATCGCCTTGCGGGCCGAGGGCGCGTCCTCGACATCGGAACGCGGCGTCACCTCTTCGGGACCGGCGCCGGGCGAGCCGACCTTTTCGGCCTTTTCGTCCTTGGGGGTCGAGGTGTCGGCGCGCGGCGCGGATTTCGCGTCGCCGCCTTCGGCTGCGGCGCCTTCGGTGATGACGGCAAGCCGGGCCTTGGCATCGACGGTCTCGCCTTCGGCGGCGACGATCTCGGCCAGCACGCCGGCGACGGGGGCAGGCACCTCGACCGAGACCTTGTCGGTTTCCAGCTCGCACAGCATCTCGTCCACCGCGACGCTGTCGCCCACCTGCTTGAACCAGGTGGCCACGGTCGCCTCGGTCACCGATTCACCCAGCGAGGGCACCATCACGTCCACTGCCTTACCGCTCATCTTCGTTCCTTCCTGATCTTGCTGCGCCGTCGCTTCGGCGGCCTGTTCCTGTTTGGGTGCCGTTTCCCTGGTTGCGGTATCGGCGGATTTCGTGGGCTTGCTGCGCTTGCCGTCACCGGCCGACGCGGTCTCGTCGATCTGGGCCAGCAGCGCGTCGGGTGCGACCGTCTCGCCTTCTGCGGCGACGATCTCGACCAGCACCCCGGCCGAGGGGGCGGGCACCTCGACCGTCACCTTGTCGGTTTCCAGCTCGCACAGCATCTCGTCCATTTCGACGGCGTCACCCGGTTGCTTGAACCAGGTGGCGACGGTCGCTTCGGACACCGATTCCCCCAGCGACGGAACCCGGACCTCGATGGTCATTGATCATCTCCCAGCATCAGCGCATCGCGCACCAGAGCGTCCTGTTCGGCCTTGTGGCGCGAGGCGAGGCCCGTCGCCACCGAGGCCGCAGCGGCCCTGCCGATGTAACGTGCCCGTCCGGCGGGATGTTCCAGCTTGTCCAGCACCCATTCAAGGTTCGGCTCGACAAAGTTCCAGCCGCCCTGGTTCTTGGGCTCTTCCTGGCACCAGATCAGCTCGGCATTGCGGAACCGCCCCAGCTCTTTCAGCAGCGCCTGCTGCGGGAAGGGATAGAACTGCTCCAGACGCATCAGATAGATGTCGTCGATCCCGGCTTCGTCGCGGGCCTGCAGCAGGTCGTAATAGACCTTGCCCGAGCACATGACGATGCGGCGGATCTTGTCGTCGCTGGTCAGCTTGGTCTCGGACCGGCCGCGTTCGGCGTCGTCGGGCAGCACGCGGTGGAAGGTCGAGCCGGTCTGGAACTCGTCGGCGCTGCTGACCGCCAGCGGGTGACGCAGCAGCGATTTCGGGGTCATGATGACCAGCGGCTTGCGGAACTTGCGGTGCAGCTGGCGCCGCAGGATGTGGAAATAGTTGGCCGGAGTCGTCACGTTGGCGACGATCCAGTTATCCTCGGCGCACATCTGCAGGAAGCGTTCCAGCCGCGCCGACGAGTGTTCCGGCCCCTGACCCTCGAACCCGTGCGGCAGCAGCATGACCAGACCGGACATCCGCAGCCACTTCTTTTCGCCCGACGAGATGAACTGGTCGAACATGATCTGCGCGCCGTTGGCAAAGTCGCCGAACTGCGCCTCCCACAGGGTCAGCGCGTTGGGTTCGGCCAGCGAATAGCCGTATTCGAAGCCCAGAACGGCGTATTCCGACAACATCGAGTCGTGCACTTCGTAATGCGCCTGACCCTCGCGGATGTTGTTCAGCGGATAGTAACGCTGCTCGTCCACCTGATCGACAAAGGCCGAATGGCGCTGGCTGAAGGTGCCGCGCGCCGAATCCTGCCCGGTCAGGCGCACCCGGTGGCCCTCGACCACCAGCGAGCCAAAGGCCAGCGCCTCGCCCGTCGCCCAGTCAAAGCCCTGACCGGATTCGAACATCTGCTTTTTCGCCTCGATCAGCCGGCCGACGGTGCGGTGCAGGTTGAGACCTTCGGGCGGCGTGGTCAGCGCGCGCCCGATATCGGCCATGGTCTCGGCCGAGATGCCGGTCTCGCCCGAGACATAGTCCTGCCCCTCGCTTTCCAGCCCGGTCCATTTGCCGTCCAGCCAGTCGGCCTTGTTCGGCTTGAAGTTCTTGCCCATCTCGAACTCTTCGTTCAGATGCGCCTGGAACGCGGCCTTCATGTCCTCGATCTCGCCCTCGGGGATCAGCCCGTCGGCGACCAGACGTTCGGTATAAAGCTGCAGCGTCGTCTTGTGGGTCTTGATTTCCTTGTACATCGCCGGGTTGGTGAACATCGGCTCATCGCCTTCGTTGTGACCGAAGCGGCGATAGCAGAAGATGTCCAGCACCACGTCCTTGTGGAACTTCTGACGGAACTCGGTGGCGACGCGGGCGGCGTGGACTACGGCCTCGGGGTCGTCGCCGTTGACGTGGAAGATCGGCGCCTCGACCATCAGCGCGATATCGGTCGGATAGGGCGAGGTGCGGCTGAAATGCGGCGCGGTGGTAAAGCCGATCTGGTTGTTCACGACGATATGGATCGTGCCGCCGGTGCGATGGCCGCGGATGCCCGACAGCTGCAGACATTCCGCCACGATGCCCTGACCGGCAAAGGCCGCGTCGCCATGCAGCAGGATCGGCAGCACCTTGGTCCGCTCGACCGTGTCTTTCAGCTGGTCGCCCTTGGCGCGGGCCTTGCCCAGCACGACCGGGTTCACCGCCTCGAGATGCGAGGGGTTGGCGGTCAGCGACAGGTGCACCTCGTTGCCGTCGAATTCGCGGTCCGAGGACGCGCCGAGGTGATATTTCACGTCACCCGAGCCGTCGACATCCTCGGGCTTGAAGCTGCCGCCCTGGAATTCGTGGAAGATGGCGCGGTAGGGCTTGCCCAGCACGTTCGCCAGCACCGACAGACGCCCGCGATGCGGCATTCCGATGACGATTTCCTGCACCCCAAGCGCACCGCCGCGCTTGATGATCTGCTCCATCGCCGGGATCAGCGACTCGCCGCCGTCCAGACCAAAGCGCTTGGTGCCCATGTATTTGACATGCAGGAACTTTTCAAAGCCCTCGGCCTCGACCAGCTTGTTCAGGATGGCGCGGCGGCCGGTGCGGGTAAAGCCGATCTCCTTGCCGTAACCCTCGATCCGCTCTTTCAGCCATGCGGCTTCCTCGGGGTTCGAGATGTGCATGTATTGCATGGCGAAGGTGCCGCAATAGGTCCGCTCCATCAGATCGACGATCTGGCGGATGCTGGCGACTTCCAGACCCAGCACGTTGTCGATGAAGATCGGCCGGTCCATGTCGCCGGGGCCGAAGCCATAGGTCTGGGGCAGCAATTCGCCGTGATCGGGCACCTCGCGCAGGTTCAGCGGGTCGAGATCGGCGTGCAGGTGCCCCCGGATGCGGTAGGCGCGGATCAGCATCAGCGCGCGGATGCTGTCCAGCACCGCCTGACGCATGGCGTCGGGCGTTATCTCCTTGCCCTTGGCGGCGGCCTTGGCGGCAATCTTTTCCATCGCGGCACTGGCCTCGGCCTTCGAGGCCATGGGCCATTCGCCGGTCAGCGCGGCGATGTCCTCGCCCTGCGGGGTCGGCGGCCAGTCGCTGCGCTTCCAGCTGGGGCCTGCAGCCTCGGCCTCGGCGTCGCGGGCGTCATCGCCGAGCGCGGCGAAATAGCGGTCCCAGGCCGCATCCACGGCTGCCGGGTCTTTCGCCCATTGCCCGTAAAGCTGTTCGATATAGGTCGCGTTGTGACCCTGCAGAAAGGATGAGTCGTGGAAATCGGCGTTCTTGGGATGGTCATTCATGGCAGAACCTCGACAGGTGTTGGTCCATACGTAAGGGGGGCAGGCAGCGCCGCGTGGCGAGGCCGGTAATTCGGCAGCCCGACAGCTTTCGGTCGGGCAGGGGGTGCGGGTCGCGGCATGGACATGTCATCGCGGCCCTCATGCACAGTGGATGTCGATCATGCGCGCGCCGGGATCGTCCTGCGGCGCGACCTGCGGGATCTGTTCGATGCGCCCGACGCCGCGCCGTTCCAGCCGGCAGAGCGCGCTGGCGGCGCGGCCCTCGGCGTCGGCGGGGGACAGCGCGGGCAGATAGATCAGCCGCCAGCCGTAATCGCGGCGCGAGACGGTCCGCACCGCATCCGGCGGCAGGCCAGTGGCCAGCGGCAGGTTGGTGCGCGCCGGAACCCCGCCGCGCAGCGTCTCGTCGGTGTTGCGCGGCCCGCAGCTGGACAGGGACAGCACCGCCGCCGTCAGCAACGCACCGGACGCGATCCGACGCGGCCCGGGGGCGGCGGCAGAGGCGGGGGAAAGCGGCGGTTCGGCGGTCATCTCGTTCCTGTCTGGCCGGGGAAAGCGGGCCAAGCGCAACCATGTGGTGCGCCCCCATAGTGTCACGGGGGCGCGTGGTGTCAAATCATCAGCCCTTGATGGCCCGCAGCACGGCCTCGCCCAGCTGGGCGGGGCTGTCGGCGACCACGATCCCGGCCTTCTTCATGGCCTCGATCTTGGATTCCGCGTCGCCCTTGCCACCGGACACGATTGCGCCCGCATGGCCCATGCGCCGGCCCGGAGGGGCGGTGCGGCCGGCGATGAAGCCGGCGGTGGGCTTCCAGTTGCCCTTCTTCTTCTGCTCGGCCAGGAATTCGGCGGCCTCTTCCTCGGCCGATCCGCCGATCTCGCCGATCATGATGATCGATTCCGTTTCCGGGTCGTCCAGGAACATCCGCAGCACGTCGATATGCTCCAGCCCCTTGATCGGGTCGCCGCCGATGCCGACGGCCGAGGACTGGCCCAGACCCACATCCGAGGTCTGCTTGACGGCCTCATAGGTCAGCGTGCCCGAACGCGAGACGACACCGACCGAGCCGCGCTTGAAGATGCTGCCCGGCATGATGCCGATCTTGCATTCGCCGGGCGTCATGATGCCGGGGCAGTTCGGCCCGATCAGCCGCGACTTGCTGTCGGCCAGCACGCGCTTGACGCGCATCATGTCCAGAACCGGGATGCCCTCGGTGATGCAGACGATCAGCGGCACCTCGGCGTCGATGGCTTCCAGGATCGAATCGGCCGCGAAGGGCGGCGGGACATAGATTGCAGACGCGGTGGCGCCGGTTTCGGCCACGGCCTCGTGGACGCTGTTGAAGACCGGCAGGTCCAGATGGGTGGTGCCGCCCTTGCCGGGGGTCACGCCGCCGACCATTTTGGTGCCATAGGCGATGGCCTGTTCGGTGTGGAAGGTGCCCTGCGATCCGGTGATCCCCTGGCAGATGACTTTGGTGTTCTTGTCGACGAGAATGGCCATGTGGTGGCGCTCCTTGCGTTTGTCGTTCCGCGCTGTGGCGGCGTGTTGTTCTAGCGTTTCGAGATCGAGATTTCGGCGCCGTCGCTGTATTTCATCACCCCGCCCGGCACCGAAGCACGGACCGCGACGGTGCGGCCATCCTTGGTGAACAGCTCGGCCGGCTCGGTCGGCGCGGGCGTCCGGGTCCAGCCCTGACGCTGGATCTCGTCCGTCACCACAGCCAGCACCGAGGCGCCGTGGGTATGGGGGCGCACGATGATGGCGCAGTCGCTCTCGTTGTTCCTCTTGCGGACGCCGATGCTGTGGACCAGTTCGATCGAGGCGTTCTGCGGCGCTTCCTTGACGAAAAGCGGCATCAGCCCGGTCATGTATTGATAGCCCTCGCGGGTCAGGAACCCCAGCGCATCGACGCCCTTCGCCTCGGCCGCGAGGCACGCTTTCGCGAGCCTGCGGGCCTCGGTCGCTTCGTCATAGCTCACCCGCTGCAGATCGCCGGGCGCGGTCGCAACCACGCCCATGGGTTCGGCGATCTCGGTGCAGGCGGTCAGCAAAAGCCCGGCCGCCGCGATGGCAGCAGGCAGTCTCATCCCTTCACCGCCTTGACGATCTTTTCGGCGCCGTCCTTGAGGTCGTCGGCGGCGATCACGTCGAGGCCGGAGTTGTTGATGATCTCCTTGCCCTTGTCGACATTGGTGCCTTCCAGACGGACCACCAGCGGAACCTTCAGCCCGACCTCTTTCACCGCGGCGACGATGCCCTCGGCGATGATGTCGCAGCGCATGATGCCGCCGAAGATGTTGACCAGGATGCCTTTGACGTTGTCGTCGCTGGTGATGATCTTGAACGCCTCGGTGACCTTTTCCTTGGTCGCGCCGCCGCCGACATCCAGAAAGTTCGCCGGCTCGGCGCCATACAGCTTGATGATGTCCATGGTCGCCATTGCCAGACCGGCGCCGTTGACCATGCAGCCGATCTCGCCGTCAAGCGCGATATAGTTCAGGTCGTATTTCGAGGCTTCCAGTTCCTTGGGGTCTTCCTCGGTCTCGTCGCGCAGGGCGAAGATGTCGTCGTGGCGATACAGCGCGTTGTTGTCGAAGCCCATCTTGGCGTCCAGCGCCTTCAGCCCGCCTTCGGTGGTGACGATCAGCGGGTTGATCTCCAGCATCTCCATGTCCTTGTCGAGGAACAGGCGATACAGATCCTTGACCAGCTTGACGCATTGCTTGACCTGCTGGCCCTGCAGACCCAGGGCAAAGGCCACGCGGCGGCCGTGGAAATCCGACAGGCCCGAGGCCGGATCGACGCTGAAGCTGACGATCTTTTCCGGGGTCGAGGCGGCGACTTCCTCGATATCCATGCCGCCTTCGGTCGAGGCGACAAAGCTGACGCGCGAGGTCTGGCGGTCGACCAGCAGGGCCAGATACAGCTCGCGTTCGATGTCGCTGCCGTCTTCGATATAGATGCGGTTGACCTGCTTGCCGGCCGGTCCGGTCTGGTGCGTGACCAGCGTTCGACCCAGCATCTGGCGGGTCATCTCTTCGGCTTCCGAGGTGGATTTCGCCAGCCGGACGCCGCCTTTTTCACCGGCCCCGGCTTCCTTGAAATGACCCTTGCCGCGGCCGCCGGCGTGGATCTGGGCCTTGACCACCCAAAGCGGGCCGTCGAGTTCAGAGGCGGCGCGCTTGGCGTCCTCGGCGCGGGTGACGACGCGGCCGTCGCTGACCGGAACGCCATAGTCGCGCAGCAGCGACTTGGCCTGGTATTCGTGGATGTTCATGGCAAACCTCGCGTTGATACGGTTTGCCCGGCCTTTTGACACATCATGGCGCGGGTATGAACCGTTTTCCCGCCGGATCGGCCAAAACCCGCGAAAAGGGGTGTTTTGTGATCACACCATTTCAGGCTGTGATCACAAGCCTGCAGCAGCGCCGTCCGTGGCAGGCGATGTCGCGCGAAAAACGGTCCGCGCCGCTCACCGATAAAGCGAGTCGGCCACGGCACGCGGCCTGTCTCGCCTGCCGCTTTTCAGCTTGTCGTGGCGCAGAACCGGGGCAGGGGCAGCCGCTGTTTGTCCCGGTGCTCGCCGTGACCCATATAAACGAAAAAGGCGGCAGGAAACCCCGCCGCCCTTGGTCCGAATGTCAGGCTGATCTCAGGCCAGCGAGACGTCGATGCCCTTGCAAGCCTCGACCAGACCCTTGACCGCATCGACCGACTTGTCGAACATCGCCTGCTCGTCCTTGTCCAGCTTGATGTCGATGACCTTCTCGACGCCATTGGCGCCCAGCACGGTCGGCACGCCCACATACAGCCCCTTGAGACCGTAAGCGTTGTCGACATAGGCGGCGCAGGGCAGGACGCGCTTTTGATCCTTCAGATACGCCTCGGCCATCTCGATCGCCGAGGTGGCGGGCGCATAGAAGGCGCTGCCGGTCTTCAGCATGCCGACGATCTCGGCCCCGCCGTCGCGGGTGCGCTGCACGATGGCGTCCAGCTTGTCCTGCGTGGTCCAGCCCATCTTGACCAGATCGGGCAGCGGGATCCCGGCGACGGTGGAATAGCGGGTCAGCGGCACCATGGTGTCGCCGTGGCCGCCCAGCACAAAGGCCGTCACGTCACGCATCGAGACGCCGAATTCCAGCGACAGGAAGTGGCGGAACCGCGCCGAATCCAGCACCCCGGCCATGCCGACAACCTTCTCGACGGGCAGGCCCGAGAATTTCTGCAGCGCCCAGACCATCGCGTCCAGCGGGTTGGTGATGCAGATGACGAAGGCGTTGGGGGCGTGGGTCTTGATGCCCTCGCCCACGGCCTTCATGACCTTGAGGTTGATCCCCAGCAGGTCGTCCCGCGACATGCCGGGCTTGCGCGGCACGCCCGCGGTCACGATGCACACATCGGCGCCGGCGATGTCGGCATAGTCGTTGGTGCCCTTCATCGCGGCGTCAAAGCCCTCGGCCGGACCGGACTGGGCGATGTCGAGCGCCTTGCCCTGCGGAATGCCTTCGGTGATGTCGAACAGCACGACATCCCCCAGCTCTTTCATCGCGGCCAGATGGGCAAGGGTGCCGCCGATCTGGCCGGCGCCGATAAGTGCGATCTTGGGACGGGCCATATTTTCCTCCGGGAAATGTTCAAATGGTCGTGGCATGGGTTATTCCCTTGCCGTATCGCTTTCAAGACGCATCGCAAGGACGAAAAGGCGCATCGGTGGAGTTATCGCAAACATCATGGCTGCTGGCCATTCTGGCAGCCCTTGCCGTCGGCATGGCCAAGGGCGGGCTGTCGATGGTGGGCATGATCTCGGTGCCGCTGCTGTCCTTGGTGATGTCGCCGGTGACGGCGGCGGGGGTGATGCTGCCGGTATATATCGTCAGCGATATCGGCGGGCTGATCGCGTTCCGGCGCAGTTTCGACCGCAGGGTGCTGGCCATGCTGCTGCCCGGCGCGGTCACCGGGATCGGCCTGGGCTGGGCCACGGCGCATCTGGTCAACGACGCGGTGGTGCTGCTGATCGTGGGGCTGATCGGCGTCGGTTTCGCACTGAATGCGCTGATCCGCCCGGCGCTGGGACACGCGCGCAGCGCCGATCTGGGACGCGGCAGCTTCTGGGGCGCGATTGCCGGTTACACCAGCTTCGTCAGCCATTCCGGCGCGCCGCCCTATCAGGTCTATGTCCAGCCCTTGCGGCTGAACAGTACCGTCTATGCCGGTACGACGACGGTGTTTTTCGCCATCGTCAACGCGGTGAAGCTGATTCCCTATGCCATGCTGGGCCAACTGAACCCCGACAATCTGCGGCTGGCGGCGATCCTGTGCCTGCCGGCGATCATCGGCGTGGTGCTGGGGCTGAAACTGCTGAAGATCATCCCGCAAGAGCTGTTCTATCGCCTGATCACCGTGGGCCTGCTGATCGTGTCGGCGCGGCTGATCTGGGACGGGCTGACCACGCTGCTGGCCTGAGCGGAAGCCGTTGCGAGCGGGCGGCGAAGCTGACACTCTGCCCCTCTGAATGCAGCGACGAAAGGTAGCCAGATGTTCATTCTTGTGCTGGGCGTGGCCCTGTGGTGGGCGGCCCATCTGTTCAAGCGCGCCGCGCCAAGGGCGCGGGCCGATATGGGCAGCGCGGGCCGGTCGGCGGTCAGCGCGGCGCTGATCCTGTCGATCCTGCTGATGATCTGGGGCTACCGCGTGGCGCCGCTGGGCGAGGTCTGGTGGGTCAAGACCGCGGCCATGACCGGGATCAACAACCTGCTGGTGCTGATCGGCTTTTATCTGTTCGCCGCCTCGGGGATGAAGACCGGCATCACCCGGCGGCTGCGCCATCCGCAGCTGATCGGCTTTCTGCTCTGGGCGGTGGCGCATCTGCTGGTCAATGGCGACATGCCCTCGCTGGTGCTGTTCGGCGGTCTGGCGCTGTGGGCGGTGGTCGAGATGATCGTCATCAACCGCACCGTGCCCGGCTGGAAACCGCCGGCCCATGCCGTTCCGATCCGGAAGGAGGGCATGGCGATCATCGGCGCGCTGCTGGTCTATGGCGTGGTCGGGCTGATCCACGCCTGGCTCGGCTATAACCCCTTCGGGTCCTGAGGATGGCGACGCTTTATCGCCTGCTGACCGAGGATGACAGCGCGGCGTTTTGTCACAAGGTCAGCGCCGCGCTCGCCGCCGGCTGGGTGCTGCATGGCGACCCCTGCCTGTCCTTCGACGAGCGGCGCGGCGTCATGCGCTGCGCGCAGGCGGTGACCAAAGAGGTGGCGGGTGATTACAGCCCTGAGATGAAGCTGGGCGCGCAATAGAGCGCGATTCGACAGGGGGTCGCGCGGCCAAACTGCCGCGCCGCGCCACCGCGACTCGGATGTTCGCGCGGGATGTGATCACACCCGCAAAGAGTGTGATCACAAAACCCGCATTTCGGCTGAATTTGGCCGGGGGCTGGACAAGCACCGGTGACAGGGGCGAAAAAGCCCTTATGACGATTTGCCAAATCCAGCCAGCCCGCGCGCCAGCTGTCGCCGCGGGTCTGCACAAGACCGAAGGGGAACGACATGGCTGATGTGAACCGGGGGAACCGGCCGCTCTCGCCGCATTTGCAGGTCTATCGGTTGCCATTGGCGGCGGTCACCTCGATCATGAACCGGGCGACGGGGCAGGCGATGGTGGCGGGGCTGGTCCTGGTGGCCCTGTGGCTGCTGGGCGCGGCGGCAGGCGGCAGGCTGTGGGAGTTCGCCGACTGGCTGACCCGCAGCTGGTTCGGCTTTCTGGTGTTTCTGGGCGCAAGCTGGGCGATGTGGTTCCACTTCCTCGCCGGGATCCGCCACTTCTTCTATGACGCACGCGAGGGCATGACCATCGAGGCGTCGCGCAAATCCAGCATCGCGATCATCGTGGGCTCGGTCGTCCTGACCCTGCTCAGCCTGATCCTGTATTTCATCTGAGAGGGGGCATCATGCATTACATCACCCCGCGCAAGGCTGCCATGGGTCTGGGCCCGTCCGGGACGGGCACGCAGCATCACTGGTGGATGACGGTCAGCGCGGTCGCGCTGGCGCTGCTGACGCCGTCCTTCCTGATGGTCATCGGCACCGCGCTGCGCTTGCCCGGCCGTCCCGAGATCATCGCCTATCTGGCCCAGCCTTATCCGGCGATCGTCATCGGCGTCTTCATGACACTGGGGATGACGCACTACATCCGCGGCACCCGCATCATGATCGACGACTATCTGCATCACACCGGCCGCAAGGTCGCGCTGATCGCGGCCAAGCTGTTCGGCTGGCTGGTCATCGCCGTCACCCTTTTTGCCCTGGCGCGCGTCTCGCTTGCCACGGCCCTGATCTGAGGTTTCCATGTCCGCATACGAATATCAGGTCCATGAATATGACGTGGTCGTGGTCGGCGCCGGCGGCGCGGGGCTGCGGGCGACGCTGGGCATGGCCGAACAGGGGCTGCGCACGGCCTGCGTGACCAAGGTCTTTCCGACCCGCTCGCACACCGTGGCCGCGCAGGGCGGCATCGCCGCCTCGCTGTCGAACATGGGGCCGGACAACTGGCAATGGCACATGTATGACACCGTCAAGGGCAGCGACTGGCTGGGCGACACCGACGCGATGGAATACCTCGCCCGCGAGGCGCCCAAGGCGGTGTATGAGCTGGAACATTACGGCGTGCCGTTCTCGCGCACTGAAGAGGGCAAGATCTATCAGCGCCCCTTCGGCGGCCACACCACCGAGTTCGGCGAAGGCCCGCCCGTGCAGCGCACCTGCGCCGCCGCCGACCGCACCGGCCACGCCATCCTGCACACGCTTTACGGCCAGTCGCTGAAGAACAATGCCGAGTTCTTCATCGAGTATTTCGCGCTGGATCTGGTCATCACCGACGGCCAGTGCACCGGCGTCGTCTGCTGGCGGCTGGATGACGGCAGCATGCATGTCTTCAACGCCAAGATGGTCGTTCTGGCGACCGGCGGTTACGGCCGCGCCTATTTCAGCGCCACCTCGGCCCATACCTGCACCGGCGACGGTGGCGGGATGGCCGCGCGCGCCGGTCTGCCGCTGCAGGACATGGAGTTCGTGCAGTTCCACCCGACCGGCATCTATGGCTCGGGCTGCCTGATCACCGAGGGCGCCCGCGGCGAAGGCGGCTATCTGACCAACAGCGAAGGCGAGCGTTTCATGGAGCGCTATGCCCCGACCTACAAGGATCTGGCCAGCCGCGACGTCGTCAGCCGCTGCATCACGCTGGAAATCCGCGAGGGGCGCGGGGTGGGTCAGGACAAGGACCACATGTTCCTGAACCTGCAGCATCTTCCGCCCGAAGCGCTGCATGAACGCCTGCCGGGCATCAGCGAATCGGCCAAGATCTTCGCCGGCGTCGATGTCACCAAAGAGCCGATCCCGATCCTGCCGACGGTCCACTACAACATGGGCGGCATCCCCACCAACTATTGGGGCGAGGTGCTTAATCCGACCGAATCCGACCCCGATGCCGTCTTCCCCGGCCTGATGGCGGTGGGCGAGGCGGGCTGCGCCAGCGTCCACGGCGCGAATCGCCTCGGGTCGAATTCGCTCATCGACCTCGTGGTGTTCGGCCGCGCCGCCGCGATCCGCGCCGGCGACGTGATCGACCGCGAAAGCGCCGTGCCGGCGACGAATGTGGGCGCCGTGGACGCGATCCTCGACCGCTTCGACCGCATCCGCCACGCCGATGGCGGCACGCCCACGGCGCAGCTTCGCGATCAGATGCAGCGCACCATGCAGGCCGATGCGGCGGTGTTCCGCACTGACAAGACCCTGGCCGAAGGTGTTGAGAACATGCGTGAAATCGCCGCCAAGCTGGACGATCTGCATGTCACCGACCGCGGCCTGATCTGGAACACCGACCTGATGGAGACGCTGGAGCTGACCAACCTAATGCCCAACGCGCTGGCCACCATCGTCGCCGCCGAGGCGCGCAAGGAAAGCCGTGGCGCCCACGCGCATGAGGACTATCCCGACCGCGACGATGCGAACTGGCGCAAGCACAGCCTGGCCTATGTCGATGGCAACAAAGTGACGCTCGACTATCGCCCGGTGCATCTTGAACCGCTGACGAAAGAGACGGAAGGTGGTATCGACCTTCAGAAGATTGCTCCGAAGAAAAGGGTTTATTGATGCGCCTCGTCCTTCCGCTCGCCGCCATGTCGCTGGCCCTCGCTGCCTGCGTGGCTCCGGTGCAACCGCCGCCGCCGCCGGTCGTGAATCCGTCTGTCACCGCGCCGCCGCCGGCGCCGTCGCTTGACAGCTCGACCCGGGCCGTGGCGCGCGACGTCGTCAACCGCGAGATGGCCAAGCGCCTGCCGGGCCGCAACGTCGCGCCCTATACCGATTGCGTGGTCAACAACGCCTCGATGGCAGAGCTGTCGGACATCGCCGCGCGCGGTGTCAGCGATGCCGGCAGCGCGGCGGCCTCGGTGGCGCTGATCGTCAAGCGGCCGGCGACGACGCAGTGCATCGCCAAGGTCGCGGCGACGGCGTGATGATCCGGCGCGCGGCCATCTGGTGCGCCCTGATCGCCGCGCCGCTGGCGCTGGCGGCTTGCGCCCCGATGCCGCTTGCCGATGCCGAGCGGGTGTGCCTCGAGGACGCGCGCGCCGCGACCGGCCCGCAGGGCAAGTTGGGGATCGGCGTGGCCAGCGGCCGCGGCGGTGTCCGCCCGTTCAGCCGGGTCGAGGTGTCGGTGTCCTCGGACTACATCATGGGCCGCGATCCGGCCCAAGCCTATGACGCCTGCGTGCAGCGCCGGGCCGGGCAGCCGCCCTCGCGGCCGCTTCACGACATCACCGGGTGGAGCGCGCGCTGATGCCGCGCGCGCATCCCGCCGCGCGCAACGCGCCTTGTTCGGGTCGGTCGGTGCCGGCCCGTCATTCGACGCCTTCCAGGTCCGCAAGACCCAGAAGCTAAGGAGCCTGACATGGTCGAATTTACCCTGCCGAAGAACAGCCAGATCCGGGTCGGCAAGACCTGGCCCAAGCCCGAGGGCGCGACCAATCTGCGCAAGTTCAAGATCTATCGCTGGGACCCGGACACCGGCGAAAACCCGCGTCTGGACACCTATTTCGTCGATCTCGACCGCTGCGGGCCGATGGTTCTGGACGCGCTGATCAAGATCAAGTCCGAGATCGACCCGACGCTGTCCTTCCGCCGGTCCTGCCGCGAGGGGATCTGCGGGTCCTGCGCCATGAACATCGACGGCGGCAACCATCTGGCGTGCATCTATGGCATGGACGAGGTCGATGGCGACGTGAACATCTATCCGCTGCCGCATATGCCGGTAGTCAAGGACCTGATCCCCGACCTGACGCATTTCTATGCCCAGCACGCCAGCGTGAAGCCCTATCTGATCACGGAAACGCCGACCCCGAACAAGGAATGGCGCCAGTCGATCGAGGACCGCAAGAAGCTGGATGGCCTGTATGAATGCATCCTGTGCGCCTGCTGCTCGACCGCCTGCCCAAGCTATTGGTGGAACGGCGACAAGTATCTGGGCCCGGCGACGCTGCTGGCCGCCTATCGCTGGATCATCGATTCCCGCGACGAGGCGACGCCGGAACGGCTGGACGATCTGGAAGACCCGTTCAAGCTGTATCGCTGCCACACGATCATGAACTGCACCAACACCTGCCCGAAGGGGCTGAACCCGGCCAAGGCGATTGCCGAGATCAAGCACCTGCTGGTCGACCGCATCGTCTAAGGGCTCGCTGATTGGACGCGCCGTGGCCGCAAGCTGCGGCGCATCCTGCGTTTCAGGCTTGGTCGGGCTGGTCCTGCAACAGCGGGTCGGGGGGCAGCTCGGCGGTCAGAAACCGCTCGAACGCATCCAGATCGACCGGCTCGAACTGCCCGAACCCCTGCATCCACACCGCCGCGCGGTGCAGCCCGTCCGGGTCGATCTGGCACCAGGTGATCCGCCCGCGCCGCTCCTGCCGGATCAGCCCGGCGCTGGCCAGAACGCCCAGATGCTTGGACACGGCGGCAAGGCTGACCTGAAACGGCGTCGCCACATCGCTGACCGCCATGTCGTCTTCCAGCAGCATCCCCAGAATCCGACGCCGTGTCGGGTCGGACAGGGCCGCAAAGATGCGATCGAGCATGGTGTCGGCATCGGACATGCAGAGAGCGGCCTTGATGGTCAATCTGAAGGTTGAATTATGCCATGCGGGCCTGATCCGTGCAATCGCAGCATGGGCGCGGCGAGTGCGCAAAAAATAACGAGTTAAATCCGTAAGTTGCAGATGCAGCAGGATGGCTTGACTCGGGGTGGGTTGCCACCTATCACCGCCCCCGAAGATGACAGGGGTGTGAACCTTGCCCGACCGCGACGACGCTGCGCCCGATCCTGAACGGCTGCGGCAGCTTGAAGAGCGTCTGGCCCGGCTCAACACGCCCAAGCCGCCCTCGCAGGCATCGGTGACGATGCACCACGCCGAAACCGCGTGGCGCATGGTGATCGAGCTGGTGACCGGGCTCGGGATCGGGTTCGGCATCGGCTATGGGCTGGATCGGTTGTTCGGCACGCTGCCGATCTTTCTGATCCTGTTCCTGCTGGCGGGGCTGGCGGCCGGTATCAAGGTGATGCTCGGCACCGCGCAGGACATGCAGCGCAAGGCTGCCAGGGACATGCAGGGCGACCTGCCCAAGGACGAGGGATGACGAACGTGGCGACCCAAGCAGAAGCCGGCCTTACCTTTCACCCGATGGATCAGTTCGTGGTCAAGCCGCTGTTCGGGGACGGCGCTGTCCATTGGTATACGCCGACCAACGCGACGCTGTGGCTGGGCCTGACGCTGCTGGCCATCGTGGCCCTGCTGGTCTTCGGCACCCGTGGCCGCGCCATCATCCCCAGCCGCGCCCAGTCCATCGCCGAGATGATGTACGGCATGATCCACAAGATGGTCGAGGACGTCACCGGCAAGGAGGGGCTGCGCTATTTCCCCTATATCATGACGCTGTTCAGCTTCATCGTCTTCGCCAACTTCCTGGCCCTGCTGCCGAAAAGCTTCTCGCCCACCTCGCAGATCGCGGTGACGGCGGTGCTGGCGCTGATGGTGTTCCTGGGCGTCACCATTCTGGGCTTCGTCAAGAACGGCGCCAGCTTCCTGGGGCTGTTCTGGGTGAACTCGGCGCCGCTGGCGCTGCGTCCGGTGCTGGCGGTGATCGAGCTGATCTCGTATTTCGTGCGCCCGGTCAGCCACTCCATTCGTCTTGCCGGCAACATCATGGCCGGTCACGCCGTGCTCAAGGTCTTTGCCGCGTTCGGCGCGATGCTGGTCATCAGCCCGCTGATCGGGGTGCTGGTCACGCCGCTGTCGATCCTGGGCATCACCGGCATCTTCGCCCTGGAGGTGCTTGTCGCGCTGATCCAGGCCTATGTCTTTACCATCCTGACCTGCGTCTATCTCAAGGACGCGCTGCACCCGTCGCACTGACGGGCCGGCAGGGTCAGACCGAAAACCAAACCATTCCATAGCCTCAAGGAGCAAGAAACATGGAACAAATGGGTCAGTATCTGGGCGCAGGCCTCGCGTGCATCGGTATGGCGGGCGCCGCCATCGGGGTGGGCAACGTCGCCGGCAACTACCTGTCGGGCGCGCTGCGCAACCCTTCGGCCGCCGCTTCGCAGACCGCGACGCTGTTCATCGGCATGGCCTTCGCCGAAGCCCTGGGCATCTTCTCGTTCCTGGTCGCTCTGCTGCTGCTGTTCGCAGTCTGATCCCCTGCCATCCTTGCGGTTGGATGGGGGCCAGGCCCCCATCCGATTGTGACTTGAACGGCCAGAGGTAAGACATGTTCAGCCTGTTGCAAGATGCGGCCGTTACGGTCGTCGAAACCGAAACCCTGACGCCGCCCGCCAATCCCGACGCAGCCGTCCTGACGGCCGATCCGGGGGCAGGGGTGGTCGTGGTGACGCCCGATGCCGGCCATGTGGCCGATGCGGCGGTCAGCTCGGGCGGGATGCCCCAGCTGGATGTCACGACCTTTGGCAACCAGATCTTCTGGCTGCTGGTGACGCTGGCGGTGCTGTATTGGGTCATGTCCAAGGTGGCGCTGCCGCGGATCGACGCGGTCATCTCGGACCGTCAGGGCGCCATCACCGGCGATCTGATGCAGGCCGAGGACTACAAGAAAAAAGCCAAGGACGCCGAGGCCGCCTATGACAAGGCGCTGGCCGATGCGCGGACCGAGGCCGGCAAGATCATCGCCGCCCAGAAGGCCGATATCCAGAAGGAATTGGACGCGGCCATCGCCAAGGCGGATGCCGAAATCGCCGCGCGGACGGCGGAATCGGAAAAGCGGATCGGTGCCATTCGTGACAGCGCCACCGCCGACGCCCGCAGCGTCGCGCGTGACGTCACCGCCGAGCTGGTGCGCAAATTCGGCGGCAAGGCCGAGGACAGCGCCATCGATGCGGCCGTCGACTCGCGTCTGAAAGGGGCCGCATGATGAAAAAACTCGCTCTATTGCTGTCGCTGGCCGCCTCGCCGGCATTGGCGGCGACGGGTCCGTTCTTCAGCCTGCGCAACACCGATTTCGTGGTGCTGCTGGGCTTCCTGCTGTTCATCGGCATCTTGGTCTATTTCCGGGTGCCGCAGCTGATCGGTGGCTTGCTGGACAAGCGCGCCGAGGGCATTCGCGCCGATCTGGAAGAGGCCCGCCGCCTGCGCGAGGAAGCGCAAGAGGTCTATGCCTCGTATGAGCGTCGCCAGCGCGACGTGAAGACTCAGGCCGACGAGATCGTCGCCAACGCCAAGCGCGAGGCGATTGCCCAGGCCGACAAGGCCAAGGCCGATCTGGCCGCCTCGATCCAGCGTCGCCTGAAAGCGGCCGAGGATCAGATCGCCTCGGCGGAAAACGAGGCCGTGCGCGCGGTTCGCAACAGCGCCGTGCAGACCGCCATTGCCGCCGCGAGCGAGGTTCTGCGCCAGCAGGGCGTCATGTCCGACCGCAGCGCCGGCATCGACGCGGCGATCGACGAGGTCTCGGCCCGTCTGCACTGATCGGTCGTCCAACGACGAGACAAGGCCCGGCCGCTGAATAGCGCCGGGCCTTTTCCATTGGAAAACACGGCCCAAGCCGTCAATAGGAAAGGCCGGGCGCTTGGCCCGGCCTTTCCCGTTCACGCTTGCCGAGGCTTAGCGCGTGGGACGGATCAGGATCTCGACCCGGCGGTTCTGCTGTCGGCCCGCATCGGTATCGTTCGACGCGATGGGCTGGGTCTGCCCGCGGCCGACCATGCTGAGACGCGCCGAGGACACGCCCGCCGCGGTCAGGATACCGCCGACCGACTGCGCGCGACGCTGCGACAGGTCCTGGTTATAGGCGGCGCGACCGGTCGAATCGGTGTGGCCATAGATCTCGACCCGGCTGTTCGGGTATTGCTGCAAGCTGCGCGCCAGGCCATACAGGTCGTTCTGCGCCTGACCCGAGACGGCGGCACTGTCGGTCGCGAACAGCAGACCCGAGGGCATCAGCACCTGCAGATAGTCGCCGCGGTTGATGATCTGCACGCCCGGCGAGGTCATCACCTGCCGCAGCTGCTTTTCCTGCTGCTCCAGAATATTGCCGACGACCGCGCCGGCAGCCGCGCCGACCAGCGCGCCCTTGACGAAATCCTTGCCCTTGTTGTTCTTGTCGGAATCGCGGGTGGCGCCCAGAACACCGCCAAGGGCCGCGCCGGCAAGCGCGCCCTGCTGCGTCTTGTCGAGGCTGGTGCCCATGGTGCCATCCGGTGCACATGCGCCAAGCGCCATCACACCCGCCGCGCCGATCATAAGCGAAACTCGCATTTTCATTCGATAACCTTTCAGTTCAGTATTGTGAGTGCCGTGGCGGCACGCCCCGGACTGCGAACGCGGGCACCGTCGCACAGGTTCCGAGCCATTCCCAGCATGTTGCAGTCCTGCACCAGTCCTAAACCGCTGAAACCCGGTCAATTCCTGCTGAGCGACGCGCGCGCGTTCCGCTTGCCCGGTCGCGAGGCGGGTGTCATGCTGAACCCTGCGCCCGCGACAGGCGCTTCGGAGAGGAGAGGATCATGCCGCTCGCCGACCATTCGCCCACGTCCGATCCTGCACCCGTTCCCGCGCCCGAACCGGGCGAGATGCAGCAATGCGATCTGATCATGAAGGGGGGGATCACCTCGGGCGTGGTCTATCCCGGCGCGATCGTCAAGCTGGCGCAGGATTATCGGTTGCGCAGCATCGGCGGGTCCTCTGCCGGGGCCATCGCCGCCTGTTTCGCCGCCGCCGCCGAGTATCAGCGCCAAGAGCGGGGCGGCCATGACATGGCGGGGTTTCAGGCCATGTCCGCGCTGGCCGCCGAACTGGCGCGCAAGCTGAAAACCCTGTTCCAGCCCAGCCCGCGCTTTCGGCCCCTGTTCGCGCTGCTGATCGCGCGGACTTCGGGGCAGGGGTTGGCGGGGGCGCTGCTGCATGTGCTGCGCTGGCCGCTGGCACTCGCCGGGGCCGTGGCGGTGCTGGGGCTGGTGCTGGCGCTGCGTGCGGGCTCGGTCTGGCTGGGGGTGTCGGTGGTGCTGGCGACGCTGATCCTGCTGGTCGTGTTCCTGGTCTGGTGGCTGGCGCGGCTGGTGCTGCGCGATCTGCCGGCTGCGGATTTCGGCATCTGCCCCGGCATCACCCAGCCCGGCCATGACGACCCGGCGCTGACCGACTGGATGATCCGCCATATCGAAGACCTCGCCGGCCGGACTCAGACCGGCCCGCCGCTGACCGTGGGCGATCTGGGGCGGCACGGGATCACGCTGGCGGCGATGACGACCGACCTGTCCTCGGGGCGGCCCTATCAACTGCCGATGCTGACCAATATCCACTGGTTCAGCCTGGCCGAGTGGCAGCGCCTGTTCCCGCCGCATTTCCTTGATGCGCTGACGGCGGGGCACGACCCGCTCAATCACGGGCAGGATGCGCCCGCCGACCTTTATCCGCTGCCCGCCCGCGACGCCTTTCCGGTGCTGCTGGTGGCGCGAATGTCGCTGAGCTTTCCGGGGCTGCTGCAGGCGGTGCCGCTGTATCGGTACGACGATCAGGTGCGGGTGGTGACCGCGCGGGGCGAGATGGCGGGCCGGATCAGCCGCTGCCTGTTCTCGGACGGGGGGATCTCGTCGAACTTTCCGATCCATTTCTTCGACGCGCTGCTGCCGCGCCGGCCGACCTTCGGCATCGCGCTTGGCAGCTATGACCCGGCGCGGCACGGGGATGAGCGCACCGATCTGCCGCGCCACAGCGTCCAAAGCACCGATCTGCCGGTGATCCCGGTGCGGGGTCTGGGCGATTTCATGTTCGCGATCCTCAACACCGCGAAGGATTGGCAGGACCGGCTGCAGGCGATGCTGCCCGGCTATTCCGAGCGTGTGGTGACGGTGCGTCTGGACGACGCGACCGAGGGCGGCATGAACCTTGGCATGGACGAGGCGACCATCGCGCGGCTGAACGGCTTTGGCCTTGAGGCGGGCGAGAAGCTGCTGGCCACCTATTCCTATGCGCGCGGGGCGGACGGGTTCGACCGGCACCGCGACCGCCGCGGACGGGTGACGGTGCCGCGGCTGGCGGCGGCGCTGAACGGCATGGGGCTGGCGATGGCCTCGCGCCCCGACGGAGCGCCCGAGGCGCCGGATGGGCGGGCGGCGATGGTCTCGCTGTCGCAAGATTGCGCGGGATTTGCCGATGCGGTGGCGGCGCTGCCCTCGGGCGCGTGCCAGTCGGATCTGGTCGCGGACGCCGAAATCCGCCTCAGCGCCCATGCCAACCGCGCGCCGCGCCATGCCGCGCAGCCGATGGCGGCCGCGATGCCCGCGCGGCCGATCTCGTAACCCGTTATCCTCCCTTGCAAGCCCCGGCCGGGACGGGCAATTAGGCCGCCATGGCCCGACTGCCCGCCCCCTTGCCCTACCAGACCCAGGTCGCGATCTTTTCGCGGCTGCGCGACGCCAATCCCGCGCCGGTCACGGAATTGCAGCACCAGAATCCCTATCAACTGCTGGTCGCGGTGGCGCTGTCGGCGCAATCGACCGATGCCGGCGTGAACCGCGCGACCGAGGACCTGTTCGACCGCATCCACACCCCGCAGCAGATGCTGGAGCTTGGGCAGGACGGGCTGACCGAGGCGATCAAGACCATCGGGCTGTTCCGGCAAAAGGCGCAGAACGTGATCCGCATGTCGCAGATCCTTGTCGATGATTACGGCGGTCAGGTGCCGTCCAGCCGGGCCGCGCTGATGTCGCTGCCGGGGGTCGGGCGCAAGACGGCGAATGTGATCCTCAACTGCGTCTTCGGCCAGCCGGCGCAGGCGGTGGACACCCATATCTTCCGCGTCTGCAACCGCACCCGCATCGCGCCGGGCCGTGATGTGGACGAGGTCGAGCGCGGGATCGAGGACAACATCCCGGCCGAGTTCCAGCAGAACGCCCATCACTGGCTGATCCTGCATGGCCGCTATATCTGCCAGGCGCGCCGCCCGCGCTGCCCGATCTGCCCGATCAACGATCTGTGCCCTTATGAGGAGAAGACCGCATGAGCGGATTTGACGTCATCGGTATCGGCAACGCCGTGATGGACATCATCGCGCCCATCCCCGAGGCCGATCTGGCCGAGATCGGCGTGCAAAAGGGCATCATGCAGCTGGTCGAGCGTGAGCGGTCGGAATATCTGCTGGCCCAGCAGGCGCGGCGCGGGCGCGGGCAGCTTGTGCCGGGCGGCTCGGTCGCCAACACGCTGGCCGGGATCGGCCGGATGGGACTGAAGACCGGCTTCATCGGCCGCGTCGCCGATGACGAACTGGGCCGGTCCTATGCGCATGAGACCGAGGCCGAGGGCACGCGCTTCATCAACGCGCCGGTGCCGGGCGGGGCGCTGCCGACCTCGCGCTCGATCATTCTGGTGACGCCGGATGGCGAGCGGTCCATGAACACCTATCTGGGCATCTCGGCCAATCTCGGCCCGGACGATGTCGATGAGGCGGTGTTTCAGGGCAACAAATGGCTGTTTCTGGAAGGCTATCTGTTCGACAAGCCGGCCGGAAAATCCGCCTTTCTGGCCGCCACCGATGCCTGCCACCGGGCCGGCGGGCAGGCCGGGATCGCGCTGTCGGACCCGTTCTGCGTCGACCGCCACCGCGAGGATTTCCGCCGTCTGGTCGCCGGGTCGATGGATTACGTCATCGGCAACGCCCATGAGTGGGAGGCGCTGTATCAGACCGATCTGGACGAGGCGCTGCGGCTGGCGGCGGCGGATTGCCGGACCGTCATCTGCACCCGCTCGGGCGAGTCCGCGCTGCTGATCCGCGACGGCAACCGGGTCGAGGTGCCGGTCCATCGCGTCACCCCGGTCGATGCCACCGGGGCCGGCGACCAGTTCGCGGCCGGGCTGATCTTTGGCCTCGCCTCGGGCATCGATCTGGAAACCGCCGGGCGCATGGGCGTCATGGCCGCGTCCGAGGTGATCGGCCATGTCGGCGCCCGTCCCGAACGCGACCTGCTGACAGATTTCCGCGCTGCCGGCCTGATCTGAAGGCCGGCTATTTGAACCTGACTACTCGGACCGCGGCGGCGTCGGCTTGACGCTGCGCCCGAAATCCGGGGCCGAGGTGTCCTGCCCGGCCTCGATGATGCCACGGCGGATGGCGCGGGTGCGGGTGAAATAGTCGTGCAACTGGTCGCCGTCGCCCATGCGGATGGCGCGTTGCAGCACGAACAGCTCCTCGGTGAAGCGGCCGAGGATATCCAGAACCGCGTCCTTGTTGGTCAGGAATACGTCGCGCCACATGGTCGGGTCGGACGCCGCGATCCGGGTGAAGTCGCGAAAACCGGCGGCGGAGTATTTGATGATCTCGGATTCCGTCACCCGCTTGAGGTGATCGGCCACGCCGACCATCGTATAGGCGATCAGGTGCGGCGTGTGGCTGGTCACCGCCAGCACCAGATCGTGATGGGCGGGGTCCATATCCTCGATATTGGCGCCAAGCGCGCGGATGAAGCGGCGCAGGCGCGACAGCTCGCCCGGATCGCAGTCGGGCAGGGGGGTCAGCAGCCACCAGCGGTTCTGGAACAGCTCGGCAAAGCCCGACAGCGGCCCGGAATGTTCGGTCCCGGCCAGCGGATGGCCGGGGATGAAATGGACATGATCGGGCAGATGCGGCGTGACCTGGGCGATGACCTCTTGCTTGACCGAGCCGACATCGGTGACGACCGCGCCCGGCTTGAGATGCGGCGCGATTTCGGCCATGGCGCGGCCCATCGCGCCCACCGGCACGCAGAGGATCACCAGATCGGCGCCCCGCACCGCGCCCGCCGCATTGTCCGCGACCTCGTCCACCAGTCCGATATCGCGCGCCGCCGCCCGCGTCTTGGCGCTGCGCGAGGTGCCGCTGATCCGACCGGCCACACCCGCCTCGCGCGCGGCGAGCGAGATTGACCCCGCGATCAGCCCCAGCCCGATCAGCGCGACCTTGTCATAGACGACACTCACGTGCGGTTCCTTTCGGCCATGAAGCGGCCGATGACATGGGCGACGCGGCGGCAGGCGGCCTCGTCGCCGATGGTGATACGCAGCGCCTCGGGCAGGCCGTAACCGCCGACTCGGCGCACGATCAGCCCGTCCTCTTTCAGCGCGTCGTCGCAGGCATGGGCGGTCGCCTGATCGGGGAAGCGGGCGAGCACGAAATTCGCCCGGCTGTCATCGCAACCCAGCCCCAGATCGCGCAGGGCGGCGGTCAGCCAGTCGCGCCATTTCGCGTTCTCGCTACGGCAGCGTTCGACATGGGCGCGGTCGCGCATCGCGGCCTCGGCGGCGGCAAGCTGGACGGTGGACAGGTTGAAAGGCTGGCGCACGCGGTTCATCACGCCGATCAGATCCGGGCTGGCATAGCCCCAGCCGATCCGCAGCCCGCCCAGCCCGTAGATCTTGGAGAATGTCCGGGTGGCCAGCACGTTCGGGAACGCCTCGACCAGATCCAGATCGGCGCGAAAGCCGTCATCCGCGAACTCGGCATAGGCGCCGTCATGAACCAGCAGCACATGGGCGGGCAGCCCCTCGGCCAGATGCCGAAGCTGATCCGCCTCCAGCATGGTGCCGGTGGGGTTGCCGGGGTTGGTCAGGAACACGATCCGCGTGCGCGGGGTCACCGCCGCCAGCACCGCATCGGGATCGACGCGGCGAGCCTGTTCGGCCACGACGACCGGCGTCGCGCCCGCGGCCAGCGTCAGGATCGGATACATCGAAAACCCGTGCTGGGTCATGATGACCTCGTCCCCCGGCCCGGCAAAGCACTGGGTGGCGAATTGCAGCACCTCGTCCGAGCCGGCGCCGCAGATCACCCGGTCGGGGTCGATGCCGTGGACCTCGGCAATCGCGGTCCGCAGGCCAAGATGGTCGGTGACGGGATAGCGGTGCATCTGATGGGTGGCGCGCACCGCCGCCTCGCGCGCCTTGTCCGAGGGGCCATAGGGGTTCTCGTTCGAGGACAATTTCACGACGCTGTCGCGGCCCGCGATATGCGCGGCACCGCCCTGATACAGCGCGATTTCCATGATGCCGGGCTGAGGACGGATTCCGGGCAGGTCGGACATGTGCGACTCTCCTTGATGCAGGGGCTTCTTAGCCCTGGCCGCTGCGCTTGGAAAGCCGAGGCCGGTGGCGGCCCGCGCCGCTGTGGCAATCGGGCCAGCCGGGGGCGGTTGGGCGTTGCACCCGCGCCGATCGCGCGTAAGCTGCGCCCGCAAAGACAGAGAGGAACATCATGACCGACCAGTTGGGCTTCGATACCCGCGCCGTCCACGCCGGCACCCCCGCCGATCCCGCCACCGGGGCGCGGCAGGTGCCGATCTATCAGACGACCGCCTATGTATTTCGCGACGCCGAACACGCCGCCAACCTGTTCGCGTTGAAAGAGGTGGGCTTCATCTATTCGCGGCTGACCAACCCCACGGTGGGCGCACTGCAGGCCCGCATCGCGGATCTGGAAGGCGGGGCCGGGGCGGTCTGCTGCTCGTCCGGCCATGCCGCGCAGATCCTCGCGCTGTTTCCGCTAATGGGTCCGGGGCTGAACATCGTCGCGTCAAACCGGCTCTATGGCGGCACGATCACCCAGTTCAGCCAGAGCATCAAGCGCTTTGGCTGGGGCTGCAAATTCGTCGATCTGGACGATCCCGAGGCGGTCAAGGCGGCCATCGACGACGACACCCGCGCGATCTTCTGCGAGTCGATCTCGAACCCCGCCGGCTATCCGACCGACATTCCGGCCATCGCCGCCATCGCCGACGCGGCAGGGATTCCGCTGATCGTGGACAACACGCTGGCCACCCCTTATCTGTGCCGCCCGATCGAGATGGGGGCGACGCTGGTCGTCCACAGCCTGACCAAATACATGACCGGCAACGGCACCGTGACCGGCGGCGTGGTCGTGGACAGCGGGCGCTTCGACTGGTCGGCCTCGGACAAGTTCCCGTCGCTGTCGGCGCCAGAGCCGGCCTATCACGGGCTGCAGTTCCACAAGGCGTTGGGGCCCATGGCCTTTACCTTCCACGGCATCGCCATCGGTCTGCGCGACCTGGGCATGACCATGAACCCGCAAGGCGCGCATTACACGCTGATGGGGATCGAGACGCTGGCCCTGCGGATGCCCCGCCATGTCGAGAACGCCCAGAAGGTCGCCGAGTGGCTGGAGGCCGATCCCCGCGTGACCTCGGTCAGCCATTCCGGGCTGGCCTCGTCGCCCTGGCATGACCGCGCCAAGCGGCTGTATCCCAAGGGCGTGGGCGGGCTGTTCACCTTCTCGCTGAAGGGGGGCTATGACGCGGCGGTGAAGCTGGTCGGGAACCTCAAGCTGTTCAGCCATGTCGCCAATCTGGGCGATGCGCGCTCGCTGGTGATCCATTCCGCCTCGACCACCCACAGCCAGCTGAGCGACGAGCAGAAGATCGCCTCGGGTGCCGGGCCGGATGTGGTGCGGCTGTCCATCGGCGTCGAGGATGCGGACGATCTGATCGCCGATCTCGATCAGGCGCTGAGCGCGGCGAGCTGACGTCGCACGCGGAGTAAAACAAACCCCCGGCATCGCTGCCGGGGGTTTTTCATTTCGCTCTGGATCGCAGCTATCAGTTCGCAGGCGCGACCGGGTTGCTGGCCGAAGGCGCATCCGCATCGCTCGCCGCATCGCCGCTGTCCGCTTCCGGAGTCTCGGGCTGAGCGTCCTGCGCCGCGGCGTCGCTCGGCGCGTCCGCCATTCCAGGAGGGGTATCCGACGCGGGAGTATCCGTCGCAGGCGCATCCGCCGCAGGCGCATCCGCAGCCGGCGCATCCGCCGCCGGAGTGGTCGCAGCGGGCGCAGCCTCGGCCGCAGACGTGTCAGCCCCCGGCGCTGCCTCACCCGCCGGTGCCGGCGTGATCACAGGCGCTTTCGCGTCAGGCTGCGCGGTGTCGGCGGGCTTGGCCTCATCCATCGCGCTCGCCGGCTGATCCTGTCCGGCCGGGGCATCGCCCGTCATCCCGGCAGAGGGGATGGGAGAGACCGGCATTTCAGTCGGCGCAACCCCGCCCTTCGGCCCCGGCTGGCCCGGCTTGCGCATGTTCTTGCCGCGCCAATGCGGCATGGCGCAGTCGCCGCCCGACAGCGCAAAGGTCACCTCGACATCGGCGGTGAATGCCACCTCGCCGCCCTCGACCGGGATGCTCTTGTTCTCGGCCCCGGCATCCATCGCCCGCATCATCACCGGCGCCGGGGGCGCCATGCTGTTGTCCGGCTCGCCCATCCGCAGGATCGGGCCAAGCTGCACCCCGGCGGCCTCGGCCATCACGCTGGCGCGGTGGGTGGCGTTGGTCACGGCGCGGGTCAGCGCCTCATCCTCGGTCGATTGCGAATCGTCGCGGATGAAGCGGATGCCCTGCATCTCGTTCGCGCCCGCGCCGACAATGCTGTCCAGCACCTCGCCGGCGCGCGCGATATCCGTCACCCGCACCGTCAGCAGGTTCTGCGCCATATAGCCGTTGATGCTGGGCGCGGTCCCGTCCTCGGGGTAGTTCATCATCGGGTTCAGGGTCAGGCCCTGGGTCTGGATGTCATCCTCGCCGATGCCGGCCTGCTTCAGCGTGTCGATCACCGCCGTCTGGCGTTCCGAGTTCGCGCGCATCGCCTCGGCCGCGGTCGGCGCCTCGGTCGTGACGCCCAGCGAGATCATCAGCTGGTCGGGTGCCACACGGGATTCGCCGTGGCCGCTGATGGTCAGCATGCCGGGCTGGCTGCACCCCATCATCTTGTGGTGCTTGCCCTGGCCCGGCATGGCAAGCGCGGGCGAGGTCAGCAGCATGGCGCAGGCGCCACCGGCAAGCAGTCGGCGGATGATCGGTGAGGTCTGGGCTGGCATGAGGTTCTCCGTTTCAAGCTCGCCGCCCAACGCGGGGGCGGTGGAATTGTTCATTCACAACCTTGCGTGTTCTTCCAATGCGAGCCGGTTCAGGCTATTCAGAACAAAACAACGCCCGCCGAACAAGGCAGAGCCAATGAACGAGCAGACGACACATGTGGCTTCGCCGCGCGAGCCCGATTTTGCCCTCGGCTTCCTGCCGGACGGGGTCCAGCTTTTGCGTCACGAGAAAGGCGTCTGGGTCGAGCTTGGCCGGGCCGCCTTCGACGCCGATCTGCGCGGCAGCCTGGGCGATTTCGTGCAGCGCCTGCGCCGGGCCGACGCCCGCGCGCTGGCGCTGGTGATCCCCGACGACCAGATCCTGTACACGACGCTGGATCTGCCGGTGGCCGCGAACACGCAGGACGCGCTGGAAAAGGGTCTGGACGGGCTGACGCCCTACCGGGTCGAGGATCTGGCCTATGACTTCGCTCCCGGCGAGGCCGCGCCGGGCACGCGGGTGCGGATCGCTGCCGTGGCGCGGCAGACCCTGCAAGAGGCCGAGGATTTCGCCGTCCGCCACGGCTTCGCGCCCGAGCGGTTCCTGGCCATCCCGCAGCCCGAGCAGTTCCCCCGCGCCCCCGATTTCGGCGGCACCGACCTGGCCGCCGCCTGGGATCAGGCCGCCGCGATCACGCAGGCGGAGGTGGAGGCGGGCGCTGCCGCAGAGGCAGAGCCTGCGCCTGTGCCACCCACGGCCCCGGCGAATTCAGAGGCAGCTTCTGCGTCCGCATCCGCGGCAGGACCGGCGGCAGCCTTGGCGACTGCGCCTGCCGCAGAGGCAAAGGCGGACGCTGACCCCGTTGCCGAGGGGCAGTCTGAGGCGACCCCAGCATCATTTTCCGCCACAGAGCCCACAGCGCAGGAAGCCGCCGCCGCGACTGCAGGGGCGGCAGCCTCTGACGCGACCCCTGAAGCTGTATCAGCGGCAGCGCCTGCGGTTGCGGAACAGCCGGGGCCGGCTTCTGCCTCTGCATCCTCCCCAGATGGCGCGTCTGTGCCCGCGGCCAAAGCAGCGACCAGGGCAAGCTCGGCGCCCGCAGCAGCGGCAGAGCCGGAGGCATCCCATGCGCCGGTCGCAGCGCCAGATCGTGCCGCCACCCCGGTGCATGGAGCCTCGGATTTGCCTGCAGCGCCCGCGACACGTGGAGCGGTGGCGAAGCCTGAGCCGCCCTCGGCGCCCGCCGCCGCCACCACGCCCCTAGCCACGGCAACCGCCATTTCGGCGCCCGCAGCAGCGGCAGCGCCATCGATCAGCCGCATCTCGCGCCATCACCACTCCGTCGCGGCAGCAGAGAAACCACCCACGGCTCCCATGCCCGAGCTGGTCAACGCCGGCTCGATCGTCCTGCCGGGCGACGCCCCTGCACCTCGACCTCACACCCCGCCTGAACCCGCACCGGCGGCATCTCCGGAACCGGAGGTCGCCATGGCTCAGGAAAAGCCGCTGCCTAGCCGTGCTCAGCATTTCCACGAGCGTGTCGAGGCCGCCCGCAAGACCCGTCCGCTGGGCGCCGCACCGGCGCGGACAGCGCCTGCACGTCCGGGGCGGGCGGGGCTGGGCGCGGCGCTGCCGATGGTCGGGCTGCTGATCCTCGGGCTGGGGATCGCGGCGGTGATGATCCGAGAGCCGTCGCAAGACGCGGCGGCGCCAGTCGCGCAGATCGCTCCGCAGTCTGCGGCCCCGGTAGCCGAAGCACCCGAAACCGCTACTGCCCCCGCGCCGGTCCAGTTCACGCCTGCGACACAGACAGCCGTCAACGCGTCGCCGGTTCCGGCCGCGCCTCGGGCGCAGACGCCGGCACCGCAACCCGCCGGAACAGCGACGCCTGAGACACAGAGCGCGACCACCAACACGACGCCGTCCGTGGTCCGGACAGCGACCAGCGCGCCTGCTGGCACCGTCATCCCGGCACCGCCTGTGGCACCCAACGCACCGGCGGCAACCGCCCCGGACGCGCCTGCACCCCAGCCCGCGATCCGCACCACCAGCGAGGTTGCTGCCGCGCCGCCCGCCGTGCTGCCCCCTGCGGCTGCGGTCAATTCGGCAGTGCGTCTGATCGCGCCCAGCCTGTCGCGAACGGCGCAGACACCGACCGCGACAGCTGCGCCCGAAGCGACGGGCGAAAGCGCCGCCACCGCCTCGACCGCGACCTCCGAGCCAGCCTCCGCCGCGGCACCGCCGCCGCGTCCGGCCGAGATCACGGCGGCCGACACGGCAGCCCCGGCTGCGACCACAGCCGCTACGCGTCCGAAGTCGCGCCCGGCGAGCCTGACCCGCAGCACGCCTGCGGCGACAACGGTCAGCGAAGCACCAGCCCCGGCGACCGCACCCCGTCCGGCCAGCCGGGCCGCCGAGACAGCGGCCCCGGCAAGCGCTGCCCCTGCCTCGACCGCCGCCCGTAGCCCGGGCGCGCCTGACAGCGCGACGCTGCGCCGTTCGGCCCGGCCGCAGACCGCGCCGCCGCGCAGCGCCCCGGCGCGCGCCTCGGCCGTGCCCGATCCGCGCCCGGCGGTTCCGCGCAGCCCGCAGCCTTACGAGAACCGCAGTCAGCCCGAGCCGTCGGGCACGCGCCCGCCGCCGAAGCCCTCTGCCGCGCTCATCTTGCCTTCGGGCCGGCCCGATATCCGCTTCAGCCTGTTCACACAGCAGGGTCATGCGGCCATGCTGGCACGGCTGCAGACGCCGCTGACGCCGCATCACGTCCAGACCCTGCCGCAGATCCGGCTGGCGCAGGCGCGGCCCTCGCGCAGGCCCACGCAGACCGACGACGCGGTGAGCAGCGCGGTGGCCGAGGCCGTAGCAACCTCGCGTCCGGCCGCGCGGGCCTCGACCGCCGCGCCGGCAGCGGCAGGGACACCGGCGGCGACCCCGCAGACCGCGCCCACGGGGCCCTTGCGCCGCTCGGCCCTGCCGCTGGCGCGGCCCTCGGGGCTGGCGGGAGCGTCTGGCGCCAGTACGGCAGGAATGAGCCCCGCCACCTCGGCCGCGGTCGAGGCCGCCATCGCCTCGGCCGTCAGCAGTTCCGCAGCGGTGCCGGGGCAGGTCGCGCTGACGCCGTTGCGGACCTCGGCCCGGCCGCTGCGCCGCTCTGGCGCGCCGGCCGCCTCGCCGGAGGCCCCACCGCCTGCCGCCACCGCCAGCACCGCAGCGCCCGAAGGCACGCTTGCCCCCGAACCGCAGGCGGGCCCGTCCAAGCAGGATGCCGAGGCCGCCGCGCTGGCCGAGCGCCGCCGCCTGGACGAGGAATTGCAGCGTCAGGCCGAGCAGCGCGCCCGCAGCCGCGCCAGCGCCGACGCGCAGGCCGAGGCGCAGGCCAAGGCCGCCGCCGAGGCCCGCGCCCGCGCCCAGGCCGAGGCCGAAGCCGCCGCCGCCGCCCGCAAGCGCCAGACCTACCGCCCCCCCGAGATCGACGAAGAGCCAGAGCTTGCCGCCAACAGCGGCGGAGCCGCCGCAGGCGCGGCGGCGGCCAATGCGACCATCAAGGGCATCGACCTGAACGCGACGCAACTGATCGGCACCGTGGGCGCGGGCAAGGCAAGCCGTGGGCTGGTCCGGCTGCGCAACGGCAAGATCGTCACCGTCCGTCTGGGCGACAAGATCAATGGCGGCAACATCACCTCGATCGGGAATGGCGGGCTGCAATATTCCAAGGGCGGCCGCGCCTACTCGCTTCCGATCCTGAACGGGCGCTAGCGGCGCATGTCCGATTTTCTGCTCGTCGCGACAGTCTTCCTGTTCACGATGATCGTCGCCGTGCCGCTGTCGACGCGGATGGGGCTGGGGTCGGTGCTGGGCTATCTGATGGCCGGAATCGTCATCGGCCCGGTCCTCGGCGTGGCCGGGCGCGAGATGAACGACCTGCAGCATTTCGCCGAGTTCGGCGTGGTGATGATGCTGTTCATCATCGGGCTCGAGCTTGAACCGAGGGCGCTGTGGGGGATGCGCAAGCGGCTGATCGGGCTGGGCGGGGTGCAGATCCTTGGCACCACGGGGCTGATCTTTGGCCTGGTCATGGCGGCGGGGCAGGAATGGCAGGTGGCGCTGGCGCTGGGGATGATCCTGTCGGTCAGTTCGACCGCGATCGTGCTGCAGACGCTGTCGGAAAAGAACCTGATGCGCTTTCGCGGCGGGCGCGATGCTTTCGCTGTGCTGCTGACGCAGGATATCGCGGTCATCCCGATGCTGGCGCTGATGCCGCTGCTGGCGCGCTCGCCGGGGCAGGCGGCGGCGGGCGAGGATTCGGTGGGCGATGCCTTCATGTCGCAATTGCCGGGCTGGGCGGCGGCGCTGGTTATCGTGGCGGCCATCGCGACGGTGATCCTGATCGGCATGTATGCGATCCGGCCGCTGTTCCGCTTTGTCCACAGCGCGCGGCTGCGCGAGATGAACACCATCATGGCGCTGTTTATCGTCGTGGGCATCGCCTCGCTGATGAGCTTTGTCGGCCTGTCGCCCGCGCTCGGGACCTTTCTCGCCGGGGTGATGCTAGCCGGGTCCGAGTTCCGGCACGAGCTGGAAAGCCAGATCGAGCCGTTCAAGGGGCTGCTGCTGGGGCTGTTCTTCATCACCGTCGGCGCGAGCATGGATTTCGGGCTGTTCGCCGAGATGCCGGGGCTGGTCATTGCCGCGACTCTGACGCTGATCCTTGCCAAGGCGGGGGTGCTGCACCTGATCGCGCGCTTTGTCGGGATGGCGCCGCGCGACCGGTCGCTGTTCACGCTGTCCTTGGCGCAGGCGGGTGAGTTCGGGTTCGTGCTGATCTCGTATTCGGTGGCGCTGAACGTGCTGCCGGACCGGCTGGCGCAGGGGTTCCTGCTGGTCATCGCCATGTCGATGCTGGCCACGCCGCTGCTGTTCATCGCCAATGACGCGATCTCGCGCCGGCTGGCCGAGGCATCGGCCGAGAATCTGGACCGGATCGAGCCGATCAACGAGGATCGCCCCGTCATCATCGCGGGCATCGGGCGGTTCGGGCAGGTGGTCAACCGGCTGGTGACCTATGCCGGGCTGAAGACCACGATCCTCGACCACGATCTGAAGCTGATCCAGACCATGCGCCGCTTTGGCTTTCAAGGCTATTTTGGCGATCCGACCCGGCCCGAGATCCTGTCGGCGGCCGGCATCGACAAGGCGCAGATCATCGTCGCCGCGATGGACAGCCCCGACAGCAACGTCAAGCTGGTCAAGTTCGCCCGCGAAAAACGCCCCGATATCAAAATCATCGCCCGCGCCCATGACCGCTTTACCGTCTATCGGCTATATGCGGCAGGGGCCGATCACATCGTCCGCGAGATGTTCGATTCCAGCCTGAGGGTCGGGCGCTATGTTCTTGAAAACGCAGGATTTTCGGAATACGAGGCGCATGAGGCCGAGGCGATCTTCTACAAGATCGACCGGGCCAGCCTGCGCGATCTGGCGCAGCTGTGGAATCCCGACATCCCGACCGAGCAGAACGAGGCCTATAACGCCCGCACCCGCCAGATCAACCAGCAGCTCGAGGCGGCGCTGACCGAACGATTTGCCCACGGACCCGCCGCCGGGCCGATCAAGCCCGATGAGGAGATCGAGCCGGAAGACCTGCTGGACAATTAGGCCGGGGCGGCACGAGCGGACAAAAAAAGGGCCGCATCGCTGCGGCCCCTGTTCACCAGTTCCCGAGAGGGATCAGGCGGCGCGGGCCACCAGCACCTCATCGACCTTTTTCTGCGCGCCAGCAGCGTCGATGCCACCCACGGCGGCCACTTCGCGGGTCAGGCGGTCAAGCGCGGCTTCGTAAAGCTGACGCTCGGAATAGGATTGCTCGCGCTGATCGTCGCTGCGGTGCAGGTCGCGCACGACCTCGGCAATCGCCAGCAGATCGCCCGAGTTGATCTTTTGTTCATATTCCTGCGCGCGGCGCGACCACATGGCGCGCTTGACGCGGGCCTTGCCTTTCAGCGTCGTCAGCGCCTGTTCGACCAGATCGGGGCTGGCCAGTCCGCGCATGCCGATCTCGGTGGCGCGGGCGGTGGGGACACGCAGCGTCATCTTGTCCTTCTCGAACGAGATGACAAACATTTCCAGCTTCATGCCGGCGACTTCCTGCTCGTCGATCGATACGATCTTGCCGACGCCATGCGCCGGGTAGACAACGAAATCATCGGGACGAAATTCGGACTTCTTGGCCTTGGGCATTCCAGTTCCTTCCATACGACACCCTCGGCTGCCTGGGGGCGGTGGCACAAAAGACCTTCCGGCGGGGAACGACCCCTTCCGCAGGTCCGGCTTTCAGTGCTGACATGCCATCGGGCAGACGATGGTCTTCCTTTTCTTCAAGGCGAGAGAGGGCGCTCGCCCGGATGTTGATGCCGGAAGCATACCACAAAAACGGGTCTGAAAGAAGGGTTCTGGTGGAGCAGCGGAAAGAGCGGCTAAGAAGCCGTAAAACCGAACCAGATCAACCGACTGGCGCCGCATCCTCGATTCGCCGGGGCCGCCCACTGGCGGCCACCCGACAGAATCGCTATGGCGTCAATCGCCCTCGCCGGGGTTCGGGCTGAAGTATTTTTCCAGCTTGCCAGGCACGCCGTCCATTTCCTCATGGCCGGGCATGGGGTCTTTCTTGCGCGTGATGACCGGCCATTGTTCGGCGTATTTCCGGTTCATCTCGACCCAGGGCTCCATTTCCGGTTCGGTATCCGGGCGGATCGCGTCGGCGGGGCATTCCGGCTCGCAGACGCCGCAATCGATGCATTCGTCCGGGTGGATGACGAGCGTGTTCTCACCCTCATAGAAACAGTCGACCGGGCACACCTCGACGCAATCGGTATATTTGCACATGATGCAATTGTCGGTAACGATATAGGTCATGCTCGTGGTTCCCTGGCCGTCGCCCTTCACCTAGACCCCAAGCCCTCGGCTTTCAACCCGTCTTGCGCCGGTTTTGCTGGCTGCGACGGCGTCACGCAGCGGCAAAACCCTGCCGGACCGCCGCTTCTGCCTGCCGCGACAGGGACTTGCGGTCATGCCCCGCGACCGGGATCGGCGGGTGCAGCGTCACCTGCGCCCGACCCTGACGCGGGGCGGACAGCACGCTGAGCAGATGCGGGCCAAGCGCCATGTCGCCCCACCAGCCGTAAAAGCGGGGATCGGCGCCGGCGGGCGCGTGATAGCGCAGCGTGACCGGCTGGATGGCAAGGCCCTGCGGCATGTCGGGCGCCAGAAAGCCCTGAAACAGCGTCGGGCGAAAGGGCAGGACGCGCTGCCCGTCGGACGAGGTGCCCTCGGGGAAGAACAGCAGGCGGTGGCCGGCGCGGGTGCGGGCGGCGAACTGGGCCGCCTGTTCGCGGGCCAGGCGGGGGTCGCGGGCCACGAAATGCGTGTCGGTGACGCGGGTCAGGATGTTGATGCCGGGCCATGACGCGACCTCGGACTTGGCGACGAAGAACACCGGCATGGCGGCGTTCAGCACCAGAATGTCCAGCCAGCTGGCGTGATTGGCGACCACCGCGCCCGGCCCGCGCATGGGCTGGCCGAACCGGCGCCAGCGAAGGCCGATGACGAACAGCACGGCGCGGCAGACGGCCTGGACAAAGGGGCCGGTGACCGGGCGGCGCAGCCCGGTGAAGGGCCGCTCGATCAGGCGCAGCAGCATCAGCAGCGGCACGCCCAACCCCAGCACCAACACCGCCGGCACCCCCCGCCGCACGACGCGCAGCCAGCCAGGCACCGTGACCGGCGGCAGGTCCGGCGGCGGCGCGCCCTGCCATGTCGGCCCCGCCGCAGCCTGCGGCCCCGCCGCGGCGCGGCTCAGCTCTTGGTCTGCCATCGCGCGGTGTAGAACTTGCGGTGCCGCTCCGACATGGCGACGGTATCCATCAGCATCAGCACATCGGTGGTGTTGAAGGGGCGGTCCAGAAACGCGCCCTCGCCGACCTGCCCGCCAAGACGCAGATAGGCCTTGATGATCGCCGGCATGGCCAGCATTGCCGCGCGCCGGTCCAGATCCTCCGGCGGCAGCAGGTCCATCCGCTGATAGCCCGCTTCCAGCGCCACCGGGCGCAGTTCCGGCGGGGCGAGGTGGTGGTGGTGCAGCCAGGACAGCGGTTGCGCCAGCGGCGCGGGGTCGGTGCCGTGGAACGAGGCGACGCCGAATAGGATCTCGACCCCGCGCGACAGCACATATTCCGACAGCGCGTTCCACATCACGAAAACGCCCGCGCCGCCGCGATAATCGGGCAGCACGCAGGACCGCCCCAGTTCCAGCAGCGACCGGCCGGTGGCCTTCAGCCGCGTCAGGTCATATTCGCTGTCGCAATAGAAGCGCCCGAAATCGGCCGCGCGGTCGCCGGGCAGCAGGCGATAGACGCCGACGACATGGTCCAGCGTCGCCTCGTCCCGGCGGCGGTCGATCAGCACCAGATGATCGACGATGGCGTCGAACTCGTCACGTTCCAGCCGCGCCTGATGGTCGACCATGACGCCGTCGCCGCCCAGCTCTTCGACAAAGACGCGATAGCGCAGGCGCTGCGCGCCCAGCAGATCGGCCTGGGTCTTGGCCAGCCGCACGTCGAAAAAGCTTGTGTCTGGGGTCATGAACCTGCCTGTGGCGAAACCTGCCGCCTGTCTATGGGAAGGCGGGACCGCAATGCAACTGGGCGGGCGGGATTGGGGCGGACGCGGGAAGGCGAATTGACTCTCGCTAAAGTTGTAATCATCCTGACACGGCTGCAACGCGCGATTCCGCGCCTCGCGCAAGCCGAGCTTTGGCCCAACGAACGAAAGGCCCCGCCATGACCCAACACACCGCCGCCGAGTTCATGCCCGACACCCATGCGCCCCCGACCGAGCTTGCGGCACGGATCGGCGCGCTCGTCGGCTCGCGGCTGTGTCACGACCTGATCTCGCCCTTGGGCGCGATCGGGAACGGGGTCGAGCTGCTGCAGATGGCCGGGCAATGGCCGGGGCTGCAGGCCAGCCCCGAAATGGCGCTGATCGGCGACGCGCTGACAGCGGCGCGGGGGCGGATCACGCTGTTTCGCGTGGCCTTCGGGGCGAGTTCCGGCGCGCAGCGGATGAGCCAGGCCGAACTGCTGGCGCTGCTGGACGACATGCAGCGGGCAGGGCGGCTGCGGATCGTGCTGGACGCGCCCGGCGATCACGGAAGGGGCGAGGTCAAGCTGCTGATCCTGGCGCTGATGTGTCTGGAAACGACGATGCCATGGGGCGCAAGGGTGCAGATCCGCCAGCAGGGCGCCGACTGGACCCTGACCGCGCAGGCCGAGCGGGCGCGGCCCGACACGGCGCTGTGGGGCTGGCTGGACGCGCCGCAGGCCGGGCTGCCGACGCCGCCTGCGGCCGAGGTGCATTTCCCGCTGCTGGGGCTGACGGCGGCCGAGATGTCGCGCCGGGTCAGGTGGCAGTTGAGCGAGACCGGGGCCGAGATCGGGTTCTGAAAGGCGTCCGGCGCGTGCTGAAGCGCGCCCTAGCCCTCGGGCCGCCGATCAGTCCCGGATCGCGCCGTCGCCGGTGACGATGTATTTGAAGCTGGTCAGCTGTTCCGCCCCGACCGGGCCGCGGGCGTGCATCTTGCCAGTGGCGATGCCGATTTCCGCACCCATGCCGAACTCGCCGCCATCGGCGAACTGGGTCGAGGCGTTGCGCATCAGGATCGCGCTGTCGAGCCGCTGAAAGAACCGTGCGGCGGTGTCGTCATTTTCGGTCAGAATCGATTCGGTGTGGCCGGACCCAAAGCGCCTGATATGGGCGATGGCCTCATCGACACCGTCGACCAGTTTCGTGGCAATGATGCTGTCCAGAAACTCGCGTCCGAAATCGTCGGGCTGGGCCGGGACGGTGCCGGGGATCTGGGCCAGCGCGCCCTCGGCCCGGACCTCGACACCGGCATTTAGCAGCGCACGCAGCAGAAGATCGCCGTGGCGGTCGTAGAAGGCGCGGTCGATCAGCAGACATTCCGCCGCGCCGCAGATCCCGGTCCGGCGGGTCTTGGCGTTCAGCACCACCCGCAGCGCCTTTTGCGGATCGGCGTCGGCGTCGGCATAGACATGGCAGACGCCTTCCAGATGGGCAAAGACCGGCACGCGAGCCTCGGACTGCACGAGACCGACGAGCCCCTTGCCGCCGCGCGGGATGATGACGTCGATCAGCCCTTGCGCGCGCAGCATCGCCGCGACCACGGCACGGTCGCGGCTGGTGACAAGCTGGATCGCGGCCTCTGGCAACTGGGCCTGACGCAGACCTTGCACCATGCAGGCATGGATCGCGCCAGAGGACTGGATCGAATCGGACCCGCCGCGCAGGATCACCGCATTGCCCGATTTCAGCGCCAGCGCACCGGCATCGGCGGTGACGTTTGGGCGGCTTTCATAGATCACGCCCAGCACGCCAAGCGGCGTCGCCACGCGCTGGATATGCAGCCCGTTGGGCCGGTCCCACTCGGCCAGCACGCGGCCCACGGGGTCGGGCTGCTGGGCGATGGCGCGCAGGCTGTCCGCGATACCGCGCAGACGCTCGGGCGTCAGGCGCAGCCGGTCGATCATCGCGGGCGACATCTGACGATCCTCGGCGCGGGCCAGATCGGCGGCGTTCGCGGTCAGGATTTTTTCCTGATCGGCGTGCATGGCCTCGGCTGCGGCCAGCAGGGCGTCGCGTTTGCTTTCGGCGGTGGCGCAGGCCAGTTCGGCCGCGGCCGCGCGGGCGGCATGGGCCATGTCCTCGATCAGCGTCCGTGCGGCATCCTCGCCGGTGGTCTGTTCGTCCATATCCGCCGCGCCTTTCATGCCAGCCTTAGCGCCGCGCGTCCGTCAGCGCGGCCACGCCGGGCAGGTCCTTGCCCTCCATCCATTCCAGAAACGCGCCGCCGGCGGTCGAGATGAAGGTGAATTGATCGGCCACCCCCGCCTTGTTCAGCGCCGCGACCGTATCGCCGCCACCGGCGACGGACACGAGGTTCCCGTCCGCCGTCAGCCGCGCGGCTTCCTGCGCGGCGGCGTTGGTGGCCGCGTCGAAGGGCGCGATCTCGAAGGCGCCGAGCGGGCCGTTCCAGATCAGCGTCCGGCAGGTGGCAAAGACATCGGTGATCGCCTGCACCGTGGCGGGGCCGGCATCCAGGATCATCGCGTCCTCGGGACAGGAATCGACCGGCACGGTCTGCGCCTCGGCGCCAGCCTTGAACTCTTTGGCGACGACGATATCGACCGGCAGGTGGATGGTGCAGCCGGCCTCGGTCGAATCGGCCAGGATCTGGCTGGCGGTTTCGGTCATCGCCGGTTCGGCCAGCGACTTGCCGATGCCGATGCCCTGCGCCAGCAGGAAGGTGTTGGCCATGGCGCCGCCGATCACCAGATGGTCGACCTTGTCGATCAGGTTCGACAGCAGCTCGATCTTGGTCGAGACCTTGGCGCCGCCGACCACCGCCACGACGGGCCGCTGCGGCTCGCCCAGGGCCGCGTTCAGCGCCTTCAGCTCGGCCTCCATCAGCTTGCCGGCGGCCGAGGGGAGCAGCCGCGCCAGCCCCTCGGTCGAGGCATGGGCCCGGTGCGAGGCCGAAAACGCGTCGTTCACATAGACCTCGGCCAGCGCCGCGAGCGAGGCGGCAAAGGTCGGATCGTTCTTCTCCTCGCCCTCATAAAACCGCGTGTTTTCAAGCAGGACGATATCGCCTGCCTCCATCCCCGCGACGGCGCGTTTTGCCGGGCCGCCGATCGCCTCTTCGGCGAAGATGACCTTCTGACCCAGTGCCGCCTCGAGCGCGGGCACGATCTGGCGCAGCGACATCGCCTCGACCCGCTGGCCTTTGGGGCGGTCGAAATGCGCCAGCAGGATCGGCTTGCCGCCCGCTTCCTGAATGGCGCGGATGGTCGGCACGATCTTGTCGATCCGCGTCGTATCGGTGACGGCGCCATTTTCGGTCGGGACGTTCAGATCGACGCGGGTCAGGACGCGCTTGCCGTCGATGTCCAGATCCTCGATGCGGTTGAATTTCATGGCGGCCTCTGCATGCGGTAATTGCCGCGGTTTTGGGCTATCCTCAACCGATCGTCAATCCGCGTGAGCAGGGCTCTGGCGGCTTCGTGCGTTGCCACCCGCCTGCCGAGGGATTAGCTGTAGCCCCGACCGACACACCACAGGAGATCCGCATGGCCGAGATCAAGGACCCCGAAAACACCATCATCATCGAGCTGAAGGACGGCCCCGTCACCATCGAGCTGCTGCCCGATGTGGCCCCCAAACATGCCGAGCGGATGAAGGAACTGGCCCGCGCCGGCGCCTATGACAACGTCGCCTTCCACCGCGTCATCGAAGGTTTCATGGCCCAGACCGGCGATGTCGAACATGGCAACATGGAAAAGGACTATAACCCCCGCCGCGCCGGGACCGGCGGCTCGGACAAGCCGGACCTGCCGGCCGAGTTTTCCAAGCTGCCCCATGATCGCGGGACGCTGGGTGCGGCGCGCAGCCAGAACCCGGACAGCGCGAACAGCCAGTTCTTCATCAATTTCGGCGACAACCATTTCCTGAACGGGCAATACACCGTCTATGGCCGCGTCATCGACGGGATGGAGCATGTCGACAAGATCGCCCGCGGCGAGCCGCCGGCCAATCCCGACCGCATGATCTCGGTCAAGGTGGCTGCCGATGCGTAAGCTGCTGCTGATCCCCGCCGCGCTTCTGGCCGCGACCGCCGCCCATGCCGAGGGTCTGCCCGGCGTCACCGACGGCCCCGGCCCCAATCTGGTGATCGAGGTCGCCGACGCCTCGGGCGCGCCCAAGGGCACGATCACGCTGGATCTCTATGCCGACAAGGCGCCGAACCATGTCGAGCGTCTGGTGATGCTGGCCAAGCAGGGCGCCTATGACGGGGTGGTGTTCCACCGCGTGATCGACGGCTTCATGGCCCAGACCGGCGACGTCCAGTACGGCAAGCAGGGCGGCGACACCGCCATGGCCGGCATGGGCGGGTCCGACATGCCCGACCTGAAGGCCGAGTTCAGCGACGTCTCGTTCCAGCAGGGCACCGTCGGCATGGCGCGTTCGCAAAGCCCGGACAGCGCCAACAGCCAGTTCTTCATCGACCTCGCGCCCGCGACCTTTCTGGACGGACAATACACCGTCGTCGGACAGCTTGTGGATGGCTGGGACGTGCTGAACGCGATCAAAAAGGGCGACGCCGCCGCCAATGGCGCAGTCACCCAACCCGACTACATGGCCAAGGTCAGCGTGGTCGAGTGATCCTCGCGCAGTCGAAATCCAAGGCCCCGGCATGTCGTCGGGGCCTTTTTCCGTTCCCGTCCCGATCACAGGTCCGCCCATGACGACGCTTTACATCGACGCCGATGCCTGCCCGGTCAAGGCCGAGGCCGAACGCGTGGTGACCCGGCTAGGGGTGCCGATGATCCTGGTCTGCAATGGCGGGTTGCGCCTGCCGCAGAACCCGCTGCTGTCGCTGGTCATCGTACCCGAAGGCCCGGACGCCGCGGATCAGTGGATCGCGGATCGCTGCGGGACGGGCGATGTGGTGGTGACGACCGACCTGCCGCTCGCCGATCGCTGCATCAAGGCCGGGGCGGTGGTGGTCAAGCCCGATGGCGAGGTGTTGGACGCGACCAATATCGGCCCCCGGCTCGCGACGCGCGATCTGATGCAGGACATCCGTTCCGCCAACCCGTTCCATCAGGGCGGCGGCGCGGGCTTCTCGCGCGCCGACCGCGCCCGGTTTCTGCAATCGCTGGACCGGGTGCTGGTGGCGGCGAAAAGGACCGCCGGCTGATTTCCGTTAGCGGATTGTTCAACCTTCTCTGCCATTCTGGCCGCAACAGCAGCCTGTTGTGTGGAGAATGGCGTTGAGATGGATTTTTGAAGGGTTGTTCAGCTTTTTCTGGCCGAGGCGCCGCATTTTCGCGGTGCTGGTCCTGACCTTGCTGATTTTCGCCTATCTGGCACCCTTGGGCGTCGAGCAGAAGGGATTTTGGACGCGGTCATGGCTGACCGTCACCGGCATCATCGGCTCGGGCGCGCTCGCGGGCGGGATCGCGGGCTGGCTGATCGGCGGGATCGGCATCGCGGCGCTCGGCTCGGCGGTGGGCATCCCCGCGCTCGCGGTCGCGGCGTTCGGTGGTTTGGTGGGCGGTGCGCTTTTCGGCGGCGTCGGGTCCGGGCTGATGCTGATTCTGCAGAACCCGGACCATTTCACCTATAATTTCACCTTGCTCGCGGTGCTGCTTGTGGCCTCGGCGCTGATCGCCAACGCCGTGGTCGGTATGCTGTCGAAACTGCCTCTGTGGCGGAACCGAGGTGGCGACAGGTCGGGGCCGAGTGGGGTGTAGGGCCGGGCGGGGCAGGGACGGGCCGGGGTGGACGAGCCGACCGCCGGTGCACCTTCGGTCAATCCGCCCGCCAGTCCGCCCGGTGCCGGTTACTCGACCCGCCCACGTCCTGACGTCCTAGACCGAACGCAGCATCAGGTGTTTCTTCTTCCCGACCGAGACCTTCAGCCCCTCGCCCACCGTCGCCAGATCGACCTGCATCTGCGGATCGCTGACCGGCTCGTTGTTCAGCCGCAGCCCGCCTTCGGCAATCAGGCGCTTGGCCTCCTTGCCCGAGGCGGTGATGCCGGTCTGGGCCAGCAGCTGGACCACCGACACCGGCAACTGCGCCGCCTCGATGGTCACGGTCTGCAGATCGCCACCGGCGCCGCCCTGCTCGAAGACCTCGCGCGCGGTGGCCTCGGCCGAGGCGGCGGCCTCGGCCCCGTGCAGCAGCGTCGTCACTTCATTGGCGAGGCGGACCTTGGCGGCGTTGATCTCGGACCCCGACAGCGCACCAAGGCGGTCGCATTCGTCGACCGGCAGCTCGGTATACAGCTTCAGGAAGCGCCCGACATCGGCATCGGTGGTGTTGCGCCAGAACTGCCAGAACTCGTAAGGCGACAGCATCGCCGGGTTCAGCCAGGTCGCGCCGCCCGCCGATTTGCCCATCTTGCGCCCGTCGCTGGTGGTCAGCAGCGGCGTCGTCAGCCCCCAGACCTCGACATCCAGCACCCGGCGGGTCAGGTCGATCCCGTTGACGATGTTGCCCCACTGGTCCGAGCCGCCCATCTGCAGCGTGCAGCCGTGCCGCTGGTAAAGCTCCATAAAGTCATAGGCTTGCAGGATCATATAGTTGAATTCGAGAAAGCTCAGCGACTGCTCGCGATCCAGCCGCGACTTGACCGATTCGAAGGACAGCATCCGGTTGACGCTGAAATGCCGGCCGACATCGCGCAGGAAATCCAGATAATTCAGCCCGTCCAGCCAGTCGGCATTGTTCAGCATCAAGGCGCCGCCGTCGCCGTAATTCAGGTAGCGCGCGAAGACCTTGCCCATGCCGTCGATATTGGCGCGGATCTGGTCCGGCCCCAGCAGCGGGCGTTCGTCCGAGCGAAAGGACGGGTCGCCCACCTTGGTCGTGCCGCCGCCCATCAGCGTCACCGGGCGGTTGCCGGTTTTCTGGAACCAGCGCAGCAGCATGATGTTCAGCAGATGCCCGACATGCAGGCTGGCTGCGGTCGCGTCATAGCCGATATACGCCGTCACCGGCCCCTTAATCAGCGCCTCGTCAAGCGCGGTCAGATCGGTGCAGTCGGCCAGAAAGCCGCGCTCGATGATGATGCGCAGAAAGTCGGATTTGGGGGTCGGAGCCATGGCTGTTTTCCTTTCGATGCGCCGGATATAACGGCGCGGAACGGGAAAGGAAATGCCATGCAGGACGGGATGATCCGGGCCTTGGGGATGATGTCGGGCACCTCGCTGGACGGGGTCGATGCGGCCCTGATCGAGACCGATGGCGAGCGCATTGCGGGCCTTGGCGCCAGCGCCTATCGCGCCTATGATCCGGCCGAGGCCGAGCTGCTGCACGACGCCTTGGGCCGCTGGCCCGGCGAGACGGGCGTGGCCGAGGCGGCGGAGCTGTCGGTGCGCGCCCATGCCGCGCTTGCCGCGGAATTTCCGCAGGCTCAGGTGATCGGCTATCACGGCCAGACGCTGGCCCATGATCCGGGCGGGCGCGGGACGCATCAGGCGGGCAGCGGCGCGGCGCTGGCGCGGCTGACGCGGCGGCGCGTGGTCTGGGATTTTCGGACCGAGGATGTGCGTCAGGGCGGGCAGGGCGCGCCGCTCGCGCCGTTCTTTCACTGGGCGCTGGCCGATTGGGCGCGGCGGAACGGCGCGCTGTCGGAGGCGCCGGTGGTGTTTCTGAACCTCGGCGGGGTCGGCAACCTGACCTGGGTCGATCCGGAGGCCAAGGGGCCGCTGGACGGCTGCCTTGCCTTTGACACCGGCCCGGCCAACGCGCCGATCAACGATCTGATGCGCGCGCGGGGTCTGGGCGGGCATGACGAGGGCGGCAGGCTGGCCGCCGCAGGCAACGCGGATCCGGACATCGTGGCGAAGTTTCTGCGCCACCCGTATTTCGCGCGCCGGCCGCCGAAATCGCTGGACCGCGACGCTTTCGCGCGGTTGGGCCATGACGTCGCCGCGCTGTCCGACCGTGACGCCGCGGCAACGCTGGTGGCGGCGCTGGCGGGATCGGTGGCGGCGGGCCTCGCGCATCTGCCTGCCATGCCCGGCCGCGTGCTGGTCTGCGGCGGTGGGCGACATAATGGGGCGATCATGCAGGCGCTGGCACAGGCGCTGCCCTGCGCCGTCGATCCGGTCGAGGCGGTGGGGCTGGACGGCGACATGCTCGAGGCGCAGGCCTTCGGCTGGCTGGCGGTGCGGGTGCTGCGTGGGCTGCCGACCTCGGGGCCACGGACGACCGGCGCGCCGGGGCCGGTCTGCGGCGGCCGGATCTCGACGCCCCTTCGCGCGGGCTGATCCGGGCCTTTGCGCGCCGCCGACCGAATTTTCGGTTTTCATGCTTGACGCGCCCGGCGCTGCCGCGTAAATCCCCGCTACCCCGGCGGGCGACACGGTCGGGGTTGGTGAGCATGCGGTTGTAGCTCAGTTGGTTAGAGTACCGGCCTGTCACGCCGGGGGTCGCGGGTTCGAGTCCCGTCAACCGCGCCACCACCATTCGCCCGACATGATGCGCGGTTGTAGCTCAGTTGGTTAGAGTACCGGCCTGTCACGCCGGGGGTCGCGGGTTCGAGTCCCGTCAACCGCGCCATCATTTCCCCCCCTTTTCTCCGCTTCGCCCCGTGCTTTCACCCAAGCTGTCGTCTGGCGGCACGCTGTTAGCGCAACCCTCGTTGCCTGCCCCGTGGCGTCTGCTAAGACCCCGCGCAGACATCATTACTGGGGGACGCCATGAAGGCCACGAATACCGTCAAGAAAATCCTGTCGCATTACGAAGGCGACAACCCCGGCGTCAAAGGCAATCTGTGCCGGATGCTGATGACCGGCAAGCTGGGCGGCACCGGCAAGATGATCATCCTGCCCGTCGATCAGGGCTTTGAACACGGCCCGGCCCGCAGCTTTGCGCCCAATCCCGCCGGCTATGACCCCCATTACCACTATCGGCTGGCCATCGACGCCGGGCTGAACGCCTATGCCGCGCCGCTGGGGATGCTGGAAGCGGGCGCCGACACCTTCGCCGGCCAGATCCCGACGATTCTCAAGATGAACTCGGCCAACAGCCTCATGTCGGACACGGCGGGCAAGAATCAGGCGGTGACGGCCTCGGTCACGGATGCGCTGCGGCTGGGGGCCTCGGCCATCGGCTTCACCATCTATCCGGGCTCGGACATGGCGCTCGACATGTTCGAAGAGATCAGCGACCTGCGCGCGCAGGCCGCCAGCGTCGGCATCCCGACCGTGATCTGGTCCTATCCGCGCGGCGAGGCGATCACCAAGGACGGCGAGACCGCCATCGATATCGCCGCCTATGCCGCCCAGATCGCGGCGCTGCTGGGGGCGCATATCATCAAGATCAAGCTGTCCACCGACCATCTGGAAAACAAGGACGCCAAGACGGTCTACGAGGCCCAGAACATCGACGTCTCGACCCAGGCCAAGCGCGTGCAGCACTGCATGGACGCGGCCTTTGGCGGGCGCCGGATCGTGGTCTTTTCGGGCGGGGCGGCCAAGGGCGCCGATGCCGTCTATGACGACGCCCGCGCGATCCGCGACGGCGGCGGCAACGGCTCGATCATCGGCCGCAACAGCTTCCAGCGATCGCGCGAGGATGCGCTGGCGATGCTGGGCAAGCTGGTCGAGATCTATCGCGGCCGCGAGTAAGCCGCGCCCCGATCTTCGAACTGCAAGGGCCGCCTGTCACCGGGCGGCCTTTTTCGTCGGCAGGGGCGGGGTCAGCCGTCGCGACGCACCCGCTGCAGCCGATAGCGATTTTGCCGCTGCGGCCTTGCGCCCGCCTCGGCGCGGCCCTAGAAGATGCGCGTTTTGAAGGCCCTGCGCAGAGCGCGAAGGAGGGACCACATGCCCCTGCTGGTGATGAAATTCGGCGGCACCTCGGTGGCCGATCTCGACCGCATCCGCAACGCCGCCGGCAAGGTCCGGCGCGAGGTGGAGCGCGGCTATGACGTGATCGTCATCGTCAGCGCCATGTCCGGCAAGACCAACGAACTGGTCGGCTGGGTCGAAGCGACCTCGCCCCTGTTCGACGCGCGCGAATATGACGCGGTGGTCAGCAGCGGCGAGAATGTGACCGCCGGGCTGATGGCGCTGACCCTGCAGGAAATGGGCATCCCGGCGCGGTCCTGGCAGGGCTGGCAGGTGCCGATTCACACCACCTCGGTCCACTCCGCCGCGCGTTTCGTCGAGATCCCGCGCACCAATCTGGACCAGAAATTCAGCGAAGGCTTTCGCGTCGCCGTGGTCGCGGGCTTTCAGGGCATCGCGCCGGACGGACGCATCACCACGCTGGGCCGGGGCGGGTCGGACACCACCGCCGTGGCCTTTGCCGCGACCTTCGGCGCCGAGCGTTGCGATATCTATACCGACGTCGACGGCGTCTACACGACCGATCCGCGCATCACCTCGAAGGCGCGCAAGCTGGACCGGATCGCCTTTGAGGAGATGCTTGAACTGTCGAGTCTGGGCGCCAAGGTGCTGCAGACCCGTTCGGTCGAGCTGGCAATGCGTTACAAGGTCCGGCTGCGGGTGCTGTCGTCCTTCGGGGACACCGACGAGACCTCTGGCACTCTGGTCTGCGATGAGGATGAAATCATGGAATCAAAAGTCGTTTCTGGCGTTGCCTTCTCGCGTGACGAGGCCAAGCTGACCCTGATCACGGTCGAGGACCGGCCCGGCATCTCGGCGGCGATCTTTGCGCCCTTGGCCGATGGCGGGGTGAATGTCGACATGATCGTGCAGAACATCTCGGAAAAGGATTACGAGCATCACCTCGGCTCGGTCACCGACATGACCTTTTCCTGCCCGATCAATCAGGTCGAGCGGGCGAAAAAGGCGATGGAGGATGCGCGCAAGGCCGGCCAGATCAATTACGAGGAACTGGTCGTCGACACCGACGTGGCCAAGGTCAGCGTCGTCGGCATCGGGATGCGGTCCCATGCCGGGGTCGCGGCGCGCATGTTCCGGGCGCTGGCGGATGAGAACATCAACATCAAGGTGATCTCGACATCCGAGATCAAGATCTCGGTGCTGATCGACCGCAAATATCTGGAGCTTGCCGTCCAGGCGCTTCATGATGCCTTTGATCTGGGCGAGCCGGCATAGGGTCGCGCCGCCAACGGCAGTGGGGGGCCATGCCGCATCGCAAGGACAGTGATTCGCGCAAGCTGCTTCGGCGATTGCGCGACATTCTGGCGGCGCCGGGCGCAAGCCAGGACCGGCTGGATCAGATCACCCGGCACATCGCTGATTCGATGGGGGCCGAGGTCTGCTCGGTCTATCTGTTTCGCGATCCCGAGACGCTGGAACTCTGCGCCACGCAGGGTCTGCGGCCCGACGCGGTCCACAAGACACGGCTGCGGCTGGGCGAGGGGCTGGTCGGGCGCGTGGCGCGGTCGGGCCGGCCGGTGAACACCGCCAATGCCCCGGCCGAGCGCGGCTTCCGCTTCATGCCCGAAACCGGGGAAGAGGTGTTTTCGTCCTTCCTCGGCGTGCCGATCCAGCGGGTGGGCGAAAAGGTTGGCGTGCTGGTCGTGCAATCCCGCGAGGCGCGCCAGTTCACCGAAGACGATGTTTACGGACTGGAAGTCGTCGCGATGGTTCTGGCCGAGATGGCCGAACTGGGCGCGTTTCTGGGCAATGCCGATGACCGAATGCCGCTGGCGCATCGCTTTCCGGGCCTGTTCCGCGGCACCGGCGCGCAGGAAGGCGCGGCCGAGGGGCGCGTCTGGCTGCACGAATCGCGGGTGGTGATCTCGAATCCCGTCGGCGACGATCCGGAACGCGAACGCGCCCGGCTGAACGAAGGCGTGGCGCTGCTGCGCGAAAAGGTCGACCGGATGCTGTCCGACAGCGACGTCGATGCCGCCGGCGATCATGTCGAGGTGCTGGAGGCCTATCGGCTGTTCGCTCATTCGCGGTCCTGGCTGAAGCGGATGGAGGAGGATATCGACCTTGGCCTGTCCGCCGAGGCGGCGGTCGAAAAGGAACAGTCGCAGGCCCGCGCAAGGCTGGAAAAGGCCGCCGACCCCTATCTGCGCGACCGGCTGCACGATCTGGACGATCTGTCCAACCGACTGCTGCGCATCCTGACCGGGCAGGGCAAGGATACCGGCGCCGAGATGCCGGAAAACCCCATCCTCGTCGCCCGCAATATCGGCCCCGCCGACCTGCTGGATTACGGCCGCAAGCTGAAGGGCGTGGTCCTGGAAGAGGGCAGCGTCGGCAGCCATGCGACCATCGTGGCCCGCGCGCTGGCGATCCCGCTGGTCGTCCATGCCGCCCGCATCACCACCGAGGCGCTGAACGGCGACGCGATCCTGATCGACGGCGATGCCGGCATCGTCCATCTGCGCCCCGAGGAAAGCGTCGCCAACGCCTTCCGCGACAAGATCGCCATGCAGGCCGAGGCGCAGAAACGCTATGCCGGCCTGCGCGACCTGCCGGCGATCACCCGTTGCGGCACGCTGATGTCGCTGTCGATGAATGCCGGTCTGATGGCGGACCTGCCGAGCATGGAAAGCAGCGGGGCCGAGGGCGTGGGCCTGTTCCGGACCGAGCTGCAATTCCTGACCCGCCCCAACGTCCCGCGCCGGTCTGAACTCGCCGCGCTCTATACCGGGGTCATGGACGCGGCCAAGGGGCGGCCGGTGGTGTTCCGCACCCTCGATATCGGGTCGGACAAGGTGCTGCCCTATATGAAGCCGCAGGACGAGCCGAACCCCGCGATGGGCTGGCGCGCGATCCGCGTCGGGCTGGACAAGCGCGGCATCCTGCGGATGCAGTTGCAGGCGCTGATCCGCGCCGCCGTGGGGCGGCCGCTGCACATCATGTTCCCCTTCATCGCCGAGCCGTCGGAATTCGTCGCCGCGCACCGGATGCTGATGGACGAGGTCGCGCGCGAGCAGCGGTTGGGGCATGGCCTGCCCAGTGACCTGCGCGTCGGCACCATGCTGGAGACGCCCTCGCTGGTCTTTGCGCCGGTCAGCTTCTTCCGGTCCTGCGATTTCGTCTCGATCGGGGGCAACGATCTCAAGCAGTTCTTCTTTGCCGCCGACCGCGAGAACGAACGCGTCCGCCGCCGCTATGACACCCTCAGCGAGCCGTTCCTGGCGCTGCTGGAAGAGGTGATCGGGCGCTGCGAGGCGGCCGATGTGCCGCTGTCCTTCTGCGGCGAGGATGCCGGCCGCCCGGTCGAGGCGCTGACCTTTGCCGCCCTGGGCATCAAGCGGCTGTCGATGCGTCCGGCCTCGGTCGGGCCGGTCAAGCATCTGATCAGGCGCACGGATCTGCGCGATCTGCGGGTGCGGATCAATGATGCCCGGCAAAAGGGCCAGCCGGTGCGCCGCGCCGTCACCGAGTATCTGGCGCAGCTTTGATCGGGGCGCTACCCTCGCCTGCGTGATCCGCGGGCGACCCGTTCCGCCCGACCCCGAACCAGCGAGGCAGACCCATGACCGAAACCCTGTTCCCTTCGCCCGCCTGGCCGGTCCTGCCGGTCGAGGGCCAGACCGGCAGCTATCCCGTCCACCGCATCTTCTGCGTGGGGCGCAACTATGCCGCCCATGCCGCCGAGATGGGGGCCGAGGTGACGCGCGATCAGCCGATGTTCTTCACCAAATCCGCGCTCGCATTCCTGCCCTCGGGCCGGCACAGCGCCTATCCGCCCGGCACCAGCGATTATCATTTCGAGGTCGAGCTCTGCGTGATGCTGGGCCAGCCGCTGTTTCAGGCCGATGAGGCCACGGCGGCGGCGGCGGTCTATGGCTATGCCGTGGGTCTGGACATGACGCGCCGCGATCTGCAGGCCCGCGCCAAGGACGCGCGCCAGCCCTGGGACATGGCCAAGGATGTCGAGGAATCCGCCGTCATCGCCGCCGTGACCCCGGCCGCGCAGTTCGGCGGGCTGGACGGCAAGCGCATCCGGCTGTTGCAGAACGGTGAGGTGCGGCAGGACTCGGCGCTGTCCGACATGGTCTGGTCGGTGCCGGAACTGCTGTCGCGGCTGTCGGGGCTGTATCACCTGGCCCCCGGCGACGTGTTGATGACCGGCACGCCCGCAGGTGTCGGCCCGGTGGCCGTGGGCGACCGTCTGGTGGGCGAGGTCGATGGGCTGGCGCCGGTCAGCGTGACCTATACCGACCCGGAATAGGCGCGTCCCGCCTAGTTCTGGCGGCGTTTGGGGATAAAGGGCAGGGGCGCGATGGGCACGCCCTCTTGCAGCAGGGCGGCGGCCTCGGCGGGCTTGGCCTCGCCGTGGATGGCGCGGGCCTCGCTGCGGCCCTCATGCATGGCGCGGGCCTCATCGACAAAGCGCAGACCGACATAATCGGAATTGGCCTCGATTTCCTTGCGCAGACGTTCCAGCGGCGACGGTTGATCCGGGCTCAGCGGGGTGTCGGCCACGCTGCCCTTGTCGCTGCGCGCCACGCTGACATTCGGTGCCATCAGCGCCCGGTCGATCTGCGTCGTCCCGCAGATGCTGCAGGCGATCAGCCCGGCATCGCGCTGCGCCTCGAACCCGGCGGCAGAGGGGAACCAGCCGTCGAAGCGATGCCCTTCGGCGCAGTTGAGGTCATAGTGAATCACGCCATCGTCCTTTCGCCGGCCCCGAAGCAGGGGCCGCTAGACCTGATATCGGCATGAAAGCGCGTGGGTGCAATATGCGGGGCCGGCACCGGTCACAGGCCCGCATGGCGCAGGATCGTGTCGATCAGCGGCCCGGCATCGCCCGCGCGGCTGCGCAGCAGGCTTTGCGCGTTCCGTCCCATCGCCGCGGCAAGATCGGGATCGCCTGCCAGCCGCGTCAGCGTCGCGCCGGCGTCCGCAGACAGCGTCTCGGCCGCGCCGGCGGCGTGAAGCAGGGCGTAATCCTGCTGGAAATTGCTGACATGGGGGCCGTGCAGCAGCGCGCAGGCATGGGCGGCAGGCTCCCACGGGGTATGGCCGCCCTTGGGCACCAGTGAACCGCCAGTGATGCAGATACCCGCGGCCGAATACCAGCGCGCCATCTCGCCCAGGCTGTCGGCCAGCAGCACCGGCGCGGTCTCGTCCGCCCCTTCCGACCGCCGCGCCGGCAGCAGCCCCCGCGCCGCCATCTGCGCCGCGACCGATTCGGCCCGGACCGGGTGGCGCGGGGCCAGGATCAGCCGCAGCCCCGGCGTCTGGCGCCGCGCGGCCATGAAGGCATCGAGGATCGGCCCGTCCTCGCCTTCATGCGTCGAGGCGGCAAGGATCGTTCGCGCGCGCGTCTCGGGTGCCGGGCCGGGCCGGGTCTGCGCCGCCGCCAGCAGCTTGAGCTGCAGCCGCCCCAGCAGCGCCGATTCGGGCAGGCCGAGGCGCATCAGCCGCGTCTCGCTGCCCTCATCCTGCGCCGAAAGCCCGTCGATCCGCGCCAGCATCGGCCGGATCAGCCCCGGCAGCCGCGCCCAGTTCCGCGCCGAACGCTCGGACATGCGCGCCCCGATCATCACCTGCCGAACCCCGGCACGCGCCAGATAAGCCGAGCGCATCGGCCACAGCTCGTTTTCCAGCGTCACCGCCACGCGCGGCGAAAACCGCGCCAGAAACCGCCGCAGCGCCTGCGGCGTGTCCAGCGGCGCAAGCCGCGCGGGCAAGCCGCGTTCGCGCATCAGGTCCCGGCCGGTGGTGGTGTTCGCGGTGATGATCAGCGGCGCTTTCGCCGCCAGCGCGTCGATGACCGGCCGGGCCGACATCAGCTCGCCCACGCTGGCGCCATGCAGCCAGATCAGGGCCTTGCCCTGCGACCCGGTGTCGCGCCTGTCCAGCACCAGCCTTTCGGCCAGATCGCCAGAGGCCAGAGGCCGCAATGCCGCGCCTGCCAGCCAGGACGCGCCGCGATAAATCAGCATCGTCAGCGTCCAACGGTTTCGGGGCAGGGGGCAACGTTGGAGGTGGGTACCGGAATCGAACCGGTCTTCACGGATTTGCAATCCGGTGCGTAACCTCTCCGCCAACCCACCGCCGGTTTGAGGTGGGGATCAGATAGTGCAACAAAGCCCCGCTTGCAAGCCGTAAGCGCGGGCGCTCTGACCGAAAGGGTGCGTTGCTTGACCGGGGCTTTCATGTCAAGAAAGTAGCGACACAGATCAAAGGCAATTCGATGGTCGATTTCACGCAAGCGCGTACCATGATGGTGGATACGCAGGTCCGACCCAACGACGTGACCAAATATCCGGTGCTCGACGCGATGCTGGCGGTCCCGCGCGAGGCATTCGTGCCCGAGGGGCTGCAGGCAGTCGCCTATGTCGGTGAGAACCTGTTGCTGTCCGAGGATCGCTGGCTGCTGGAACCCCGCAGCTTCGGCAAGATGCTGGACGTGCTGAACATCCAGCCCGACGAGCTGGTGCTGAATGTGGGCGCCGGTCTCGGCTATGATGCGGCGGTGGTGGCGCAGATGGCGCAGGCGGTCGTGGCGCTGGAATCCTATCCCGAAATGGCCGCCCGGGCCGAGGCCGCGCTGGCCGCGCAGGGCATCGACAACGTGGCCGTCATGACCGGCGAACTGGCGCAGGGCTGCCCCGAACAGGCGCCCTTCGACGTCATCCTGATCGCCGGCGGCGTTCAGGTCATCCCGCAACCGCTGGTCGATCAGTTGAACGAGGGCGGCCGGATGGGCGCGATCTTCATGGAAGGCGGGCTCGGCATTGCCCGCATCGGCTACAAGATCGACGGCCGGATGAACTGGACCCACGCCTTCAACGCGGCAGCGCCGGTGCTGGCGGGATTTGAAGAACACGTCGGATTCGTTTTTTGAAGAGGAGCGCGGGCATGAGTTTCGTGACGGTAAGCCTGGGCCGCGTGATGCGGCGATCCGCGCTGGCACTGCTTCTGGGTAGCATCAGCCTGCCCGCTCTGGCCGAAACACTGGGCGACACGCTGGTCGCGGCCTATCGCAACTCGCACCTGCTCGAGCAGGAGCGCGCGGTGCTGCGGGCCCGGGACGAGGATGTGGCAAGCGCCATGGCGGCGCTGCGCCCGGTGCTGGATTGGGCACTGAACCACAACTTCAACCAATTCAAGGGTTCGGGTCTGACCAACACCACCAACACGACCACGACCTCGCTGACGGCGTCGATGACGCTGTATGATTTCGGCCGCTCGCAGGCCGCCATCGACGCCGCGAAAGAGACGGTTCTGGCCGCCCGCTACGCGCTTCTGGGGGTAGAGCAGGACGTGCTGCTGACCGCCGTGCAGGCCTTCATGGAGGTGAGGGAGGCCGCGGAACAGGTTGAACTGCAAGGTAATTCGACCCGCGTCCTCAGCCAGGAACTGCAGGCGGCGCAGGATCGCTTTGACGTCGGCGAGATCACCGTGACCGATGTCGCGCAGGCCAGCGCCCAGCTTGCCGCCTCGCGCGCCGCATTGACCGCGGCCGAGGGCAACCTGCAGGTCGCTTATGAAAACTATGCCGCCGCGACCGGCGCCCGGCCCAAGGGTCTCAGCGCGCCGCCGCCCTTGCCGTCGCGACCGGCAACGCTGGCGGCCGCCCAGGCCGCCGCGCAGAAATCGCATCCGGCGATTCTGCAGGCCAGCCGTCTGGTCGCCGCGGCCGAGCTTGGCGTCGCCGCCGCCGCCGCGCAGCGCAACCCGGTGCTGACCGGCTCTGTCGTGGGCGAGGCCGACAAGGATGGCGGCACCCGCGCCGCGATGGGCGTGCAGATCAAGAAGACCCTCTATGCCGGCGGCCGGCTGTCGGCGGTGCATCGCAAGGCGATGGCGGACCGCGACCAGTCGCGTTCGGTGCTGCTGAACATTTCGCGCCAGGTGAATCAGGCGGTGGGAATCGCATGGGCGAATATTGACGTGGCGCGGGCGCAGATCGGGGCCATCGACCAGCAGATCTCGGCCGCGCAGCAGGCCTATAACGGCGTCCGCGAAGAGGCGACGCTGGGCGCGCGGACCACGCTGGACGTGCTGGATGCCGAGCAGTCGCTGCTGGAGGCGCGGGCCAACAAGATTACTGCAGAGGCCAATCTGCAGTTAGCACATTATCAACTATTGGCTGCTATGGGTTTGTTGACGGTAAAGGACCTGAAACTGGGGATACCCACATATGACCCATCAGCTTACTACAATGCGGTGCGCGACGCGCCCTACACCAGCCGGCAGGGCGAAAGCCTCGACCGCGTCATGCGGGCGCTCGGCAAGGGCAACTGACCGCGCGACCAAAGGTGGCGCCCATGTCTGAGGCACGGGCCCACCACTACGACAACCCCGAAATTGGTGACGTGCTGGCCTCGATCCGGCAGTTGATCTCGCAGGAAGATGCGGGACCCGATTTCACCCGCCCGATCCGCCGGCTGGACGCGGCAGGCAATGCCCGCAGCGCGCTGGCACTGGGGCCGAAATCAGAAATGCTGCGCAGCGTGATCGAACGCGAATTGTCGGTGCTCGACGGCGAGGCCAAGCGCCTGGTGCTGGGGACGCAGGCGACTGATATCGAGGCTGACCTGCTGCCGCAGGTGGCGGAGGACGAGATCGACGCAAGCGACGCCCTGACGCGTTTGCGCGCCCTGACGCAGGAGGCGCGCGACAACGACGCGGCCGAGACCACCCCTGAAACCGATGCTCACATCAAGGAAGACAGCATGAACGCAGCCACCCCGATCCGCAGCGCCCAGACCAACGGCCACGCCGAGTTCCCGCAGGGCGGGTTCGACCTCTTCGCCGCCGAGACCGGCGCCGAGGACGAACAGATGACCGGCGGCACCGCGCTGCGCAACCTGGTCTGCGACGTCATCCGTCAGGAACTGCAGGGCGAGATGGGCGACCGGATCAGCCGCAACCTCCGCCGCGCCATCCGCCACGAGGTCGCCGCCGTGATCGAGGCGGGTCTGAAGACCTGAGGATCGAGCGTCTCCGGTGCTTGCGGCTGGTCCCGGAGAGGGACCAGCGGCCTCTCGCCGGGGCCGTTGAGGCGAGGGTAGCTTTGTGTTTCGGGCGACAGAGGCGACTGGAAGTTCGGCATAGTGCCGACGAACGCGCAGTCAGCCATCGCTCGGGATGGAGTGCGAGGTAGGCGCTCTAGAGACGGAGTGTTGCGCGGGCTTCAGGCAGTGGATGGGGTCTCAAGAAGCGTCACGGTCAGCCCGGACGGCTTTACTCTCGACAGGGTCAGCTACCCGCGGAAGCGCTCTTCTGCGACAGCGCTCTCGACCAGTCGAAACAAGATTCATGGCGACCGCGAACCCCCGCATCGGTCGTCATGATAGGTCGCGCCGCACGGCGCGACCTTTTTTGTGGGTGGCTGGGTGCGGGTGCACAAGATCGAGCCTGCGGGGATCGGCATGACTGCGGAAGCGCGGAGGGTCCTGTCGGATAACGGGGACAATTCGCTGACAGGTCTGCCGTGAGCGTTATGATTGCTGAGGCTCTACGCACCCTCAGAACCGTCCGCACCACAAGCTGCCGATGACGCGCTCGCGCGGCCCCCTCAAATCCGGCGTCCTACGCATCCGCCGCCGTCCCACGAGGACCTCCTACAGATACCCCTCCGGGTTCACCGCCTCGAAACCTTGGCGCACCTCGAAATGGATCGAGCCGCTGTTGCCGGCGGTGCCGATGCTTTGACCGGACGAGACCGTGTCGCCCTTTTGCACCGAGAGCGCGCTCATCCCCGCATAGACCGTCATCAGATCGCCCTGATGACGGATCACGACGATGGGCACGCCGTCGGTGTCGCGGGTGACGGCGGCGACCGTGCCACCGGCGGCGGCCTGCACGGCGACGCCGGGGCCGGCGGCGATGTCGATGCCGTCATTCCGGCCCTTGCTGAAGGGGCGCGTGATGGACCCCGCGACCGGCATCCGCAGCTTGCCCGACCCCGAGGCCGCCGTTCGCGTTCCGCCCAGATCGGGCGCGTCGGGTCGCGTGGTGGGGGCGGAGGTTGGTGCCGTCTTTTCGTCAGGCAAAGGCTTCGCGGCCGAGGGCGGGGTCGGCGTGGGCGAGCCCTGACCCGGCGCGGTGACGCTGGCTTGCGCGGTGACCGTACGGGCCGGGATCTTCAGCACCTGACCCACGCGCAGCGTCATATTGGTGTCGGTGCCGTTCGCGCTCGCCAGTTCCTGCACCGTGACGCCATATTTGCGCGCGACCGACCAACCGGTCTCGCCCGCAACGACCCGGTGCGTGGTCGCCGCCACCGTCTTGGCGGTCCCGCCGCTGGCCGCCGCGGCCGTGCCGCCCTGACCGGGGACCGCGGGCGTGGCCACGCCCTGGCCGGCAAAGGGATCGGTCACCTGGCCCGCCGTGGCCCCCGCCGCCGGGGCGGCGGTTCCGCCGCCAAAGCCCGGCATCCGCGGCATGCTGGTCGCGGTCGAGCCCTTGGTCGCCCCGCCGATGCTGGCGCCCAGATCCGACAGATCCTGCTGGACCGCAGGAAAGCTCTGACACGCGGCCAGAAGAAAGCTCAGCGGCAGCGCCGCGAGGAAATTTGAGGTCAGCCTGCTCATCCTGGCGTTTGTCCCGTCTGTCTTACCCAAGTCGCGCGCGGTTGCGGCGATGGCAGGGCCGGCTTAGCCCTGTCCCAGCCCCTCGACCAGAGGCACGAACCGCACCTGGCGCAACTCATGGTAATCAAAGCCTGTTTCCGTCCGGTTCACCCGGATCAATGTCTGCACCGCATCGGACTGGCCGACCGGCACGACCATGATACCGCCGATCTTCAACTGCGCCAAGAGAGGGCCGGGCGGATCTTCGGCGGCGGCGGTGACAATGATGCGATCAAAGGGCGCCTGCTCGGGCAGGCCGAAGCTGCCATCGGCCAGCCGCACGGTGATGTTCGACAGCCGCAGGCGCTGGAACAGCGCCTCGGCGGCGACGACCAGCGGGCGGTGCCGCTCGACCGTGAAGACCCGGCGGCAGAGCCCGGCCAGAACCGCCGCCTGATAGCCAGAGCCGGTGCCGATCTCCAGCACGGTGTCGCGCGGGCCGGGCTTCAATGCCTGCGTCATCAGCCCGACGACCGAGGGCTGGCTGATGGTCTGGCCGCACTGGATCGGCAGCGGCGTGTCGTCATAGGCGCGATCCTCGAAATGGCCGCGGACGAACTCGCCGCGGTCCACCCGCTCCATCGCGTCGAGCACGGCGGGGTCGGTCACGCCATGCGAGCGCAGATGATAGAGAAAGCGCATCTTGCGCTCGGCCAGACCGGCATGGGTGTCGTCGTCCTCGCTCATCCGTCCATGGCCTGCCGCAGCGGCTCGACCGAGGCGTGGCAGGTCAGATCGGCCCGCATCGGGGTGAGCGAGATATAGCCGTCGAGGTTCGCGGTCACGTCGCTGCCGGGCGTCGCCGGCCCGTCCTGACGCGGCCCGCGCACCCACAGGAAGCGGCGGCCATTGGGGGCAAGGAACGGCTCGACCGCAAAGCTGACGCCGCGCCGCCGCCCCTGCGGCACCACCCGCGTCCCGCGCACCTCGTCGGCCGGGACGGGCGGAAAGTTGATGTTGTAGAACAGCCGGAAATCCGCGTCCGAGGTCCAGTCGCCGTGATCGAGCAGCCGCCGGATCAGCCGCGCGCCGTGCTGGCGGGCGGGCTGGAAGGGGTCCGCCATGTCCGTCATCGCCGGGCCGAAATACTGCGACAGCGCCACGGCCGGCAGGCCCTGCAGGGCGGCCTCCATCGCGCCGCCGACGGTGCCGGAATAAAGCGCGTTCTCGCCCGAATTGTTGCCCCGGTTCACGCCCGAGATGACCAGATCCGGCCGCGCCTCGCCCATCACGTCCCAGACCGCCGCCAGCACGCAATCGGCGGGGCTGCCCTCGGCGGCATAGCGGCGCTCGGACAGGCGGGCCAGCATGGTGGGCTGCACGTAAGAGATGCAATGCGCGACGCCCGATTGTTCGAAGGCCGGCGCGACCACCCAGACCTCGCCACGAGGTCCGGCGAGTTCGGCGGCAATCGCCTCGGCGGCGGCGAGGCCGGGGGCGTTGATGCCGTCGTCATTGGTCACGAGAATGCGCATGTAAACCCTACCTTTCCGTGACATGATTAGCTGTGCCCGGGCGATGCGGCAAGCGGCGAGATTTCGCGCCGATCGGGCTTTGACCTTGGGCGCGCAACAGGGCTAGATGTGGTGGCCAATTCCGGACGGGCGCCTGACAATGCAGATCTACCTTCCCATCGCCGAGGTTGCGGTGAACGCCTTCCTGCTGATCGGCCTTGGCGGCATCGTCGGGCTGATGAGCGGGATGTTCGGCGTGGGCGGGGGCTTTCTGATCACGCCGCTGCTGTTCTTCATCGGGATTCCGCCCGCGATTGCGGTGGCGACCGGGGCCAATCAGGTCGTCGCCTCGTCGGTGTCGGGCGTGCTGGGCCATGTCAAGCAGCGCAATGTCGATTTTCGCATGGGCACGGTGCTGCTGATCGGCGGGCTTGTCGGCTCGGCCATCGGGGTGGCGCTGTTCAACCTGCTGCGCCGGCTGGGCCAGGTCGAGCTGGTGGTGCAGATCAGCTATGTCGTGCTGCTGGGGGCGGTGGGCTCGATGATGCTGGCCGAAAGCCTGCGCGCGATGCGCCGGACGCGGCGCGGCATCCGCACCACGCGGCGCCATCACGGCTGGATCCACGCGCTGCCCTTCAAGATGAAGTTCCGGATCTCGGGCCTGTATCTCAGCGTGCTGCCGCCGCTGACGGTGGGGCTGCTGGTCGGCATCCTGTCGGCGATGATGGGGGTGGGCGGGGGTTTCATCATGGTGCCGGCGATGATCTATCTGCTGGGGATGCCGACCAAGGTCGTGATCGGCACCTCGCTGTTCCAGATCACCTTCGTCACCGCCTTTACCACGGTCATGCATGCGGTCAGCTATAACACCGTCGATGTGATGTTGGCCGTGCTGCTGATCGTGGGTGGGGTCATCGGCGCGCAGATCGGCGCCAATCTGGGCGCAAGGCTGCGGGCCGAGCAGTTGCGCATCCTGCTGGCGCTGGTGGTGCTGGCGGTCTGCGCCAAGCTGGCGACCGACCTGTTCCTGCCGCCCGAGAACCTGTTTTCGCTGACGCCGGGAATCCTGTGATGTCGCGTAACCGGCTTGCGGTCCTGTTCGTGCTGGCTTTGGGTGCGGCGGCGCATGCGCAGGGCACGCCGCCCGGCAAGGAGGCGGTGGGGGCGCATAATGCGCTGGCGCCCGATGCCTCGCGCAGCACCGCGCCGCGCCCGCCCCATTCGCAGACGCCCGAGGGGCCGCCGCCGATCATGTCCTATCCCTCGCCGCAGGAACCACGCGGCGAGCTGCCCGGCCCGCCGCCGGAATCGCCTGAACAGGTGGTGATGGGGCTGTCCTCGGACGCGGTGGCGATCACGGCGAACTTCACCGGCTCGGAGATCCTGCTCTATGGCGCGGTGCGGCGCGAGACGCCGATGCCCTCGGACAGCCAGCTTGACGTCATCGCGACGCTGGAAGGGCCGTCGCGCAGCGTCACCATCCGGCGCAAGGAACGGCGGTTCGGCATCTGGGTGAACACCGAAAGCGTCTTCGTCGCCTCGGCCCCCAGCTTCTATGCCGTCGACACCACCGGCAAGCTGGACCGCATCCTGTCGCCGGAACAGGACGCCAGCCACCGCATCTCGATCCCGACGGCAATGCGGGCCTTTGCCAAGCCGCTGGACGTGGAAAACCCGGTCGATTTCACCGAGGCGCTGATCGAGATGCGGATCGCCGAGGGTATTTACCGGCTGGACGAGGGCGCCGTCGGGCTGGTCGACAACACGCTGTTTCGCGCCGATTTCCGGCTGCCCGCGAACCTGGTCGAGGGCAGCTACAAGGCGCGGATTTTCCTGCTGCGCGAGGGGCGGGTGATCTCGGATTATTCCGCCCCCATCGAGGTGCGCAAGGTCGGGCTGGAACGCTGGCTCTACCGCCTCGCCTATGACCGGCCGCTGCTTTACGGGCTGATGTCGCTGCTGATCGCGGCCTTTGCGGGCGTCGCCGCCTCGGCCGCGTTCCGGGCGTTGAAGCGCGACTAGGCGCCGGTCCCCTCAACCGGCGCGGCTTGCGGCGGGCGCGTGTGGTGGGCTAGATCAGCCCATGGCACGCGACCGGACCCCGAAGCTGTTTTCCCGCATCTGGCGCGACTATCTGCGCGAGCATTGGGCGCCGATGAGCCTGGCGCTGCTGCTGATGGTGATCGAGGGTTCGACCCTTGCGGTGCTCAGCTGGATGCTGAAGCCGCTGTTCGACCGGGTGTTCGTGGGCGGCGACAGCAGCGCGATGTGGTGGGTCGGGGGCAGCATATTCGCGCTGTTCCTGATCCGGGCGGTGACCTCGGTCGTGAACCGCAGCCTGCTGGTCGCGGTCCAGCAAAAGGTCGCGGCGCGGATGCAGGTCGATCTGCTGTCCCATGTCATGCGGCTGGACATGAAGTTCTTTCAACTCAACCCCCCCGGCGCGATGATCGAGCGGATCCTGGGCGACACCAGCGCCGTGCAGGGCATCTGGCAGACCTTCATCACCGGCGCGGGGCGCGACGTCGTCTCGCTGCTGGCGCTGTTCTGGGTGGCGACCAGCATCGACCCGCAATGGACGCTGGCGGCGCTGGTCGGGGCGCCGCTGCTGATCGTGCCGACGCTGTGGGTGCAGCGCTATGTGCGCCGCAAGACCCGCGCCATGCGCCAGAACGCATCCGACCGCAGCAACCGCATCGACGAGGTGCTGCACGGCATCGGCACCGTGCGGTTGAACCGGATCGAGGACCGGCAGGCCGGACGTTTCGCCGATATCGTCGACCGCATCCGCCGGGCCGAGGTCAAGATCGCGGGCATTGGCGCGGTCGTTCCGGCGCTGATCGACGTGGTGACGGGGCTGGGCTTTGTCGGCGTGCTGGCGCTTGGCGGCTCTCAGGTGGTGTCGGGCGAGCGCAGCGTGGGCGATTTCATGGCGTTTTTCACCGCGCTGTCGCTGGCTTTCCAGCCCTTGCGGCGGCTGGGCGGGCTGGCGGGGTCGTGGCAGGTCGCGGCGGCCAGTCTGGAACGGATCTATCAGGTCTTTGACACCCAGCCCTCGGTCCGCTCCGGCCCGCGCCTGAACCCGCCCGAGACGACGCGGATCGAGTTCGACGACGTCACCCTCAGCTATGACGAGACGCAGGTGCTGCGCGGCCTGACCTTCGTGGCCGAGGCGGGGCAGACCACGGCGCTGGTCGGGCCGTCCGGGGCGGGCAAGACCACGGTCTTCAACCTGCTCACCCGCATGACGGATGCCGATACCGGGCGGATCACGCTGGGGGGCGTGCCGCTGACCGAGTTCGATCTGGCCACGCTGCGCGACGAGTTCTCGGTCGTGTCGCAAGACCCGGCGCTGTTCGACGAGACCCTGCGCGAGAATATCACGCTGGGACAGGACGCCACCCCCGAGGCCATCGAGCGTGCCACCGTCGCCGCCCATGTCGCCGATTTCGTGCAGGCCATGCCGCTGGGGCTGGAAAGCCGCGCCGGGCCGCGCGGCTCGGCCCTGTCCGGCGGGCAGCGGCAGCGGGTGGCGATTGCGCGCGCCGTGCTGCGCGATGCGCCGGTGTTGCTGCTGGACGAGGCGACCTCGGCGCTTGATGCGGCGTCGGAACGGCTGGTGCAGCAGGCGCTGGATCGGCTGTCCGAAGGGCGCACCACGCTGGTCATCGCGCACCGGCTGTCCACGGTCCGCAATGCCGACAAGATCATCGTCATGGATGCCGGCCGAGTTGTCGAACAGGGCAATCATGACCAATTGATGCGGCAGGACGGCGCCTATGCCGCGCTTGTCCGCCTGCAATTCGGAGCACTGACGAATGACTGACCGCCAGATCCTGCGCCTGACCGGCCCCGACCGCGAACATTTCCTGCAAGGGCTGGTGACGAACGACATCACCCGCGCCCCGGTCTATACCGCGCTGCTGAGCCCGCAGGGGAAATACCTGTCCGATTTCTTCGTCATCCCCGAGGGTGAGGCCTATCTGCTGGACGCTCCCGCAGCGCAGGCGGACGATCTGATGAAGCGGCTGGGCATGTACAAGCTGCGCTCCAAGGTGGAACTGGCGCTTGATCCGCGCGCCGTCACCCGCGGCACCGGCCCCGCGCCCGAGGGCGCCATCGCCGATCCGCGGCACCCGGCGCTCGGTTGGCGGGGCTATGGGCTGGACGTGGCCGATGACGGCACCGATTGGGACGCGCTGCGGGTCGAGCATCTGGTGCCCGAGGCGGGGATCGAGCTGATCCCGAATGACAGTTTCATCCTTGAAATGGGGTTCGAGCGGCTGAACGGCGTCGATTTCCGCAAGGGCTGCTATGTCGGGCAAGAGGTGACGGCCCGGATGAAGCACAAGACCCAGCTTCGCAAGGGGCTGGCGCGGCTGGAACTGGACGCGCCGGTGCCGGTGGGAACGCCGGTGCTGTCGCAGGACGGGCGCGAGGCGGGCACGGTCTTCACCCAGTCCGGCGGGCGCGGGCTGGCCTATATGCGCTTTGACCGCATGGGCGACGGAATGACCGCCGGGGGTGTCGCCGTCAGAGCGGCATGACCTCGGATGACGCGCCGCAGGATGGCGGGCGCCGCATCCTGCATTTCGACATGGATGCGTTCTATGCCTCGGTCGAGCAGCGCGACGATCCGGCGCTGCGCGGCCGCCCGGTCGCGGTCGGCGGCTCGAGCGCGCGCGGCGTCGTCGCCGCCGCCAGCTATGAGGCGCGGCGCTTCGGCGTGCGTTCGGCCATGCCCTCGGTCACGGCGCAGCGGCGCTGCCCAGAACTGATCTTCGTGCGCCCGCGCTTCGACGTCTACCGCGCCGTCAGCCGCCAGATCCGCGAGATCTTCGCCCGCCATACGCCGGTGATCGAGCCGCTCTCGCTGGACGAGGCCTATCTGGACCTGACCGGGCGGCTTGGCCCCGGCCAGACCGCCTCGGCGCGGGCGACCGCCATCCGCGACGCCATCAGGGACGAAACCGGGCTGACGGCGAGCGCGGGGATTAGCTATTGCAAGTTTCTGGCCAAGCTGGCCTCGGATCAGCGCAAACCCGACGGGCAATTTACCATTCCCCCCGCGCATGGCGCACGCTTTATTGCCGAGCTGCCCATCGACAGGTTCCACGGCATCGGCCCGGCCACGGCGGCGCGGATGCGCGCGCTGGGGATCGAAACCGGCGCCGATCTGCGCGGGATCGAGCTGTCGGTCCTGCAACGCCGCTTCGGCAAGGCGGGGCAGTGGTATCACGACATCTCGCGCGGCATCGACAACCGCCCGGTCCGTCCGAACCGGGTGCGCAAATCCATCGGGACCGAGACGACATTCTCGCAGAACCTGACCACCCTTACCGAGCTGTTGCAGGCGCTGCGGCCGCTGGCCGATAAGGTCTGGGCGCAGGCGGGCGCGGCGCGGGCGCAGGGACGTTGCGTCACGATCAAGCTGCGCTTCGGCGATTTCCGCCAGATCACGCGGTCGCGCAGCCTGCCGCAGCCGGTGCCGGACGGCGAAACCCTGTTTTCGCTGGGCGCGGGGCTGGTCGAGGCCGTGCCGCTGGACGCGCGCGGGGTGCGCCTGCTGGGGATCACGCTGTCCGGGCTGCATCACGGCGAAAATCTTTCCCAGCCGCAGCTTGATTTATTTCAAACCGACCACAGGTAGATGAAACCGGCACCGCCCTGGCGGCGTTGCGGGATGTTGGTTGAAGGTAATAAAACAGTTAGCCATGACGAATTTGCATGGCAGAGTTGAGGTTAGCGTTATACCGAATCAAGGTGCAGATGGGATATGGTCATCCCACCACCAAGAATTGAGCCCGGGAATTTTCGCCCCACAAGGCGATAGAAACACATTTGGTCAGGACGGTAAAGATGCGTGATTTCGTCGATGGATCGGCTTTCAATTTTGAACAGGGTCAGCGGGCGCGCAAATTGTTTGCGGCGGTCGTTCTGGCTGCGCTGGACGATGCCATTGCCGATGACAAGAAATACGGAAACGGGCCAGAGCAGATCGCCCGCTGGGCACGCTCTCGCGATGGGCGCGAGGTTCTGTCCTGCGCCGGGATCGACCCGAACGAGCGCGTCGTCAAGGGGCTGATGGAGTTCGTGTCCAAGGGCGTCCGCACCTCGGTCGCGCTGTCGCGCGAGGAAAGCGAGCGCCGTCAGGCCGCCGCCGAAGACGCCGAAGCCGCATAATCCCCCGACCATAGCCGTTTTTCGATGCCGTCCCGTGATCCGGGGCGGCATTTGCGTTTTCTGCTTAGGGCAGTCCCAACTCATCCCGCCACGGCGGATCGGCGCCGGGCCGCGAGACGGTGACCGCCGCGGCCCGCGTCCCAAGGGCGAGGGCCGCCTGAAGCACCGGCGTCGCCGCCTGACGCAGCCCCTCGACCGTCAGCACCCCCGCCTCGGCCAGCCCCGCCAGGAACCCCGCGTTGAAGGTGTCGCCCGCGCCGATGGTATCGGCGACCTGCGCCGTCTGCGCCTTGGCATGAACGGAAGTCTTCCAGCGATAGGCGGTCGCCCCGGATGCGCCATGCGTATGGCACATCAGGCTCGCGCCTTTTCGGATGACCCGCTGCGCGGCCTCGGCAGGGGTGGCGCCCGGCATCAGCCATTCCAGATCGTCGGAGGACAGCTTGACGATATGCGCCAGCCGCAGCAGCCGCGACATGCGGTCGCGCAGCATGTCGGGGTCCGCGATCAGGGCAGGGCGGATATTGGGGTCCAGCATCACCATGCGGCCAGTGTGATAGGCGCGCCGCGCCAGTTCCTCGATGGCCGCGCCGGTACCGGGGTCGATCAGGCTGATCCCGCCGATCACTAGCGCGCGCATCTGTGCCGGCAGCTCGGGCAGATGATCGCGGTCGAGGACGCGGGCAGCGGTGCCGTCTTCATAAAACCCATAGCTCGCCTCGCCGCCGCGCAGCGTCACCACCGCAAGCGCCGTGGGCCGGTCTGTCTGCGGGCACAGGCGGGTGTCGACGCCGGCTTCATCCAGCACGCCGCGCAGCGTCGCCCCAAAGCTGTCTGTCGAGAGCGGCCACAGATACCCCGCCGCCGCCCCCAGCCGCCCAAGCGCCACCGCCGTATTGAACGCGCCGCCGCCGGGCCGGGCGTGATAGCGGTCGCCGTCGGGCACCAGATCGATCAGCGATTCACCGCAGCAGAGGATCATCGCCAAGCGGCCCTGATGTGACTGAACCTGCCCATCTAGCCCCCCTGATTGGACAGCAGCATCATGATCGCCAGCAGGATCGTGCCCATGATCACCGCCGCCGCGATCTTCCAGACCGACCACGGCCGCTCGCCCTGCACCCGGCCGGACTGGCCGTTGACGACGAAGCGATAGGATTTGCCGTTGTATTTATACGCCGCCGTCCAGATCGGCAGCAGGATGTGCTTGAACGTCTCGGCCGAGAAGCTGGTGCGGGCGCTTTCGATCCGCTGCTCGTCGCCGCCGATGTCGCGGCGGATGTCCATGGCGATGACGCCGGACATCTCCTGCCGGGCGATGGCGTGGCCGTCGGGCAGGGGGACGGTATAGCCCTCGGCCTCGAACCCGGCGAGGAATTGCGGGTCATAGGGGCGCAGATGCGACAGGTCCCACGGCGTCAGCCCGTCGGCGTGGCGGCGCGGCAGCGAGGTCGAGGCCAGCACCAGCACATCGTCGAAATCCCGCGCAACGCGGCCGCTGACCCGGCTCCACCTTGTCTTGCGAACCTGCTGGGCGACCTGGCGGCGCTTGCCGTCGATGATTTGGGTCACATACTGCGTCTCGTAATACCAGTCGCCGCGCAGGCCGGAATATTCGGTGCGGCTGTCGGCATCGAAGGTCCAGAAGGGCGAATAGATGCCGGTCATCCGCCGCCCGCGCCGGGCATAGGCGGTCAACCCCGAGGGCGCGAACCACAGCCGGCCCAGCCAGTCCGACAGCGCCGCGCGCGCCTGGGTTTCGGTCAGCACAAAGGGCAGCACGCCCTGCGGCTTGATTTGGCGCGTGGCGCCGGTGTCGGTCACGACCGGGGTCGCGCAGAAGGGGCAGCGGGTCGACTGGCTGGCGGCGGCCAGTTCGATCAGCGCCCCGCAATTGGGGCAAGACAGGGTGCGGATGTCCTGCGCAAGCTCGCTGCCGGCTTCCAGCCGCAGCCCGTCGGCAAGCGGGATCTCGGTCAGATGCGGGGCCTTGTGGCCGCCATCCCATTGCAGCGCGCGGCCGGTGGCGGGGTCGCGCAGCAGCACATCCTCGCCCGCGACGCCGCCCTCGGGCGACCGGCCGGGGGCGTTCTCGGCGCCCTCGCCGATCTGCTGGACATGCCCGCAATAGGGGCATTTCAGCGACTGCTCGCCGGGCGAGAAGGTCAGGCTGGCGCCGCAGTTCCGGCAGGGATAGCGAAATTCGCTGGCGGGCGTCGGCATGATGGCTTCCGGCTGGGTAGGGTCTGCGTCAGGCGCGGGGTATCAGCGGCCTAGTCCTCGTGCGGGCCTTCGACCTGCGGCGGCAGCGGGGGCGGCGGCGGCTGGATGGTGAAAAGCTGCGCCAGTTCGGTCACCTCTTCGGCGGGCTTCCAGCCGTCCTGACCGGGCGACCAGACCAGCGTGTCGCGGCCAAAGCTGCCGTCATTCGCCATCCGCCCCAGATGCCCGCGCCCGTAAGGCCCCTGCGCCTGACCGCCGATGGCGATGTGCCAGACGGTTTCGGCCCGCGCGCCCGGCAGCGGCGGCGGCATGGCGCCGCCCCCCGGCGCAGGCGCGGCCTGGCTTGCCGGCACCTGACCCCACGGCCCGCGCATCGCCATGTTGCCGGCCATGCCCATGCCGATCGCGGCGCCCATGCCTGCGCCCATCCCGGCACCCGCGCCGCCGGGGTTCTGCGAGGCGTTCAGCATCGCCTCGGACTGGGCGTATTGGCCGAAGCGGTCCAGATCGCCCACGATCCCCATCGAGGTGCGCTTGTCGAGGATCGCCTCGACCTCGTCGGGCAGGCTGACATTCTCGATGTAGAATTCGGGAATGGTCAGGCCGTAATTGGCGATGGTCGGCGCGATGGCCTTGGCGACCATGCGGCCCAGCTGGTCGGTGTTCGCCGCCATGTCCAGCACCGGAATGCCCGAGCTGGCGATCATCCGCGAGAACTCCTGCACGATGATGTTGCGCAGCTGGAAGGTGATCTCATCGCTGGTGAACTCGCCATCGGTGCCGACGATCTCGGCCATGAAGCGGGCGGGGTCGGTGACGCGCATCGAATAGGTGCCGAAGGCGCGGATGCGGACCGGGCCGAATTCCGGGTCGCGGGCGATGATCGGGTTGCGCGTGCCCCATTTCAGATTGTTGAAGCGCGTCGTGTTGACGAAATAGATTTCCGATTTGAAGGGCGAGCGGAAGCCGTGATCCCAGTGCTGCAGCGTGGTCAGCACCGGCATGTTGTTGGTTTCCAGGATATACAGCCCCGGCGCGAAGACGTCGGCGATCTGGCCTTCATGGACGAACACCGCCGCCTGACCCTCGCGGACGGTCAGCTTGGCGCCGTATTTGATCGCGTTGCCATGCCGTTCGAACCGCCAGACCATGGTGTCGCGGGTGTCGTCGGTCCAGGCGATGACGTCGATGAATTCGCCCGAGAGGAAATTGAAAAGCGCCATGTGTCACTCCTGTTCCGTTCGCGTTTCGGTCATGCGCCTGATCCCGGCAGCGCCGCGGTCGGTCACGTCTGGCCCGGCGCCAGCAGTTCGGCCGCGATCTGCTTGACCGGCTCGGCCGCCGTCTCGACGGTCATGCCGGGGCGCAGGCGCGGATCATACAGCATTTTCAGCAGCAATTCGTCATGCCAGGTCAGCAGCCCGAATTCCTCGTCATCGTTGAAGATCGAGGGGCGGGCCTTGGGGCTGTCATTGGCCAGCCCCATGCCCTGCGCCAGTTCCTCGTGGATGCAGGAGGACCGCAGGCGCGGCGGCAGCTCGGCCCGGATGATCGCCACCGCGTCGCTGTAAAGCGGGCTGGCGCCCAGCGAATAGGCGAAGACCGTGCAATAGGTCTGGGGCGGAAGGGATTGGATCGCCTCGATATCATGGGCGGGGATGCCGGGCAGGATCGCGGACAGGCGCGGCCCGATCGCGCGCCGTTCATCCTCGTTCAGGAACAGCACGGTGAAATTGCCGCGGCCGGGGGTGGCGGCGATGTCATGGCCGGTCAACCGGGCGAGGCGTTCGGCGAATTGCTGCACCTCGGTCCGGTCGCGGATGCGCGTGGCGGGCGGGACCGAGGCGCCGGTCTCGACCGCGATCCGCACCGGCTGCGCCCAACGCCGCAGGCGCGAGGGGTTCGGCCCGGCGATCAGCGCGGCGCCGTCGCGGCTGTATTCGTCATACAGCGCGATGTCGATGAAGTTCGCCGCCAGCCGTTCCGGCGTCACCGGGATCGAGCGGCCGTCATCATTGCGCAGCAGCCCGCGCGCGATCAGCATATCCTCGACCCCGATATAATAGCCGCGGATGTTCTGGCTGGCCGGGCTTTCGGCGGCGCGTTGTGCATCGCGCGCCTCGTCCGCGGCGCGTTGGGCGCGGGCGGCGCGCAAGACGCCACCGGGCCGCGCCTCGGGCGGGGTGGCGAGGGGGTCCGTGACCTGCGGGCTGGGCGCCGGGGCGGGCGGTTCCGGCCCGGTGGCGTCGGTGCAGCCCGCCAGCGCCGCCAGCGCCACGCCAGCCGCCGCCGCGCAGAACCCGCGCCAGCGGAAGCGCAGCCCCGGACCGGCCGGGTCAGAGACGGGAATGGAAACGCGGGCGCCGTCGGTCACGTCCTTGGGGCCTGTCCGATCTGCTGGGTCTGCGCGCGCGAGGCGGACAGCGTGCGGCGCAGATCCTGTTCCATCCGCAGCAGTTCTTCCTCGGCCGTGGCGCGGCGGGCCTTGCCCTCATCCGCGATGCGCAGGCTGTCCTCGATGGTGGCGATCAGTTCGGCATTGGCGGTGCGGATCGATTCGATGTCAAAGACGCCGCGTTCCATCTGGGTGCGGATCTGCGCGTTGGCCTGACGCAGGTTCTTGGCGTTGGCGGTCAGCAGGTCGTTAGTCAGGTCGGTCGCCTCTTTCACCGCGCCCGCCGCCTGGGCCGAGCGCTGGATCGTCACCGCCTGGGCCAGCTGCGTTTCCCACAGCGGCACGGTGTTCACCAGCGTCGAGTTGATCTTGGTCACCAGCGACTTGTCGTTTTCCTGCACCAGCCGGATCGACGGCAGCGACTGCATCGTCACCTGCCGCGTCAGCTTCAGGTCATGGACGCGCCGTTCCAGATCGTCGCGCATGGAACGCAGGTCGCGCAGCTCCTGCGCCTCCATCACCTGCCCGTCGGGAGGGCTGGACTGCACCTCGGCCTCTTTCGCGGGGATGGTCTGTTCGTCCAGTTCGGCCAGCTTGGCCTCGCCCGCCGCGATATACAGCGCCAGTTCGTCATAGAATTTCAGCGTGCGGTCATACAGCACGTCCAGCGACTTGATGTCCTTGAGCAGCCGGTGCTCATGCGACATCAGATCCTCGGTGATCTTGTCGATCTGGCCCTGCACATCCTCGTAATTCGCCACAAAGCGCGCAAACGGGGCCGAGCGGCCCAGCATCCGTTCCCACCAGGTCCGCTCGCGCCGCACGTCGAGTTCACTAACCGAAAAGCCGCGAATGGTGGTGACGATGTTGCGCAGCGATTCGCCCGCCGGCCCGACATCCTTGTTCTTGACGTCGGCGAGCATCTGCTGGCTGATCTCTTGCAGCTCGTTCTGGGCGCGGGTGCCGAAATTCACCACCGAGCCGGTGTCGCGCAGGTCGATCTCGTTCATCCGCCGGCGGATCTCGTCCGCGAGCGGGGCCGGAGCTTGCTCGAGCGGCACGATATCGCCTGCCGGTTCGGGCAGCACGACCCCGGTGACCTCTTCGATCTGGGTCTGGGTGCCCTCGGCGGCACGTTGGGTCTGGGTGGTCATGTAATCCTTCCTGACGGATGCGCGGGCATGAAAGCAGAATAGGGGCCTTTGCCGCCAGATCAACCGGATAGAGGGGCAGGGGTTCCCCCGGCGCGCGGGCGGGGCCATGAAAAAGGCCCGGAGGATGCCTCCGGGCCTTGATCCTTTGTCATCGGGCCGCGATCAGGCGGCTTTCTTGCCCGCGCCAAAGCGGCCGTAGAAGGTCTGGTCCGTGTCCGCCATTTCGCGCAGCAGGTCGGGCGCGGCAAAGCGCGGGCCATGCGCCTTTGTCAGGCGGTCGCAGATCTCGACCGCGCGGGCGGCGCCCAGCATGTCCAGCCAGCTGAACGGCCCCCCGGTCCAGGGCGCAAAGCCCCAGCCGAGGATGGCGCCGACATCGCCCTCGCGGATGTCCAGCAGCACGCCTTCCTGCAGCGCGCGCACCGCTTCGAGCGTCTGGGCGAACATCAGCCGGTGCTGCACCTCGGTCAGATCGGGCTGCGGATCGGCCTGCGGGAAGCGCTCGGCCAGACCCGGCCACAGGCCCTGACGCTTGCCGGCCTCGTCATAGGCATAGAAGCCGGCCTTGGCCTTGCGGCCCATCCGACCCTCATCCGCCATCCAGAACAGCACGTCATCGACGGCGCCATCGGGATAGCTGTCGCCCATCGCCGCGCGCGTGGCCTTGGCGATCCGCACGCCCAGGTCGATGCTGGTCTCGTCCACCAGTTGCAGCGGGCCCAGGGGCATGCCCATCATCCGCGCCGCATTCTCGATCAGCACCGGGCTGACGCCCTCGGCCAGCATCCGCATCCCCTCATTGAGGTAAGGAATGATGCAGCGGTTGGCATAGAAGAAGCGTGCGTCATTGACGACGATCGGCGTCTTGCGGATCTGGCGCACGAAATCCAGCGCCTTGGCCACCGCGCGGTCGCCGGTCTGCTTGCCGCGAATGATCTCGACCAGCAGCATCTTGTCGACGGGGCTGAAGAAGTGGATGCCGATGAATTGCTCGGGCCGCTGGCTGGCGCGGGCCAGATCGCTGATCGGCAGGGTCGAGGTGTTGGTCGCAAAGATCGCGTCCGCGCCAATCACGGCCTCGGCCTTGGCGGTGACCTCGGCCTTGACGGCGGGGTCTTCGAACACCGCCTCGACGATCAGATCGCAGCCGGCAAGCGCGTCGTAATCGGTCGTCGCCGTGATCCGGTCCAGCACCTCGGTCTTTTTCGCCTCGGTGGATTTCTTGCGGCTGATCGCCTTGTCCAGCAGATCGGCCGAATGGGCCTTGCCGCGGTCGGCGGCGTCCTGCTGGGCGTCGATCAGCACCACCTCGATCCCCGCCATGGCGCTGACATAGGCGATGCCTGCGCCCATCATGCCGGCGCCCAAGATCCCCAGCTTGCGCACCTTCTGGTCGGGCACGTCAGGGCGGTTCGCGCCTTTTTCCAGCGCTTCCTTGTTGATGAACAGGCTGCGGATCATCGCGCCCGAGGACGGGTTCATCAGCACATTGGTGAACCACCGCGCCTCGATCTTCAGCGCCTGGTCAAAGGGCACCATCGCGCCTTCATAGACCGCCGACAGCAGCGCCCGGGCGGCGGGATAGACGCCCATCGTGCGGCCCATCACCATCGCGTTTGCGCCGACGAAGGTCATGAAGCCCGCCGGGTGGAACGGCTCGCCCCCCGGCATCTTGTAGCCCTTGGCATCCCACGGCTTGACGATATCGGCGTCCTTGGCGTTCAGCACCCAGTCGCGGGCAGCGGCGACGGGATCGTCCACCACCTCGTCGATGACGCCGGCGGCCTTGGCCTTCTTGGGGTCGTTCAGCTTGCCTTCCAGCAGCAGGGGCGCCGCGCCCATCACGCCCAGCTTGCGCACCAGCCGCGTGGTGCCGCCGGCACCGGGGAAGATGCCGACCTGGATCTCGGGCAGGCCGATCTTGGCCTTGGGGTTGTCGGCGGCAAAGATCCGGTGCGTGGCCAGCGGGATTTCCAGCCCGATCCCCAATGCGGTGCCGGGCAGTGCCGCCGCGATGGGCTTGCCGCCCTTCAGCGTCTTGGGGTCCATGCCCGCCCGCTCGATCTTGCGCAGCACGCCGTGCAATTGCATGACCAGCGCGAAGATCGCCTCGGCCCCGCCGCTTTCCTTCATCGAGCCGAGCACATTCAGGTCCATGCCGGCGGCGAAATCCGGCTTGCCGCTGGTGATGACGATGCCCTTGACCGAGTCATCGCCAAGCGCGTCGTCGATCAGCCCGTCAAGCTGGCGGATGCCGTCCTCGGACAGCACGTTCATCGACTTTCCCGCGACATCCCAGGTGATGATGGCAACGCCGTCGGAGTCTTTCTGGATGGTAAAATCGCTCATTGCCTAACCTTTCCTAGACGCGCTCGATGATGGTAGCCGCACCCATGCCCGAGGCGATGCACAGCGTCGCAAGCCCGGTGGACAGGTCGCGCCGCTCCAGCTCATCCAGCAGCGTGCCGATGATGATCGCCCCGGTCGCACCCAGCGGATGGCCCATCGCGATGGCGCCGCCATTCACGTTGACCTTGTCGGCCGAGACGTCGAAAGCCTGCATGAAGCGCAACACGACGGCGGCAAAGGCTTCGTTCACCTCGAACAGGTCGATGTCGGAAATCGACATGCCGCTGTCGGCCAGGATCTTTTCCGTCACCGGCACCGGACCGGTCAGCATGATCGTGGGATCAGTGCCGATCTTGGCGGTGGCGCGGATGCGGGCGCGGGGCGTCAGGCCAAAGCGCTCGCCGAAGGCCTTGTTGCCGACCAGCACGGCCGCGGCGCCGTCGACGATCCCTGACGAGTTCCCGGCATGGTGGATGTGGTTGATATGGTCGAGATGCGGGTATTTCAGCATCGCCACCTTGTCGAAGCCGGGCATGACCTCGCCCATCTCCTTGAAGCTGGCCTTCAGCTTGGCCAGATCCTCGGCGGTGGTGCCGGGGCGCATGTATTCGTCGCGGTCCAGAATGGTCAGCCCGTTCTGGTCCAACACCGGCACGATGGACTTGTCGAACCGCCCCTCATGCCAGGCCTGAGCGGCGCGGCGCTGCGATTCGGCGGCCAGCGCATCGGCCTCTTCGCGGGTAAAGCCGAACTCGGTCGCGATGATGTCGGCCGAAATGCCCTGCGGCACGAAATAGCTCTTCATCGCCAGGCTCGGATCGACCGCGATGGCGGCCCCGTCGCTGCCCATGGCGACCCGGCCCATCATCTCGACACCGCCGGCGATATAGCCATCGCCCGCGCCGCCCTTGATCTGGTTGGCGGCAAGGTTCACCGCCTCCATCCCCGACGCGCAGAAGCGGTTGATCGACAGACCCGGAATCCGCTCGTCCAGATCGGATGCCAGCACCGCCGATCGTGCCAGACAGCCGCCCTGTTCCTTGACCTGGGTGACATTGCCCCAGATCACATCCTCGACGGCGGGACCGTCCAGATTGTTGCGATCCTTCACCGCATTCAGCAGCCGCGCCGACAAGGCGAGCGAGGTCACCTCGTGCAGGCTGCCATCGGTCCGGCCCTTGCCGCGCGGGGTGCGGCAGGCGTCATAGATATAGGCTTCGGTCATGCTTCCTCCTGTTCGCGCCGATGGCGGCGCCGGATTGAGTATTTGGACAAAGAAGAAACCAATTCTTCACCTTTGCCCGTTATTCCTGCCTTTGCGGTACAGGCTGGAGAGCCGATGACCGCCAAAGGAGAAGCCGCCCCGGTCCGCCGGCTGAAACACGCCAGAGCGCCGGAAGGCGCGGGGGCCGGGGCGCATTCGGGCTTCTTCTTTGCCCAAATACTCATCGCCCCGTCCCGGTTCGCGGCAGCGCCTCAGAATTGCGCGGCGTCGAGCGCCATGACCGGATCGGCGCCGCTTTCGATGCGGGCCAGATGCGTCGCGGTCATCGGCAACTGGCGCTGCATGTAGTAGCGCCCGGTGGCGAGCTTGGTGTTCAGGAAGTCGGCGTCGCCGCTGCCGCCCTGCAGCGCCGCCTGCGCCGCGACCGCCATGCGGGCCCACATGAAGCCCAGCACAGTATGCCCGAAAAGATGCATGAAGTCATAGGACCCGGCCAGCGCGTTGTTGGGGTTCTTCATGCCGTGCTGCATGAAATACATCGCCGCCGCCTGCAGATCCTTGGACGCGGCCTTCAGCGGCTCGAGGAAGTCCTGCTTCAGCGTCTCGTCGCCCTCATGGGTCTTGATGAAGCTCTTGATCTCGTCAAAGAAGGCCATGACGTATTTGCCGCCATCCGCCGCCAGCTTGCGGCCGACCAGATCGAGCGCCTGGATGCCGTTCGCGCCCTCGTAGATCATGGTGATGCGGGCGTCGCGGACGAATTGGGACATGCCCCATTCCTCGATATAGCCATGCCCGCCAAAGACCTGCTGCGCGTTCACCGTCGTCTCGAACCCCTTGTCGGTCAGGAAGCCCTTGATGATCGGGGTCAGCAGCGAGATCATGCCATCGGCCTCGGCCTCGCCGGCATGGGCGCGGTCGATCTGGTGGGCGCCCCAGAAGGCCAGCATCCGCGCGCCTTCCAGGAAGGATTTCTGGTCCATCAGGTTGCGGCGGATGTCGGGGTGCACGATCAGCGGATCGGCGGGGCCGTCGGGATTTTCGGCGCCGGTGACGGCGCGGCCCTGCAGGCGGTCCTTGGCATAGGCGACCGCATTCTGATAGGCGGCTTCGGCCACCGCATAGCCCTGCAGGCCGACGCCGAGGCGGGCTTCGTTCATCATGGTGAACATCGCCCGCATGCCCTTGTGCAGGTCGCCCAGCAGCCAGCCCTGCGCGCCGTCGAAGTTCATCACGCAGGTGGCGTTGCCGTGGATGCCCATCTTGTCTTCCAGGCTGCCGACGCTGACGCCGTTGCGCTCGCCCAGCGAGCCGTCCTCGTTCACCAGGAACTTGGGCACGATGAACAGCGAGATGCCCTTGGTGCCCTCGCCGCCGCCGGGGGCCTTGGCCAGCACCAGGTGGATGACGTTTTCGGCCATGTCGTGATCGCCGGCCGAGATGAAGATCTTCTGCCCGGTGATCCGGTAGCTGCCATCTTCCTGCGGTTCGGCCTTGGTGCGCAGCATGCCCAGATCGGTGCCGCAATGCGGCTCGGTCAGGTTCATCGTGCCGGTCCATTCGCAGCTGACCATCTTGGGCAGCCAGGTCTGTTTCTGCGCGTCGGTGCCGTGGGTGTGGATGGCGGAATAGGCGCCGTGGGTCAGGCCCTGATACATGTTGAAGGCCATGTTGGCCGAGACGAAGATCTCGCCCGTGGCCAGCCCCATCAGATAGGGCATGCCCTGACCGCCGAATTCGGGGTCGCAGTCCCGCGCCGTCCAGCCGCCCTCGCGCAGCGCGTCGAAGGCGCCCTTGAAGCCGTCGGGCGTCCGGACGATGCCGTTTTCCAGCACGCAGCCCTGCCTGTCGCCGACCACGTTCAGGGGCAGCAGCATCTCGGTCGCGAGCTTGCCGGCGGCGTCCAGCACGGCCTCGGTAAAGTCGCGGTCCAGCTCGTCATGGCCGGGCAGGCCGGTGTTCTTGATGTCGAGGACATCGTGCAGGATGAACTGCATGTCGCGCAGCGGCGCTTCATAGATCGGCATGATCGTTCCTTTCGGGGAAGGGCGAAGGGTGCATCAGGTCTGTTGGCGGGCGGCGAGCATCGCCTCGGCATCGCCGATGCGGTCGCGCAGTTCGCCGATGGCGGCGCTCAGCTCTTCCTGCTGGCGCTGCATGTCGGCCAGGCGCTCGCGCGAGGCGGCGATGGTGGCGGCAAGCTGGGTGACGTTGTTTTCACGCGGGTCATAGAGTTCGAGCAGCTGCCGCATGTCTTCCAGGCTGAAGCCGAAGCGCTTGCCCTGCAGGATCAGGGTCAGCCGCCCGCGGTCGCGCCGGTTGTACAGCCGGTGCTGACCACGGCGCAGCGGGGCCAGCAATTCGCGCGCCTCGTAGAAGCGCAGCGTGCGTGGTGTGACGTCGAAGGCGTCGCACATCTCGCGGATCGTCAGATACTCATCGCTCATCCCCACCGCCTCCTCGCGGTCCGCACAGTCTGTTGCGATAAGGGGATGATGGCCGAAGTTGACGTTCGCGTAAACTGAAACGCTGCGTCAAACCGGCGATGGCGGGCCGGCGGTCAGTCCATCCGGCGCAGGATCTCCGCGGTTTCATCGCGCAGATTGCGCAGGTCCTTGATCGCGGCCTCGGTTTCCTGAAGCTGCGTGCTCAGCGTCTCGAGCTGGCGGTTGGCCATGTCGATCCACACCTCATACTGCTCGCGGTCGCCCTTCTTGTCATAGATCTCCAGCCACTGCCGGATCTCTTCCAGGCTGAAGCCGAACCGGCGGCCGCGCAGGATCAGGGTCATGCGCGCGATCTCGCGCGGGGTATAGAAGCGGGTGCGGCCTTCCTTGCGGGGCTGCAGCAGCTCGATATATTCGTAATAGCGCAAGGTGCGCGGCGTCACGTCGAACCGCGCGCACATCTCCTTGAAGGTCAGTTCATCTGTATCTGACATTCCCTGTCCCGAGCAAAGCAAGTTGACGCAAGGCTAGTCTGACCGGTCGGCCTGCGCAACCGCTCGCGCAGACTTGCCGCGCGATGCCGCAGGGGCGTATGAACGGGGCCGAGGCAGGCGGCGCGATAGACAGCGCGCGCGGGGGGCAGACGGGGACCAGCATGAGCCAGGACGGCAACAAGACGGCGGACGCGCCCGACGCAGAGACCCGCGACCGCATCGCGCGGCAGTTCATCGAGGCGATTCCCCATGCTGCGGCGCTGGGGATGCGGCTGGACCGGCTGGGCGCGGGCGAGGCCAGCATCAGCATGCCGTGGAACGCCGATTTCGTGGGCGATCCGCGCAGCGGCGTGATCCATGGCGGGGTGATCTCGGCGCTGATGGACACCTGTTGCGGGGCAGCGGTGCTCAGCCATCCGACTGGCGCGCGTTCGACGGCGACCATCGACCTGCGCATCGACTATATGCGCGCGGCGACGACGCGGCAGGCGATTCGCGCCGTGGCGGTCTGCTATCACGTCACCCGCTCGGTCGCCTTTGTCCGCGCGCAGGCCTTTGACGATGATGACGAAAACCCCGTCGCGGCAGCGAACGGTGCCTTTACGCTGGAACGATAGGACAGGCGATGGCCGAGCGAAACGAATCCCTGCCGCAGATCAAGCACCGCCGCGACACCGCGCTGCGCCTGCTGGTCGAGGGCGTGCCCTATCTGCGCTGGCTGGGCATCCAGTTCGACCGCCGCGGCGACGAGCTGACGGCGATCATGCCCTTTGACGACAAGCTGATCGGCAACCCCTTCCTGCCCGCCCTGCATGGCGGCGCCACCGCCGCGTTTCTGGAGATCACCGCCCTGGTCGAACTCGCCTGGTCGGCCATGTGGGAGGATATGGAGGCCGGCCGCATCGCCCCTGACGCCGCGATGCCGGATTTCATGCCGAGGCTGCCGAAGACCATTGATTTCACAGTCGATTACCTGCGCGCCGGGCTGCCGCGCGACGCTTATGCGCGGGCGCGGGTGGTCCGTTCGGGCCGGCGCTATGCCAGCGTTCAGGTCGAGGCGTGGCAGGACAACCGCGCCCGGCTGTTCGCGCAGGCGACGGCGCATTTCCTGATGCCGCAAGTCTGACCCGTGGCGGCCCCCCCGCCCGACCTCGCCATCGCGAGCCTGCCCGCCGAACGCGCCGTGACCCATCGCCGGGTTCTGGCGATTGCGCTGCCGATCGTGCTGTCGAACGCCACGATTCCCATTCTGGGCGCGGTCGATACCGGCGTCATCGGACAGCTTGGGCAGGCGGCGCCGATCGGGGCGGTGGGGATCGGGGCGGTGATCCTGTCCTCGATCTATTGGGTGTTCGGGTTTCTGCGCATGGGCACCTCGGGCCTTGTGGCGCAGGCGCAGGGGGCGGGCGACGCACCCGAGGCCGGCGCCCATCTGCTGCGCGCGCTGGCGATTGCGGGCATGGCCGGGCTGACGCTGATCCTGCTGCATCCGCTGCTGTTCGGCGCGGCCTTTGCCCTTGCCCCCGCCAGTGACGAGGTCGAGAGCCTGGCCCGGCGCTATCTGGCGATCCGCATCTGGGGCGCGCCCGCCACCATCGCGCTTTACGCCATCACCGGCTGGCTGATCGCGACCGAGCGGACGCGCGGCGTGCTGCTGCTGCAGCTTGTCCAGAACGGGCTGAACGTGGCGCTGGATCTGGCCTTTGTGCTGGGTCTGGGCTGGGGCGTGGGCGGGGTGGCGGCGGCGACGCTGATCGCCGAGGTCTCGGGCCTGCTGCTGGGCCTGTATCTGTGCCGCGCGGCGCTGCTGGCGGCGGTGACCGGGCGGGCGGGGATGCTGGCCCGCGACAAGCTGCTGCGGCTGGCGCGGGTCAATGGCGACATCATGATCCGTTCGGTCCTGCTGCAGGGGTCGTTCACCACATTCCTGTTCATGGCGGCGGGGCAGGGCGACACGACGCTAGCCGCCAATCAGGTGCTGCTGCAGTTCCTGTCCATCACCTCTTACGCGCTGGACGGCTTTGCCTTTTCGGCCGAGGCGCTGGTCGGGCAGGCGGTGGGCGCAAGGCGGCGCGGGATGCTGGTCCGTGCGGTCCAGCTCAGCTCGCTTTGGGCCGGGACGGGGGCGGCGCTGCTGGGGCTGTCCTTCTGGCTCTTCGGCGGCTCGCTGATCGACCTGCTGACCACCGCGCCCGATGTGCGCCTGGTGGCGCGCGACTACCTGCCCTGGCTGGCCGCGGCCCCGGTGATCGGGGTGGCGAGCTGGATGCTGGACGGCGTCTTCATCGGCGCCACGCTGACCGCCCAGATGCGCCGCGCCATGATCGAGGCGGTGGCGGTCTATGCGCTGCTGCTGCTGATCCTGCCAGCGCAGTTCGGCAATCACGGGCTGTGGGCGGCGCTGATGGTGTTGAACGCCACGCGGGCGCTGACCATGCTGCGCTTCTATCCGCTGGCGCTGGCGGCGGCGACGCCGCGCTAGCGGCTCAGACCCATTTGGCCAGCGGCGGCAGGCTCATCAACACCGCGTCGGCATTGTGCCCGGTCTCAAGCCCGAATTTCGTGCCGCGGTCATAGACGAGGTTATACTCCGCATAAAGCCCGCGATGAACAAGCTGGGTGTCGCGGTCGGCCTCGGTCCAAGGGGCATCCATCCGCGCCTCGGCCAGGGGCAGGAAGGCGGGCAGAAAGGCCGAACCGACATCGCGGGTAAAGGCGAAATCCTCGGCCCAGTCGCCGGTGTTCAGGTCGTCATAGAAGATCCCGCCCACGCCGCGCGCCCGGCCGCGATGGGGGATAAAGAAATACTCATCCGCCCAGGCCTTGAAGCGGTCGTAATAGCCGGGGTCATGGGCGTCGCAGGCGGCGCGCAGGCGGTCGTGGAAATGCGCGGTATCCTCTGGGTATTCGATGCAGGGGTTCAGATCCGCCCCGCCCCCGAACCACCAGGCATTCGGGGTCCAGAACATCCGCGTGTTCATGTGCACCGCCGGGACCTGCGGGTTCTGCATATGCGCCACCAGGCTGATCCCCGAGGCCCAGAAGCGCGCATCGCGGTCCATCCCCGGCACCCCCCGCGCGGCCATGGCGGCCTGCGCACGCGGGTTCAGCTTGCCATGCACTTCGGACCAGTTGACGCCGACCTTCTCGAACACCCGGCCGCCGCGCATCACCGACATGATCCCCCCGCCGCCATCATCGGCGCGGGTCGTGGGCGTGACCTGAAACCGCCCTGCGGGGCGGTCGCCGGGGCCGCGATCCTCCAGCCCCTCGAAGGCGGCGGTGATGGTGTCGCGCAGGGCGTGGAACCAGTCGGCGGCCTGTTTGCGTTCGGCGGTCATCTCGGGCATCGGGCACCTTCTTCATGGCGGCTGCGCCGGGGGCGCGGGGGGTTGCGATCCGGCTTAGCCCGCGCGGCGCAGCGCTGCAACCGAGGCGCGGGCGGCGGCGAAAGTTGAATTGCCGCCGCCTGTCGCAGCCGCTAACCTGACCCGGAACGCAAAGGACGGTAAGATGACGCGACGCCTCCGCCTGGCCATGGCCGCCCTGATCCTGCCGCTGATCCTAGCCGCCTGCGGGACCCCGCAGGAACGCTGCATCCGCAACAATACTGGCGAATACCGCAGCTTGCAGGCGTTGTTGACGGAAACCGAGGCCAATCTGGCGCGCGGCTATGCCTGGCGCGAGCGCAATGTCGTGCGCAGCGAGTTCACCACCTGCCGCCGCCCGGTCCGGGCCGAGGATGGGGGCATCGTCTATGCCGAATATGGCTGCTGGCGCGATGTGACGGATGTCGAGCGTTACCGCGTGCCGATCGACCCGGCCTCCGAGACGCGCAAGCGCGACAATCTGGCGGCAAAGCTGAAGGCCGAGGCCCCGCGCGCCCGGCTGGCCGTGGACCAGTGCAAGGCCGCTTATCCCGAGGCCCGAAGGCCGTCCTAGAACATCGCCGCCTGAACCGGGTCCAGCAGGCTGCGCCCGCCATCGACATTGACGATCTGCCCGGTGACGAAACCGGCGCCGTCGCCGACCAGATACAGCACCGCCTCGGCCAGTTCCTCTGATTCGGCGATCCGGCCCATGGGCGTGCCCTTGACGATCCGCTCGCGCAGCCCCGGATCGTCCTTGAGCGCGGCTTTCAACTCGGTCGTCATGACCGACCCGAAAGACACCGAATTGACCCGGATGCGATAGGGGGCCAGCGCCAGCGCCATCGCCCGCGTCGCCTGATCCTGCGCCGCCGAGGCGATGGAATAGGCCAGCAGATCGGGATGGGGACGCTGCGCGGCCAGCGTGGTCAGGTTCACGATCGCGCCTGCCATATGCGTGGCGTCGCGATCTTCAGCCTGCAAGATCATGCGCTTGGCGACGATCTGTGTCAGTCGCAGCCCGGCGAACAGGTTCTGGCGCAGCATCTCTTCCAGATCCGATTCGCTGACTGATAGCGGGTCCTGGCGGCGGATCATGCGGTGCGCGTTGACGAGGATATCGACGCCGTCAAAGGCATCCAGCGTCGCCGACAGCAGGTTCGCCACCGACAGGCGCTGCGACATGTCGGCGTGAAACCGCCGCAGGCGCGGATCGTCGCCGTGGCGGTCGAATTCATGATCGAGCGCGGCCTCATCGCTGTCGGCGAACATGACATTGGCGCCGCGCAGATGCAGCGAGCGCGCAATCGCCAGCCCGATGCCGCGTGCCGCGCCGGTGACGATGGCGGTCTTGCCTTCGACGGAACTGCTCATCGCGGCTTCCGGCTGCGGGCGCCGGTGGCCATCAGCAGCTTAAAGCGGTTATCGCCGCCGATTTCAGAGACTTCGCCGAAATAGCTCGACAGTTCGGCCTCGTAGGGCAGGTGGCGGTTGGCGACCATCCACAGCCGCCCGGCGCCGGTCAGCAGCCCCGCCGCGGCGCGGATGAACGCGGCCCCCAGCCCCGGATCGGCGTCGCGCCCGCTGTGAAAGGGCGGGTTCATCACCACCGCGTTGACCGGGTCGGGCAGGCGGAAACTGCGCGCATCGGCCCAGTGAAACTGCGCCCGCACGTCCTTTATGTTCATCCGAGCCGCCTCGAGCGCGGCATGATCGGCCTCGACCAGATGCAGCATCTGCACCCCGGGACGGGCGAGGATCTGCGCCGATAGCCAGCCCCAACCCGCGCCCAGATCGACGACCCGCGTCGGCATCCGCTCGGGCAGGGCGGCGGCCAGAAGCTGCGAGCCGGGATCGGGTTCGGTGGCAGAAAACATGCCGGCGCGGGTGATGAAGCCGGGGGCGGGCGACAGGCTGTCCTGCAGCCAGTCGGACGGAATCGCGGTGGGGTCGCTGACCCGTGCGATCTTGCCATGCGCCTTGGAATGAACCTCAGCTATGCCGGCCAGAGTCCTGATTTCCTTGATAATCGATTCGATTCCGTCGGTCTTCTGCCCATCCAGCCACATCGCGCCCTCGGGCGCCAGATGCGCCGCGCCAAGCGCGATCCGGGCGCGGGCGGCGTCGCGGGCGCGCGGCAGGGTCACCAGCACGGTGTCGAACGCGCCCTCGGGCGCGGTGGCGACGCGAAAGCCGCGTTGGGCCAGCGCGTGGTGGTTATGGGCAAGGGATTCGACGACCAGCGTGCGTTCGGGGTCGAACAGCGACAGATCCTCGGCCCCGTCGGCGCCGATGATCAGCGTCTGTCCAGAGGCATCGGGGTCGAAGGCAAGGGCCAGCCGGGCGAAGCGCATCTATTCCTTTTCCATCGTGCATTGCAACGGATGCTGCTGGCGACGCGCCAGCTCCATCACCTGCGCGACCTTTGTTTCGGCAACTTCATGGGAAAAGACGCCGACCACGGCCACGCCCTTGCGGTGCACGGTCAGCATGACCTGCATGGCCTGCGAATGGGACATCGCAAACAAACGCTCGAGGATATGGACGACGAACTCCATCGGCGTGAAATCGTCGTTCAAAAGCAGAACCTTGTACATCGGCGGCCGCTGAGTCTTGGGCCGCGTCTTGACGTTAAGCTCTGTCTCCTCGCGATGGACGGGATCCTGGGGCATGTTCTGAATATCGGGTGAAAAGCTGCAGATTTGGCGATGAATATAGTATGTCTGCCGCAGATTGTAACCCCGTGCGAAAACGGCGGTTTCCGGCGCGCGGGGAAAAAAGCGGCAAATGCGATGTTTCCGCGATCACAACCCTGTGCTATTGTCAAAAAATTAACGACGGTCCGCTTAGAACAAGACCGCAACAGGCAGAAGAGATCGAGACAGTGACCAAATTCCGCACGTTGTTCCGCGCAGGAGTGCTGACGTTTTTTGCGTTCCTGATTCCCCTTGCCGCGCAGTCTGCGCCGTTCGCAGCCTTTGTGATGGACGGCCGAACCGGCAAACAGATCCACGCCCAGAATGCCGACACTCGGCTGCATCCGGCGTCGCTGACCAAGATGATGACGCTGTATATGGCCTTCACCGCCATCGAGCGCGGTCAGGTCAGGCTGGACACGCGCTTTACCGTGTCCTCGCGCGCCGCGGCCGAGCCGCCCTCGCGTCTGGGCCTGCGCGCCGGCCAGCAGATCGAGCTGCGCTATCTGATCCGCGCCTCGGCGGTGAAATCGGCCAATGACGCCGCCACCGCGATCGGCGAGAACCTGGCCGGTTCGGTGCCGCAATTCGCCGCGCAGATGACCGGCATGGCGCAGGCGCTGGGGATGCGCAACACGCAGTTCCGCAACGCCAACGGCCTGACCGAATCCGGGCATTTCTCGACCGCGCGCGACATGTCGACGCTGGGTCGGCGGCTGTTCTATGATTTCCCGCAATATTACTCGATCTTTTCGCGGCGCTCGGCCGATGCCGGGATTGCCACGGTGCGCTCGACGAACCGGACCTTTCTGGACAATTACGCCGGCGCGGACGGGATCAAGACGGGTTACACCCGCGCCGCCGGCTTCAACCTGACCGCCTCGGCGCAGCGGGGGTCCAAGCGGATCATCGCGACGGTGATGGGCGGCACCTCGACCGCGCAGCGCAATGCGGTGATGGCGGATCTGCTGGATATGGGCTTCGGCAAGGCGCCGACCCGCGTCCGCGAGGTCAAGCCCGAGCCGCCGCAATACATCGTTGAGCGTAAATCGAGCCGCAAGGTCGCGGCCGCCGCCGCGCCGGCCGCTGTTGCGCGTTCTGCCCGGCCTGCCGCCAAGGCCTCGGTTCCGGCAGCCGTCGCGCAGGCCTCGGTCACGCCGGCGAGCCTGAACTCGGCACTGAACGAGGCGATGGCCTTGGCCGCAAGCGCCCCGCCCGCCACGGCCCCGCCGGTTGCCTCGGGCCGGGTCGCGTCCGCGGCGACGCCCGGCAGCACGCGGCCGCCCGCAAAGCCCGCGTCGCTGGCCAGCGCGACGACCGCGACCGAGGCTGCGGTGAGCGAAGCCCTGGCCGATGCCGCACCCGCCGCCCCCCCGATGATCGGTGGGCTGGCGACGTCGGCTCGTCCCATCGCGGCGCCGCGCGCGCGTGCCTCCGCACCGGCTGCGGCCGCCAGCACCGCAAGCGTCGTCGCTGCCGCTGCGACTGAAGCCGCCGCAGTGCCGCCCCCGCCGCAGCGGGCGGAGACCATCGTGGGCGAGACCTTCGGCGCGTCCTCGCCCGAGCCGCGCCCGGTCGAGCGGATCGCGCGCGCCTCCTCGTCCGGCGGGCAGGCCTGGGCCATCTCGCTCGGCCGCTACAAGAGCCGTGAGCAGGCGGATGAGCGTCTGATGCAGCTCGCGATGCAAGAGGCGGAGCTGCTCTCGGGCGCGCTGCGCCATGTCCGCGAATCGTCCAAGGGTTATGAGGCGACGTTCGTGGGCCTGTCGAAAGGCGCCGCGTCGAAAACCTGCGCGCATGTTTCCGCACAGAAGCTGCGCTGCGACGTGACCGCGCCCTGAACCTCGCGCGCGAGCGGCGGCCGATGCCGCCGTTTGCGGAATGGTTGAGGGGAAGGCAGCAAGACGAGCCGTCTCCACTGGATTGGCCGCCTGTGATCGAGCAGGCGGCTTTTTCGTGCGGTAAACCGGGAATTTTTGATCAGGCTGGCCGGCTTTCCGATCATTTCGGAGGGCTTCTTTTTTGATGGGCGATTTTGGTCAGGCAGACGCCGGTATGAGCTGCCCGCTGTCAGGTCTGCTTGGCGTCGCGCTCGGGTCAACCCGGGCGCTGCGCACCCAGCCCCCGCCGATCCACCACCTACCGCGCCAACCCGGTTACCAGATCCGGCGGGGTCTCGCCCCGCGCGACCGCCTCAATATTCGCGATCACCCGCGCGCCCATCTCGTTGCGCCCCTCGATGGTCGCGCTGCCCATATGGGGCAGCAGCAGCACGTTGGGCAGGTTGCGCAGCCTCGGGTTGGCTTCATGGCCATGCTCATAGACGTCCAGACCTGCCCCGGCGATCTCGCCCGCCCGCAACATCCGGGTCAGCGCATTCTCGTCGATCACCTCGCCGCGCGAGGTGTTGATGACCACAGCCGAGGGCTTGAGCAGGCGCAGCCGCCGCTCGGATAGCAGGTGAAAGGTCGCCGGGCTGTGGGCCACGTTGACGCTGATGATGTCCATGCGCGTCAGCATCCAGTCGAGGCTGTCCCACCACGTCGCCGACAGTGCCGCCTCGGTCTCGGGGTCGAGACGGTGGCGGCTGTGGTAGTGCACCTCGATCCCGAAGGCCTTGGCACGCTGCGCGATGGCCTGGCCGATCCGGCCCATCCCGATGATCCCCAGCTTGCGACCCCGGATGCGCGCGCCCAGGAACGCCGTCGGCGACCAGCCCAGCCAGTCGCCCGACTGCATCGCGATCACGCCCTCGGGCAGGCGCCGCGTCACCGCGAGGATCAGCGCCATGGCCATGTCGGCGGTATCCTCGCTGAGGACGCCCGAGGTGTTGGTGACCATCAGCCCGCGCGCCTGCGCCTCGGCAAGGGCGATGTGATCGACGCCGGCGCCGTAATTCGCGATCAGGCGCAGCCGCGGCCCGGCATGGGCCAGCATGGCAGCGTCGAGCCGGTCCGACAGGCTCGGGACCAGCACGTCGCTGTCGCGCAGCGCCGTCTGCAGCTCTTCCGGCGTCAGGCGGTGGTCGTCGGGGTTCAGCGTCACGTCGAACCGCGCCGCCATCTGCGCCTCGACCTCGGCGGGCAGCCGTCGCGTAACCGCCACACGCAGTCGCGAATTCGCCTCGGTCATTGCATCTTCCCTTTCACCCGCCCGCGCCTTGGGGCAAACTTCACCTGATCGGGGCGCAGGCACAAGACCCCGCAGACCGCGCAAAGTCGCGGACGAGGCAGGCGGCACAAGCCGCATGGACAGGACAAGCGGCAACGACCGCGTTGAGGGCAGGTAGATGGGACATATCTCGATGTCATTTCGTCGCGCTTTGGGCCCGACGAATCGCAGGGGCTTGGCGCGCCGCGCCGCGACCAGGGCGGGGCAGAGCAGCCCGGCGCTGCTGTGGCGCGATCTGGGCTGGCCGGCGCGGGCGACGCTGATCGGGGGCGCGGCGGCGCTGCTGATGGTCGTGCTGGCGCCGGGCGATGCGCGCAGCAACACCGATGCCGGCGCCGCGCAGGCGGCGGTCGCGCCGCAGCCGGCACCCGCGCCGCTGCCGCAGATCGCGGCCCCGGTTGCGCCAGCGCCCGCCGTCGAGCCGGCCCGCCCGACAGCACGGCCCGCACAACTTGCCGCGCTCGGCGCCGCGCCGCAGGCCACCCAGCCCCAGCCCGAGGTGCTGCGCGGCCCGGTGACGCGCCTGCCGGTTCCGCGATTCGTCTCGCTCAAGGGCGATGAGGGCAATGTCCGCCGCGGCCCTTCGCTCTCGCACCGCATCGACTGGGTCTTCCGCCACGCCGGAATGCCGCTGCGCGTCGTCGGAGAGTTCGGCCATTGGCGCCGGGTCGAGGACCGCGACGGCGCCGGCGGCTGGGTGCATTATCGCCTGCTCTCCGGCGTCCGCACCGCCATCGTGCAAAGCGAGATGGTAGAGCTGCGCGCCCGCCCCGACCTGAACGCCGGCGTCATCGCCATGGCCGAAGCGGGCGCGATCGTGCGGCTGGGCGAATGCGAGCCCGACTGGTGCCGCATCTCGGGCGGCGGCGCGAAAGGCTGGGTGCCCAAGGGCGCGATCTGGGGCGTCGAGCCCGGCGAGTTGCGCGACTGACGCCGGGGCCGAGGGCGAAATCGCGCGGGTTGCCGAAAATCTTCCGCAACCCTCTTGCGCCGCCCCGGACCCTCGTCTAAACGCCCATCACGGTCGCCAGACCGCCAGTTGCTGCCGTAGCTCAGGGGTAGAGCACTCCCTTGGTAAGGGAGAGGTCGAGAGTTCAAATCTCTCCGGCAGCACCAGTTTTTCAGACTGATCTTAATGACGGCGCACGGACTTTTCGCCGCGTATTCGCGCGCTTACCCTCTGCTGACCCCGTCGCATCATCAAGAACCACAGGAAGGCTGGTAGGCCCGGAGGGATTTGAACCCCCAACCAAGGCGTTATGAGCGCCCTGCTCTGACCGTTGAGCTACGGGCCCGGCCGATCCGGGTGCTAAGTCCTGCGCGGCCTCTGGTCAAGCCTTGCGCGGGGCTTGTTGCCGTGGCGGGCGGCTTGGGGTATCGGGGGCGAAAGCTGATGGGGGTCCAGATGACGCAAGCGAAAACCGGGCTGACCTATGCCGGGGCCGGTGTGGATATCGATGCCGGCAACGCCTTGGTCGAGCGTATCAAGCCGGCCGCCGCGGCGACGCGGCGCAGCGGCGTCATGGCCGGGCTGGGGGGTTTTGGCGCGCTGTTTGATCTGCGGGCGGCGGGATATGACGATCCGATCCTCGTCGCCGCGACTGACGGCGTGGGCACCAAGCTGCGCATCGGCATCGACACCGGCGAGCTGGACGGTCTGGGCATCGATCTGGTCGCGATGTGCGTCAATGACCTCGTCTGTCAGGGCGCCGAGCCGCTGTTTTTCCTGGACTATTTTGCCACCGGCAAGCTGTCGGTCGACGAGGCCGCGCGGGTCGTGACCGGCATCGCCAAGGGCTGCGAGCGGGCCGGTTGCGCGCTGATCGGCGGCGAGACGGCCGAGATGCCGGGCATGTATCACGACGGCGATTTCGACCTCGCCGGTTTCGCCGTGGGCGCGATGGAGCGGGGCGCCGATCTGCCGCGCGACGTGGCGCAGGGCGACGTGCTGCTGGGGCTCGCCTCGGACGGGGTGCATTCCAACGGCTATTCGCTGGTCCGGCGCGTGGCGCAGGCGGCGGGGCTGGGCTGGGACGCGCCGTCGCCCTTTGGCGAGGGCACGCTGGGGCAGGGGCTGCTGACGCCGACGCGGCTTTATGTGAAACCGGCGCTGGCGGCGATCCGGGCCGGTGGGGTCAAGGGGCTGGCGCACATCACCGGCGGCGGTTTGACCGAGAACCTGCCCCGCATTCTGCCCGACGGGCTGGGGGCCGAGGTCGATCTGGACGCATGGACCTTGCCGCCGGTGTTCCGCTGGCTGGCGCAGGCCGGCGGGATCGCCCCGGACGAGATGCTCAAGACCTTCAACTGCGGCATCGGCATGGTGCTGGTGGTGGCGCCCGACGGCGCCGACGCGCTGCAACATCTGCTGGCCGAGGCGGGCGAGACGGTGCATGTGCTGGGCCGCGTCACCCAAGGCGCCGGCGTCGAATATCGCGGCGAATTGGGGTGAAACGGGTCGCGATCCTGATCTCTGGCGGCGGCTCGAACATGCTGCGGCTGATCGAGAGCATGACCGGCGATCATCCCGCGCGCCCGGTGCTGGTCGGCGCGAATGATCCGGGGGCCGGCGGGCTGGCGCTTGCCGCCGCGCAGGGCGTGCCGGTCTTTGCCACCGATCACCGCCCCTTTGGCCGCGACCGCGCCGCATTCGAGGCCGAGCTGATCCGTCAGCTTGACGCGGCACAGCCCGACATCGTGGCGCTGGCCGGCTTCATGCGCATCCTGACGCCGGGATTTACCGCGCATTACGCCGGTCGGCTGCTGAACATCCACCCTTCGCTGCTGCCGAAATATCCGGGGCTGAACACCCATGCCCGCGCCATCGAGGCGGGCGATGCCGAGGCCGGGGCCAGCGTCCACGAGGTGACGAGCGATCTGGACGCCGGACCCATTCTTGGACAGGTGCGCGTGCCGGTGCTGCCGGGCGACACGCCGGAGGAACTCGCCGCGCGGGTGCTGGTGCAAGAGCATCGGCTGTACCCCGCCGTGCTGCGCCGCTTTGCCGACGGCAACCGCGCGCGGCTGGATCTGGACGCGACGCTGACGCCCACGCCGTAGCCGCTGCGCCACAAACCGCCGGGGCAGGGCGGCGCGCGCAGCCCCCGGCCGCGACCTGCTTGCGGCTGTCAGCCCGGCCCCTTACTGATCGAGCCATACAAGGTGTCGCCGTCGGAATGACCGCGGCACGGGCGTGACAAGGAAGGGCAAGGCATGCGTATTGCGGTTCTCGGCGGCGATGGGTTCGTGGGCTGGCCGACCTCGCTGCACCTCTCGGAGCTGGGGCACGAGGTGCATATCGTCGACAACCTCTCGCGGCGCTGGATCGATGCCGAACTGGGCGTGCAATCGCTGACGCCGATGGACAGCATCCAGGAACGCTGCCGGATCTGGAAGCAGGAAACCGGGCGGCAGATCCGCTTTCATTTGCTGGATCTGGCCAAGGAATACGAGCGGCTGAAGCAGTGGCTGGCCGATCACAAGCCCGATGCCGTCATCCATTTCGCCGAACAGCGCGCCGCGCCCTATTCGATGAAGACCGACCGCCACAAGGTCTATACCGTCGACAACAACGTGAACGCGACGCACAACCTGCTGGCGGCGCTGGTGGAAACCGGCATCGACGCGCATCTGGTCCATCTGGGGACGATGGGCGTCTATGGCTATTCCAGCGTCGGCGCGCCGATCCCGGAAGGCTATCTGGACGTGCAGATCGACACGCCGAGCGGGCCGAAGGATCAGCAGATCCTGTATCCGACGCGGCCGGGCAGCATCTATCACATGACCAAAAGCCTCGATCAGATCCTGTTCCAGTTCTACGCCCAGAATGACGGGCTGCGGATCACCGACCTGCATCAGGGCATCGTCTGGGGCACCCATACCGACCAGACCCGCCGGCACGAACAGCTGATCAACCGCTTCGATTACGATGGCGATTACGGCACCGTGCTGAACCGCTTTCTGATCCAGGCCGCGATCGGCTATCCGCTGACGGTGCATGGCAGCGGCGGGCAGACGCGCGCCTTCATCCACCTGCAGGACTGCGTGCGCTGTATCGAGCTGGCGCTGTCGGACGCGCCGAAACCGGGCGAGCGGGTGCGGATCTTCAACCAGATGACCGAGACGCATCGCGTCCGCGATCTGGCGCAGATGGTCGCCGGCATGACGGGTGCGCGGGTGCTGAACCTGCCCAACCCGCGCAAGGAGGCGGCCGAGAACGACCTGATCGTGCGCAACGACCAGTTCCTCGCGCTTGGCCTCAACCCGATCACCCTGCAGGAAGGTTTGCTGTCCGAGGTGGTCGAGGTGGCGCGGAAATATGCCCACCGCATCGACCGCTCGCGGGTGCCGGCGGTGTCGGCCTGGACGCGCGATCTGGGCGCGCGCATCGACCGCAACCCGGAATCGCACCTGACCGAGGTCTCGTGACCGCTGCCCGCGTCAGCCCCGGTCGCGGGGCGGGCGCGGGCGATAGACCGGCAGCGACCAGCCCCAGATCAGCGTTCCCGCCCGCATCAGGAAGGTGGTCGCGCCGCAGCCGATCAGCGCCAGCGGGCGCGGCACGCCCAGGCTGACCAGGATCAGCGCCACCACCGCGCCGCCAAAGGCGCAGGTCAGATACAGCTCACCGCTTTTCAGGACCAGCGGCACCTCGTTTCCGACCACGTCGCGCATCAGCCCGCCCATGGTGCCGGTGATGATCCCGCAGATGACCAGGATGATCGGGCCGTTGCCGTTGATCAGCGCCACGTCGAACCCCGCCGGCACCGCCACCGCCAGCGCGATGGCGTCCAGCCACAACAGCCAGCGATAGCGGCTTTCCAGCATCGGCGCGGTCCAATAGACAAAGATCGCCGCCGCCGCTGCGGTCAGGATCAGCTCGGGCTGGACGACCCAGAAGACCGGCGTGCGGCCCAGCACCATGTCGCGCACCGTGCCGCCGCCCACCGCCGTCAGCGCGGCCAGGAACAGAAACCCGATGATGTCGAGCTGCGCCCGGCTGGCGACAAGCGCCCCGGTCAGCGCAAAGACCAGCACCGATCCGTAATCCAGCGCCCAGACATGGCCGCCAAGCGCGGTGACGAGATCGGGGTTCATGTCCGTGCGGTCCTGCTGGGGAAAGGGACGGGGGTCAGGTGGTCACGTCCGGCGCCTGCCGGCCGGTCAGCTCGCGGATGCGCGCCAGGGCGTCGGCCGCCGCGATCACCGGGGCGAGCGCGTCGTCCAGCGCGAGGTCCAGCGCGCCTTCGGGCGGCTGGTAACGCTCCAGATAGACGCGCAGGGTCGCGCCCTCGGTCCCGGTGCCGGACAGGCGCAGCACGACGCGCGAGCCGTCGGTGAACAGGATGCGGATGCCCTGACCATTGGTGCGGCTGCCATCGACGGGGTCGAGATAGCTGAAATCCTCGGCGCTTTCGATGGTCAGCCCGTCATGGCTGCGGCCGGGCAGGTCGGGCAGTTGCGCGCGCAGCGCCGCGATCAGGGCGTCGGCGGCCTCGGTCGGCACGGCCTCGTAATCATGGCGCGAGTAGTAGTTGCGGCCATATTCCGACCAATGCGCGGCCATGATCCGCTGCACCGGCTCGCCGCGATGGGCGAGGATGTTCAGCCACAGCAGCACCGCCCACAGCCCGTCCTTTTCGCGGACATGGTCGGACCCGGTGCCGGCCGATTCCTCGCCACACAGCGTCGCGCGGCCATCATCGAGCAGATTGCCAAAGAATTTCCAGCCCGTCGGCGTCTCGAAATGCGCGATCCCGGCCTTTTGCGCCACCAGATCGGCCGCGCGCGAGGTCGGCATCGACCGCGCGACCCCGGCCAGTCCGCGCGCATAGCCCGGCGCCAGATGCGCGTTGGCCGCCAGCACCGCAAGGCTGTCCGAGGGCGTGACATAGACGCCACGTCCCAGGATCATGTTGCGGTCGCCGTCCCCGTCCGAGGCGGCGGCGAAATCGGGCGCGCCATCGCCCATCATCAGCCCGACCAGATCGGCCGCCCAGACCGGGCTCGGGTCGGGATGGCCGCCGCCGAAATCGGGCAGGGGGCGCGCATTCACCACGCTGCCCGCCGCCGCGCCAAGGCGGCGCTCCAGGATCTCGGTCGCATAGGGGCCGGTGACGGCGTGCATGGCGTCAAAGCGCAGCGTCAGCCCGTTCGACAGCGTGCGCCGGATCAGGTCGAAATCGAACAGCGTCTCCATCAGCGCGGCATAGTCGCTGACCGGATCGACGATCTCGATCTCGGTCTGGGCCAGTTGCGTCGTGCCGATCCGCGACAGGTCCACATCCTGCGCCTCGAGGATCTGATAGGCGTCGATGCGCTGGCTGTGGGCGTGGATACGCTCGGTCAGCGATTCAGGCGCGGGGCCGCCATTGGCGCTGTTGAACTTCAGCCCGAAATCCGCGTCTTCGCCGCCCGGATTGTGGCTGGCCGACAGGATGAAGCCGCCATCCGCGCCGCGCTTGCGGATCAGGTGAGAGGCCGCGGGCGTGGACAGCAGCGCGTTCTGTCCCACGATCATCCGCCGCGCCCCCTGCGCCGCGCACATCCGCAGGATCACCTGCGCCGCGCGGTCGTTCCAGTAACGCCCGTCGCCGCCCAGAACCAGCACCTTGCCCGCAACCCCGCCAATGGCGTCGATGATCGACTGGACGAAGTTTTCCAGATAATGCGGCTGCATGAAGACGCGGGTCTTCTTGCGCAGCCCCGAGGTGCCGGGTTTCTGGCCCGCGATGGGCGCGGTGGCGACGGTGTTGACCTGCATGAACGGACCCCTTGCGGCGAAATCTGGCAGCGCGCCCGTCTGTGGCCGCGCCCGGCTTGGTATAGCCCAGAACGCGGCGCCCGCAACCGGACCCGCAGGCGTCAGATGCCCAGATAGGCCTCGCGGATGCGGGGATCGGCGATCAGCATTTCGGCGGGGCCGTCCATCGTCACCTGTCCGGTTTCCATGACATAGCCGCGATCCGCGATCTTCAGCGCGCCGAAGGCATTCTGTTCGACCAGCAGCACGGTCACGTTCAGCGCCTTCAGCCCCGACACCACGTCGAAGATCTGCTGCACCAGGATCGGCGCCAGCCCCATCGAGGGCTCGTCCAACAGCAGGCAGTTGGGCCGCCCCATCAGCGCCCGCGCGATGGCCAGCATCTGCTGCTGGCCGCCCGACAGCCCGCCCGCCGGCAGGTTGCGCTTTTCGCGCAGGATCGGGAACATCTGGAACGCGTCCTGCATGTCCTTGTCCACCCGCTCGTCGCTGAACAGGAAGGCGCCGAGGCGCAGGTTTTCTTCGACCGAGAGGTTGGTGAAGATCTGCCGCCCCTCGGGGGACTGGGTGATGCCGCGCTTGATCCGGCGATGGGCGGGGACGGCGGTGATCGTCTCGCCCCGGAACACCACCGACCCGGCCGAGACCGGCTGCGTGCCGGAAATGCAGCGCAGCAGCGTCGTCTTGCCCGCGCCATTGGCGCCGACCACGGTGACGATCTCGCCCGACTGCACGTTTAGGTTGATGCCGTGCAGCACCTCGATCCGGCCATAGCGAGAGCGGAGTTCGCTGATCTCAAGCATGTGCGGGCTCTTCCGGGGTTGGCGCGGCGTCGGTGCCCAGATAGGCGGCGATCACGCGGGGGTCGCGGCTGACGGTGGCGGGGTCGCCCTCGGCGATCTTCTGGCCGTGGTCCAGCACCACGATGTGATTCGAGATCCGCATCACCATCTTCATGTCGTGTTCGACCAGCAGGATCGCCACGCCCTCGGCGGCGACCTCGACGATCATGCGGTCGATCTCTTCGGTCTCGACGGCGTTGCAGCCCGCCGCCGGCTCGTCCAGCAGCAGCACCTTGGGCCGCATGGCCAGCGCCCGCGCGATCTCCAGCCGCTTGAGCCGGCCATAGGACAGGTTCGCGGCCTCGGTCTCGGCGGCGCGTTCCAGCCCGACCCGGTCCAGCAGCCGCAGCGCGCCCTGACGGGCGTTGCGCGCCCGCTGGCGCGAGGCCGGCAGATGCAGCAGATCGGCCAGCAGGCTGCCGCGTTCGGACAGGTGATAGCCGGCGATGGCGTTGTCCAGCACCGACATGTTCTGGAAGATCTGCAGGTTCTGGAAGGTCCGCGACAGCCCGCGCCGGGCCAGCAGGTCGGGGCGCATCCCGGTCACGTCCTCATCCGCCAGCCGGACCCGGCCCTGTTCAGGCTGGTAGACGCCCGAGATCATGTTGAACAGCGTCGTCTTGCCGGCGCCGTTGGGGCCGATCACCGACAGGATCTCGCCCGGGCGCAGGCTGAAGCTGACATCATGGACGGCGCGCAACCCGCCGAAGCTGATGCCGATATTCTCGACCGATAAAAGCGTGCTCATTCCTTCCCCCGGATCAGGCGCAGCAGCGAGGGCAGCAGCCCGTCGCGCATGAAGATCATCACCAGCATCATGATCAGCCCCAGCAGGATATGTTCATATTCCGCGAAGGCCGTCAGCACCTGCGGCAGCAGGGTCAGGATGCCGGCGCCCAGAATGGCCCCCAGCACCGAATGCGCGCCGCCCAGAACCGCCATCGTCACCCACTCGATCGAGTGCATGTAGCCGGCCACGTCGGGCGTCACGAACTGGTTCTGCATCGCCGCCAGCGACCCCGCGACCGAGGCATAGACGGCCGAAATGACAAAGGCCTGCAGCTTGTAGCGGGCGACATCGACACCCACGGTGCGGGCCGCGACCTCGGAGCCGTGCAGCGCGCGCAGGGCGCGGCCGGTGGGGCTGTCATGCAGGTTCAGCGCCAGCCACGCCCCGGCCAGCAGGAAGAGGCCGCAGAACCAGTACCAGAACTCGGAGGATTTCAGCTTCAGCCCGGCCATCTTGGCCAGATCGCGCAGCCCCGCATCCGGCACCGCCGTCCCGTCCGGGCCGCCGGTCAGCGCGGCCTCATTGGTCAGGACCATGAAGACCAGCACCCCGAAGCCCAGCGTGGCGACGCCCAGGTAATACCCCTTGAGCCGCAGGATCGGCCGCCCGACCAGCCAGGCCAGCACGCCCGAGATCACGGCGCCAAGGATCGCGGCAAAGACCGGGGGGATGCCCCAATGGACCGGCATCAGCGCGCAGGCATAGGCGCCGATCCCGGCGAAACCGGCATGGCCCAGGCTGATCTGCCCGGCATAGCCGATCAGGATGACCATGCCCGTGACCGCCAGCCCGTTGATGAAGATCAGCGAGCCGACGCGGTAATAGAAGCTCGACGGAAAGAAGATCGGGCTGAGCGTGATCAGCGCCAGCAACGCCAGCAGCGTCGCGGATTTTGCGGACAGACGCATCAGACGCGCTCCGTTTGCTTGGCGCCGAACAGGCCCTGCGGCATGGCGAACAGCACCAGCAGGATGATGACGAAGGCGGCGGCGTCCTTGTATTGCGACGAGATATAGCCCGCCGTCATCGCCTCGATGATGCCCAGCAGCAGCCCGCCGACCAGCGCGCCCTTGGGGTTGCCCATCCCGCCCAGCATGGCGGCGGCAAAGCCCTTCAGCGCCACGGCGATGCCGATGTCATAGGCGGTGTTGGTGATCGGCGTGGCCAGAACGCCTGCCAGCGCGCCGATGGCCGCCGACAGCCCGAAGGACAGCGTCATCACCCAGTTGGTGTTGATCCCGACCAGCTGTGCGGCCAGCCGGTTGTTCGACGTCGCGAGCACCGCCTTGCCGGTCAGGGTGCGGGTAAAGAACAGGTAAAGCGCCACAAAGACCGCCAGCCCGCCCGCGATCACCCAAAGCGATTGCGGCAGGATCGTCGCCCCGCCGATCCGCAGCGGCGCGTCGCCGGAAAACGCCGGAAATCGGTGGATCTGCTTGCCGAACAGCACCTGCGCCGCCCCGCGCAGAAAGATCGAGGCGCCGATGGTGATGATGATCAGCGACACCACCGGCGCGCCTCGTGCAGGCTCGATCGCCAGCTTGTTCAGCGCCACGCCGATGCCGGACGTCACCACGATGGCCACCAGCGCCGCCAAGGGCAGCGGCAGGCCCGCCGCATAGGTGAAGACGGTGATCATCCCGCCCAGCATGACGAATTCGCCCTGCGCGAAGTTCACCACGTCCGACGCGTTGTAGATGATGGTGAAGCCCAGGGCGACCAGCGCGTAGACCGCGCCGACCGTCAGGCCCGAGAACAGGAATTGCAACAGTTCCGGCATGGCGACTCCAGGGGGCGCGGCGGCGGGGCTTGCCGCGGATGGGCGCGGCGGTGCGGGCCGTCGGCGGCGCGTGGACGGGATGGCGGTTTCGGGAAAACGAAAAGGGGACGGGCGCGGCGGTCGCGCCCGTCCCCAAGGGGCATCACTCGGCGATGGTCCAGTCGCCGTCGCGGATTTCCAGCATGCGGAAGGCGTCCTGCGTCAGGCCCAGATGGTCGTCGGGCGAATAGGTGACCATGCCGCCGGTGCCGATGAACTCCTTGCTGGCCTCGATCTCGTCGCGGATGGCGACGGGGTCGTCGCTGCCGGCACGTTCGATCGCGGCCTTCAGGATTGCCAGCGCGTCATGGGCGTGGCCGCCAAAGGTCGAGACCTCTTCCCCCGTCGCCGATTTGTAGGCGTCGGAATAGGCCGTCACGACCGGCTTCTGCGCGTCGTCATCGGGCAGCTGGTCGGCGACCAGCAGGGCGGCGGCGGGCAGGCGCACGCCCTCGGCGGCCTCGGCCCCGGCCAGTTCGATGAACTGCTTCGAGGCCACGCCATGCGACTGATAAAGCGGCGCGTCGATGGCCAGCTGCTTGTGGTTGCGCGTGACGACGGCCGGACCCTGACCCATGCCGGAATTCAGGATCGCCTCGGCGCCCTTGCCGCGGATGTTGGTCAGCTGCGGGGTCATGTCCGCGTCCTGCGGGCCGTAAACCTCGTCGGCGACGATCTCGACGCCGGCATCCTCGGCCACGTCCTTGCACTGCGCCTGCATCGACTGCCCGAACCCGTCAGAGCCGGAGATCATGCCGATCTTGGTGAAGCCGCGCGCCTTCATGTCGGTGAAGATCTTCTCGCAGGCCATGCGGTCGGTATGCGGGGTCTTGAAGGTGAAGGGCTTGACCGGGTCGATGATGTCGACGGCGCCCGCGAGGCTGATGAAGGGGATTTCCGCGTCTTCAAAGACCGGGATCATCGCCATGGTGGTGCCGGTCGTGGTGCCGCCGATCACCGCGATGACCTCGTCATCCTCGACCAGGCGGGTGGCGAAGGTCTTGGCCTTGTTGGCGTCGCCCGCGTCGTCATACATGATCAGCTCGACTTTTTCGCCGTTGATCCCGCCCTCGGCGTTGATCTTGTCGACCTCCATGCGCAGGGTCTTGGCCTCGGGGTCGCCCAGGAACGCGGCGGGGCCGGTTTCCGACAGCGAGGCGCCGATCTTGATATCGGCAAGCGCCGGGGCAGCGCCCAGGGCGCAGGCCATGGCGGCGGTGGTCATCAGGATACGGATGGTCATTCAGCGTTCCTCCCAGTTGCTGAGCCGGCCGCTGGCGCGACCTTTTTTCCTTGGCGATTCGGTAAAAGGCAGTCACATTTGCCGTGACCTGCTGCTGCGTCGCCACGCCCATGGCGCAGATTCGCAAAAGCGGCCTCCTCCCGTCCTTGATGAATATAATTGACTGACCGGTCGGTCTATGCAACACATTTTTTGATCTGCCGGGAGGGATGGCAGAGCAGGAGGAATCAGCATGAGCGAACCGGAGACCGTTCTGGTCGAGTTGGATCAGGGCGTTTTGCGCCTGACCCTGAACCGCCCCGACAAGCTGAACAGCTTTACGCCCGAGATGCACATGGCGCTGCGCGCGCAGCTGACGCGTGCCCATGACGATGACGACATCCGCGCGGTGCTGCTGACCGGGGCCGGACGCGGCTTTTGCGCCGGGCAGGATCTGGGCGACCGCGACCCCCGCAAGGGCGGGCCGGCACCTGATCTGGGGGCCACGCTGGAACAGTATTACAACCCGAACCTGCGCCTGATCCGCAACCTGGCCAAGCCGGTGGTCTGCGCGGTCAACGGCGTCGCGGCGGGCGCGGGCGCGAACCTGGCGCTGGCCTGCGACATCGTGCTGGCGGCGCGGTCGGCGCGGTTTATCCAGTCATTCGCGCGAATCGGGCTGATCCCGGATGCGGGCGGGTCGTGGTCGCTGCCGCGCATCCTGGGCGAGCCGCGCGCCAAGGCGCTGGCGCTGCTGGCCGAGCCGGTCGGCGCCGAGCAGGCGGAAGCCTGGGGCATGATCTGGCGCGCCGTCGATGACGCCGATCTTGACGCCGAGGCGCTGGCCATCGCGCGCCAGCTGGCCGCCGGGCCGACATTGGGGCTGGGGCTGACCAAGCAGCTGATCCAGGACGCCGCCGGCCGCGATCTGGACGCGCAGCTGGATGCCGAGCGGGACGCCCAGCAACAGGCCGGCCGCAGCGCCGATTACGCCGAGGGCGTCACCGCCTTTCTGGAAAAACGTCAGGCAAGGTTCACCGGACGATGAAGGACCGGATGATGAACGACCAGACCATGAAGGATGCCGCCCGGATGACCCCGCAGGAACTGGCCGAGGCCTCGGCCAACGCCATGTGGCAGGACGACCACGCCAGCCAGAAGATGGGGATGCAGATCGTCTCGGTCGCGCCGGGGCAGGCGCAGCTGGCGATGACGGTCGCGGACTGGATGGCCAATGGTCACGGCAACTGCCATGGCGGCTATCTGTTCTCGCTGGCCGACAGCGCCTTTGCCTTTGCCTGCAACACCTACAACCAGATCACCGTGGGCCAGCATGCCAGCATGGATTATCTGGCCCCGGTGTCGGTCGATGACCGCCTGACCGCCACCGCGCGCGAGACCTCGCGGCGCGGGCGCAGCGGCATCTATGACATCGAAATCACCAATCAGCACGATGTTCTGGTGGCGGTATTCCGTGGCCTGTCGCGGACCGTCAAGGGCACGCATCTGCCGGAATGAGACCACAGGACGGATAACGCCAAGGAGGCCCGCATGGAAGATCTTACGCCCGATCGCAAATCTCTCGACCCGATCGAGATCGCCTCGCGCGACGAGATTGCCGCGCTGCAATTCCACCGCATGAAGCGGACATTGAAGCACGCCTATGAAAACTCGCCCTTCTACCGCAAGCGGTTCGACGAGGCGGGGGTGCACCCCGAAGACCTGCGGACGCTGTCGGACCTGTCCAAGTTCCCCTTTACCTACAAGCAGGATCTGCGCGATTCCTATCCCTTCGGGATGTTCGCCGTCCCGCGCGAACAGCTTGTCCGCATCCATGCCAGCAGCGGCACCACGGGCAAGCCGACGGTGGTGGGCTATACCTCGGGCGACATCAACAACTGGGCGAACCTGATCGCGCGCTCGATCCGGGCCTCGGGCGGGCGGCCGGGCGATATCTGCCACGTCGCCTATGGCTATGGGCTGTTCACCGGCGGGCTGGGCGCACATTACGGGGCCGAACGGCTGGGCTGCACCGTGGTCCCGATCTCGGGCGGGATGACCGAACGTCAGGTCACGCTGATCGAGGATTTCAAGCCCCGCATCATCATGGTCACGCCGTCCTACATGCTGTCGATCCTGGACGAGTTCCGCCGCCGCGGCATCGACCCGCGCGAGACCTCGCTGCAGGTCGGCATCTTCGGCGCCGAGCCGTGGACCAACCGCATGCGCGAGGAAATCGAGCAGGTCTTCGACATGCACGCGGTCGACATCTATGGCCTGTCCGAGGTGATGGGGCCGGGCGTCGCCAATGAATGTGTCGAGACCAAGGACGGGCTGCATATCTGGGAAGACCATTTCTATCCCGAGATCATCGACCCCGACACCGGCGAGGTGCTGCCCGATGGCGAGATGGGCGAGCTGGTCTTTACCACGCTGACCAAGGAAGGGCTGCCGATGATCCGCTATCGGACCCGCGACCTGACCCGGCTGCTGCCCGGCACCGCGCGCTCGATGCGGCGGATGGAAAAGATCACCGGGCGGTCGGACGACATGATCATCCTGCGCGGCGTCAACGTCTTCCCGACCCAGATCGAAGAGCAGCTGCTGAAGGTCGCGTCGCTCTCGCCGCATTTCCAGATCGAGCTGACCACCGGCGCGAACCGCATGGACAGCATGACCGTGCATTGCGAATGTCTGCCCGACCGCGCCGACAAATCCGCCCGCGACGCGGCGGCGGCGGAACTGGCGCATCACATCAAATCGGTGATCGGCGTGTCCTCGCGCATCGTCGTGCACGACCCCGAAGGGGTGGTGCGTTCGCAGGGCAAGGCGCAGCGGGTGCTGGACAACCGCCCGAAAGAGCGCTGAGCCAACGCCGCTGCGCTGCCGTGACAAGCCGGGAGGCAGCGGCTAAAGACCCGGCGACGGCCTACGTCGTCGCCGCAACTTCAGGGAGAGCCGATGGCCCGGACCCGTGCCAGTGATTTCGCCGAGAAACAGCAGGATCTGCTGCGAAGCGCGGCTGCCGTGATCGCCGAACAGGGCATGGACAAGGCGTCCATGGCCCTGATCGCCGATCATGCCGGCGTGTCCAAGGCGTTGCTGTATCACTATTATCCGGGCAAGGACGCGCTGATCTTCGCAATCATCGAGACCCATCTGCTTGAGGTCGAAGAGGCCGTGCAGGCCGCCGACGACGCCTCGCTGGCCGATCCCGAACGGCTGCGCAAACTGGTGGGTGCGCTGCTGGAGGCCTATCGCGGCGCCGACAATGAACATATCGTCCAGCTCAACGCCAAGCGTGCGCTGACCGCCGAACAGCGGCAGGCGCTGTTCCAGATCGAGCGGCGGCTGGTGCGGATGTTCTCGGCCGTGATCGAGCGGATCAACCCGCAGCTTCAGGACGGCAAGCCGCTGCTGATGCCGGTCACCATGTCGCTTTTCGGCATGATGAACTGGGTCTATATGTGGTTCAAGGAAGGCGGGCCGCTGACGCGCGAGGATTACGCCGACATCGCGACGACGCTGATCCTGGAAGGTGTCAAGGCGGTCCGCTAGCCGCCGCAGGGCCGCGCGAACGCATCGCGGCAGGGGGAAGGTTCGGAATGGAAATCAGGAAGATCAACGACAGCATCTCGGTCGCGCCGCAGATCCACCCCGGCGATCTGCCGGAACTGGCCGCGATGGGCTTTCGCGCCGTGATCTGCAATCGCCCCGACGGGGAAGAGGCCAGTCAGCCCGATCAGGACAGCATCGCCGCCGCCGCCCGGCAGGCCGGGCTGGACTGGCGCTCGGTCACGCTGGCGCCCGGGGGGCCGGTGATGGAACGGGCGCAGGAATTCGGGCAGGCGCTGGACGAATTGCCGGGGCCGGTGCTGGCCTATTGCCGCTCTGGCACGCGCAGCGCGACGCTGTGGGGGCTGTCGCAGGCGGGCCGGCTGCCGCGCGACGAGATCCTGCGCGCCGGGGCCGAGGCCGGTTACGATCTGCAAGGCATCGCGGGCGCGCTGCCGGAACGCGCCGACTGACGCAGGGTCCGGGGTCTGCGGCAGATGGAGTCGGTGCGGCTCGACGTGTTTCTATGGGCGGCGCGGTTCTTCAAGACCCGCAGCCTGTCGCGCCAGATGATCGAATCCGGTCGCATCCGAATCGACGGCCAGACCGTCAAGCCTGCCCGCGCCGTCCGTCCCGGCGTGGTGCTGTCGCTGCGTCAGGGCCGCAACCGCCGCCGGATCGAGGTGCTGGCGTTGTCCGACACCCGCGGCCCGGCCAGCATCGCGCAGACGCTTTACCGCGACCTCGACCCGCCGCAGCCGATCGACCCCTTTGGTGACGATCTGGATTAGACACGAAAAAGGCCCGCGAGGTGCGGGCCTTTTGCCGTCAACCCAGGGCGAAGGCCCCGATCAGAACGGAATCTCGTCGTCGAAATCGGCACGTCCGCCGCCGCCCTGGCTGCTGCCGCCGGATGCGCCCCCACCATATTCGTCGCCGTAATCGCGGTCGAAGCCGCCCGGACCACCCGAACCGCCGCTTTTGCCGGCGCCGCCCTCGCTGCGGCCGTCCAGCATTTGCAACGTGCCGCCAAAGCCGCGCAGCACGACCTCGGTGCTATAGCGGTCCTGGCCGGACTGGTCCTGCCATTTGCGGGTCTCAAGCTGGCCCTCGATATAGACCTTGCTGCCCTTTTTCAGATAACGCTCGACCACGTTGACCAGCCCCTCGGACATGATCGCCACGCGGTGCCATTCGGTCCGCTCGCGGCGCTCGCCGGTATTGCGGTCCTTCCAGGTTTCGCTGGTGGCAACGCGCAGATTCGCCACCTTGCCGCCATTCTGGAAGGTCCGGATTTCAGGGTCCTGACCCAGATTGCCGATCAGGATCACCTTGTTGACGCTGCCCGCCATGTCCCACCTTTCACTGTTTCGCCAGAAGGCTTATCGCGGAGCGGACCGGGGCTGCAAGGGGCATCGGCCCGGCCCGCGCGGCGGGGGCGGCCGCGCGCTCGGCAGATTCTCGCCGAGGCGGGGGCGGGGTGGAACCATTTCGGAAAGCCTGTAGCGATCTGCGAAAATTAACGTATAGTCGTGACAAAAGAAGCACGGAAAACAAAGGCTCGGGTTGGGGACATGATCGGTAACAGACTGAAAAGCCTTGGCTTTGCGATGCGCGTGGTGCTGGTTGCGGGGGTTCTGGGAACCGGACTGCAGACGGTGCCGGCCGCAGCGGAAGGCCTGAACCTCAAGCGCGTGTCGGAACGCAACCGCAGCGCGCAGTTCGATCGTCAGAAGCAGCTGATGGATTCGCGGCTCGCCTCGCAATACCGGCAGTCCAAGCGGCTGCGGCCGACGGGGCGGCAGGTGGTCAACGTGACCACGCTGGAGCTTTCGCCGACGATCTCGACGAAATCCTATTCGGGCCGCAACTCGGCCTATATCCCGCACGCGCAGGCGATGGCGCGGAAATACGGCATCCCCGAGGCGCTGTTCCTGCGGCTGGTGAACCAGGAGTCGCGGTGGAATCCCGGCGCGCGGTCGCACAAGGGCGCGATGGGGCTGGCGCAGCTGATGCCCGGCACGGCGGCGCGTCTGGGCGTGAACGCCAACGACCCGCACCAGAATCTGGAAGGCGGGGCGCGTTATCTGCGCATGATGTACAACCAGTTCGGCGATTGGCGGCTGGCGCTGGCGGCCTATAATGCCGGGCCGGGCGCGGTGCAGAAATATGGCGGCATCCCGCCCTATCGCGAGACGCGGAACTATGTCCGCATCATCGCCGGCGGCTGATCCGCGCCGCCTTCGGATATGAAAAAAGCCGCGTCACGGGACGCGGCTTTTTTTAATTCCCAAGCCCGCTTACTGGCCGGGCAGCGCGGACGGAATGATGCGGGTGTATTTCGTCCCCTCGATCGCCGCGCCCGCCATGACGCCGGTCTGGCCAAAGATCATCGCGACCACCGGATGCCCGCGGGTGACGGTGTCGGTGCCATAGGCCATGCCCTCTTTCGGCAGGGCATAGAAGGCGCCCGCGCCCGCGACCCAGCCCGGTGCGGCGCGGAAATCGGCCAGCGCCTGCTCGGTCTGGAAGACCAGCACATGGGCGAATTGCCGCGCGCCCGCCTGAAAGCCCACCGAGGCCTGCGCGGCGGAATAGTAATCGACCGTCCGCCCCTGCACCCGCAGCGCGCCCTCGCCATAGGCGCCGCCGACGCCGAAACCGGCCTGCGTCATCACCGGCATGACCAGCACGCCCTGCGCGTTCTCGACCAGCGGCCGGGCGTTGGGATAGGTGGCGAAAAGCTCGTTCAGGGTCGCGTTGACGCGCCCTTCCAGCGCGTCGGTCGCGTTCGTTCCCAGCCCGTTATTGCAGGCGACAAGGGCGAACGCCCCCAGCCCCACCAGACAGGCCCGCCGCGACCATAGCTTGTGCTGTGCCATCATCTTCCCCCGATCCGTCCCCAGTTTACCCGCGTCCCGCCGTCGTCGCCAGAGCTTCGGCGACATCCGGCGCAAAGTAGCTGAGGATGCCGTCGCAGCCCGCCCGGCGGAAGGCCAGCAGGCCTTCCACCACCACGTCGCGCGACAGCCAGCCCTGACGGATCGCGCCTTCCAGCATCGCATATTCGCCGCTGACCTGATAGGCGAATGTCGGCGCGGCAAAGCGGTCGCGCACCATGCGGCAGATGTCCAGATAGGGCATCCCCGGCTTGACCATCACCATATCCGCGCCTTCGGCCAGATCGCGGGCGACGCAGCGCATCGCCTCGTCGCGGTTGGCGGGGTCGATCTGATAGGTCTTCTTGTCGCCCACCAGCCGCGCCCCGGCGCCCACCGCATCGCGAAACGGCCCGTAGAACCCCGAGGCATATTTGGCGGCATAGGACATGATCGCCACATTGCTGTGGCCGTTCTGTTCCAGCGCCGCCCGCAGCGCCCCGATGCGGCCATCCATCATGTCCGAGGGGCCAAGGATGTCGGCCCCGGCCTCGGCCTGCGCCAGACCCATGCGAACCAGACATTCGACGGTTTCGTCATTCACGATCTCGCCGTCGCGCACCAGCCCGTCATGGCCATTGGCGTTATAGGGGTCGAGCGCGATGTCGGTCATCACCATCAGATCGGGCACCGCTTCCTTGATCGCGCGGATGGCGCGGTTGCCGATATTGTCGGGGTCCCAGGCCCGTTCGCAGCTGTCGGTCTTGCCCTCTTGATCCGAGTGGGGAAAGACGCAGATCGCCGGGATGCCCAGACGCGCGGCGCGTTCGGCGGCGGCCTTGACGCTGTCGACGGTGAAACGGGTGACGCCGGGCATGGACGGGATCTCGATATCCGCGCCCGCGACCTCGGTCACGAAGACCGGCCAGATCAGGTTGTCGGCGGAAAGCGCGGTTTCCGCCACCATCGCCCGCAGCCCCGGCGTGCGGCGCAGACGGCGCGGGCGCGACATCGGAAACGGGGCGATCGGGGACATCGGGGCATCATGGGACATGGCTATGCTTTCGGCTTTTCCTTGGGTTGGCCCTGTTCTAAGGTCACGGCCACGCCCCGACAAGCAGGCAAGACCGCGTGTTTCCCAACAGTCTCCTTCAGATCCTCGATGCGCGGTCCTTCGGCTCGGCCTGGTTCTGGCTGGTGCTGGCCGTGGTGTGGAGCTTTGGCGGACGGCGCGTGCTGGGCATCCCCGCCGATATCCTGATGGATGCCGGGCGCAGCCTGCGCCGCGCGCCGGGGCTGGAAACGCCGCAGGTGCTGGCGCTGCTGGACTGGATGTCGCTGAACGTGCCGCGCTGGCGGGTTTCGCCGCGCATGGGGCTGGCGCTGGCGGCGGCGCTGCCCTTTGGCCTCAGCGTGCTGGCGGGGCTGGGCTTTGCCGGCGGCCTCGAGATGGCACAGGCGCTGTCGCTGCTGCTGATCCCGCAGGCGGTGCTGCTGGGGCTGCGGCTGCGGCTGGCGGGGCAGTTGCACTGGATCCTGCGCGCGGCCGAGCTGGGCCAGCCCGCGCCGCGCGCCGCAACCGACGCCATGCAGCGGATCAACCGTTACCGGATCGCGCAGACGCTGATCTCGCTGGTGGCGGTGATCTTTACCGGGCTGTGGGCGATGCGCTGGATCCTGCTGCACCCTTACGGGGTGTGACCTTGACCCCGACCCTCTGCAGGCTATCTGTCCCCCATGGCTGACATCATCACACTTTCCGGCGCCCCCGAGGGCTATGACGCGGCCCTTCTGGCGCGCGAGGCGGCGCGCGGGCCGGTCATCCACATCGCCCGCGACGACCGCCGGGCCGAGGCCATGCGCGAGGGGCTGCGCTTTTTCGCGCCCGACCTGCCGGTGCTGCATTTCCCCGCCTGGGACACGACGCCCTATGACCGCGTCTCGCCCGCCGCCGATGTCATGGCCGCGCGCATGGCCACGCTGTCGGCGCTGGCGCATGGCGCGGTGCCCAGCCGCTTTGTGCTGCTGACCACGATGAACGCGGCGATCCAGCGCGTGCCGCCGCGCGCGGCGCTGAAGGACGCCACCTTTACCGCCCGCCCCGGCAGCCGGATCGACGATGCGGGCCTGCGGGCATGGCTGGCGCGGATGGGGTTCGCGCAGGCGCCGACGGTGACCGAGCCCGGCGATTACGCGATCCGGGGCGGCATCATCGACCTGTGGCCGCCGGGGCCGCAGGGACCGATCCGGCTGGACCTGTTCGGCGACGTGCTGGAATCGGCGCGGCGTTTCGATCCCGTCACGCAGCGCAGCGCCGGCAGTCTTGACCGGCTGGAACTGGTCCCGATGTCCGAGGTGATCCTGGACGAGGACGCCATCGCGCGCTTCCGCACCACCTACCGCAGCGAATATGGCGGCGGCAGCAACGATCCGCTGTAC